>DATBIC010000102.1:0-29325 GCA_036557145.1 Gaiellaceae bacterium
CCTCCTGCGGGCCCTCAGCGCTCAACCGGCTCTCCCGCGCGGACCTGGCCCGCGAAGATCTCCTCGAGCGTCAGGCCCTCCTCGGCCTGCGCGATCTGCCGGTCGGCGGCCGTCTGCCTCGGCACGGCGAGGTACGGCGCGGCGCCGATCTCGTCCGCCACCGGCTGCACCCAGTCGACGAGCGTCTCGAGCCGGGCGCGCGCCGGCACCGGCTCCCCGCGCTCGAAGTCGAGCAGCTCACCGGACAGCCCGAAGCGGATCGCGCGCCAGAGGTTCTCCTCGAGCAGCCGGTTCGGCAGGTTCGGGAGCGGCTCGCCCTCGTCGAACGCGCGCGCACAGCGGGCGGCGAGCGCGTGGCTGAGCGCGGCGACGGCCTGCGCCTCGGCGAGGTCGGGCTGCGCATCGCAGATGCGCAGCTCGATCGTCGGATAGGCGAGATGAGGACGAACGCTCCACCAGATCTGCGTGTGCTCCGTGATCGAGCCGGTGCGATAGAGGAACTCGACGTAGTCGGAGAAGCCGCGCCAGTCGCCGTACGCATCCGGGATGCCGCAACGCGGGAACATGCGCGTGAAGATCTCCGTCCGCGCCGAGTGCAGCCCCGAGTTGACGGCCTCGACGAACGGGGAGCTCACCGACAGCGCGAGCAGCTCGGGCAAGAAGTTCCGCAGCCCGTCGTGCACCGCGATCGCACGGTCGGCGCCCGCGATGCCGACGTGGACATGCAGGCCGAAGCTGTTGTTGCGCCACACCACGTAGCGCAGCAGCTGGTCGTTCCGCCGGTAGTGCGGCGTGTCGATGATGCGCTGGTCCTGCCAGCGGCTCCAGGGGTGCGTGCCGGTGCTGCCGAGCGCGACCCCGCGGTCACGGGCGACGGCGTGCAGCTGCTCACGGCGCTCCCGCATCGTCACCGCCGCCTGGCCGAAGCTCTCGCAGCGGCCGGTGCGCACCTCGATCTCCGACGCGATCAGCTCGCCGACGACGTGCGGGGCCAGTTCGGGCACCTCGAGCGCGGCGGCGTGCATCTCCTCGAACCGGTTCGTGAGCTCGAGCGTCTCGGGGTCGAGCAGCGCGAACTCCTCCTCGACCGCCACCGTCAGGTCGGTGCCGTTCTCGAACGCATCGTGCGCCGACCGCAGCAGCTCCTGCCAGGAGACGCGCTGTTCCTCGCCCATCGCGCGGGAAGCCTAGAGGTTCTCTCCGCGCTCGAGCAGCCGCGCGGCGACGCGGTCCCACGACCAGCGCTCGACGACCGTGCGCCGTGCGGCAGCGGCGAGCGCCGCATGGTCGCCGCGCGGCAGCGCGAGCAGCTCGTTCAGCTTCCGCGCGAGATCGGAGACGTCGCCCGGCGTGAACGAGGCGAGGTGCCGCAGCCGCTCCGGATAGCTCTGCTCGAGCCCGGCGGCGACCTCGGCGAGACCGGAGTGGCGCGCCACCAGCGGCGGCGAGCCGGCCGCAGCAGCTTCGGCGGCGACCATGCCGAACGCCTCCGGGAAGACCGACGGGACGACGGTGACGTCGGCGAGCGGCAGCAGGTGCACGAGGTGGCGGTGCTCGAACGGGCCGGTGAACAGCGTACGCGCCGGCGCAGCCGCCTCGAACACCGGCCGGTCCGGGCCGAAGCCGACGACGACGAGCCGCGCGTCGACCTCGTGCATCGCCTGCAGCAGCAGCTGCACGCCCTTCTGCTCGATCAGCTTCCCGAAGTAGACGACGGTCGGCTCGTCGCCGCTCAAGAACGCCCGCAGCCGCTCGGCGTTGCCGGCGTCCGGCAGCCGCTCGTTCCGGTTGCCCGGGTTGGGCGGATCGGCACTCGCCTCCGCGAGCAGATCGTCGAGCGCTGCGCCGCGGTCCTGCGGCGTGAACGTGTCGACGTCGACACCCGGCGGGACGGTGTGGACGCGGTCGACGTGACCGACGACCTCGTCGAGCACCGCTCGGATGTGCTCGGAGCCGACGTACGTCACCTCGGCGCCGGCGAGCGCCTCGGCGCCCCACCGCTCGAGCTCGGGCCGTCCCCGCATCGAGTACTCGAGCTCAGAGCCGTGCGCCTTCACGCGGAAGGGCAGGCCGGAGCCTGCGCCGACCGGGCCGCCGAGCAGCACGTGATTGGCGAAGACGAGATCGGCGGGGAGGCCGCGGAGCGCCTCGACGTTGGCGTCGACGTACGCGGTGCGCTCGGCTGCCGTCAGGTCCTGGAGCAGCCGCGGCTCGAGCCCCGGGTACCGGTCGAGCAGGAATGTCGGCAGCAGACGGCCCGGTAGCTCGGGGACGACGACCTTCGCGCTGCCGAGGTCGTACCGCTCCGGCGCGCGTTCCTGACAGAAGACCGTGACCTCGTGCCCGCCGTTGCTCCACGCGCGCGCCAGCGCGCGCGTGTAGACGTTCGACCCGGTCCCGCCGAGCAGGTAGCCGTGCCAGAGCAGGATGCGCAGGCTCAGGTGAGGTGGAAGTAGAGAGCGTGCAGGAGGTCGACGGCGGGGTTCGACGTGTGCACCGTGACGTCGCCGGGGACGTCGAGGAGGGCCTCCGAGTAGTTGAAGATGATGCGCACGCCCGCGTCGACGAGATCGTCGGCGACCTTCTGCGCGGCGACCGCGGGCACCGCAAGCACGCCGACGACGATGTTCTTCTCGCGGACGACGTCCTTGAGGCGGCGTTCGTCCTCGACCGGCGCGGCGCCGAGGTCGTGCCCGAGCTTCTCGGGGTCGGTGTCGAAGACTGCGGCGATGTTGATGCCGTGCTCGGCGAAGATCGGCGAGCTCGCGATCGCCTGGCCGAGCCGGCCTGCGCCGACGAGCGCGATGTTGTGCTGGCCCTGCGTGCGCAGGATCTTGCGGATCTCCGAGAGCAGCGAGTCGATCGAGTAGCCGACGCCGCGCTTGCCGAACTTGCCGAAGTTGGAGAGGTCGCGCCGGATCTGCGTCGCGTTGATGTTCGTGTAGTCCGCGATCTCCTGCGAGGAGATGCGGTCCTTTCCCATCTTCTTCGCCTGCGTGAGCACCTGCAGGTAGCGCGAGAGCCTGGCGGCCACGCCGACCGTCAAACGGTCCTGCGCCCCGCCGCCGTTGGGTGCCGCTTGCAGCATCGTCGGCCATTGTGCCGAAAGCCCCTAGTCGGCCCGACGGTTGGTCGATCGGGGCGCTGCTCTGCATAGACTGGCGGCATGTGCCGGAACATCAAGACGCTCTACAACTTCGAGCCGCCGACCACCCATGACGAGGTGCGCTCCGCGGCCGAGCAATACGTCCGCAAGGTCAGCGGCATGCAGAAGCCCTCTCGTGCGAACGAGCAGGCGTTTGCGCACGCAATCGACGCCGTCGCGGCAACGACCGAGCAGCTTCTCGCCGAGCTCGTCACCACCGCGCCGCCGAAGGATCGCGAGGTCGAGGCGGAGCGGCGCCGGGCGCGCGCGGCAGTGCGCTTCCAGCACGTCGCGTGACGGACGAGGAGATGCTCGCGGAGACGCGAGCGTTCAACACGGGGCTGGAGCAGGTGCTGAAGGCGCTTCCGCCCGTGCACACGGTGCCCGCCGAGACCACGCGCCGGGAGCGCCGCACCGACGGCGGCATCTTCCCCGCGCCCGTCTTCCTGCCGGAGGCGCAGTGGCAGCGCATCGAAGGACGGGCGGGCGAGATCCCGCTGCGGATCGTCGAGCCCGAGGGCGATGCGCACGGCGCGTACCTGCACCTGCACGGCGGCGGCTGGACGCTCGGCGCCGCCGACCTCCAGGACCCGGCGCTCAAGGCTGCGGCCGACGCGACCGGGCTCGTGATGGTCAGCGTCGACTACCGGCTGGCGCCCGAGCATCCGTACCCCGCGGCGCCGGACGACTGCGAGGACGCGGCCCACTGGCTGCTCGACAACTTCGGCGGGCGACGTGCGATCGGCGGCGAGTCCGCGGGCGCACAGCTCGCGGTGGTCACACTGCTTCGCCTCCGCGACCGCGACGGGATCTCGCCCCGCGAGGCGTTCGCCGCCGCCAACCTCGTGTTCGGCCCGTTCGACCTGACGGGGACGCCGAGCCGGTTCCTCTGGGGCGACCGCGAGCTCGTCCTCTCCGATCCGATGATGGAGTGGTTCGTCGCCAGCTACGTGCCGGGCACGAGCGAGCGCGAGCGACGCGAGCCCGACGTCTCGCCGCTGTACGCCGACCTTCGCGACCTGCCGCCGGCGCTCTTCTCGTGCGGGACGATGGACCCGCTCGTCGACGACACGCTCTTCATGGAGGCGCGGTGGCGGTCGGCCGGGAACGAAACCGCTCTGACCCTGTGGCCGGAGGCGGTGCACGGCTTCGTCGCGTTCGACATCGAGGTCGCGCGCCGGTCGCGCGCGGAGCAGTACGCGTTCCTGCGCGGTACTAGCGCTGCAGCTTCTGCAGCTTCCGCCTGAACGCGGCCTCGTTGACGAAGTAGGCGAACGCACGCTGCCCGTCGATCTCGACGACCGGGAGCCACTCGCGATAGCGAGCCTCGAGCACCGGGTCGCCGCCGATGTCGATCTCTTCGAGCTCGAACGGCGAGTCGTGCCGCACGCGCAGGAGCAGGTCCCGCGCGCGCTCGCAGAGATGGCAGCCCTGCGCGTGGTAGAGAGCGACGCGCGTCAGGGCGTGACCGTGAAGCGCACCTGCGCGCGGCTCGGCTCGGCGTCGTTCGGGACGGTCGGCCACGCTGCGAGCCGAAGCTCGTACCCGCCGGGTGCAAGCGGCGCGCTCGTCGGGCCGCGCCCGGTGATCCCGAAGCTGTACGAGCCGGGCAGGACATCGCGCAGCCGCGTCAGCAGCCCCAGGTACTGACCGCCCGCGGTGTAGAGGAGCACGTCGAGGCGGGCGACCGGCTGCACCTCGACCGCGTCGCCCTGCTTGACGAGGTTCCCCGCCTGCACGGTGAGCACCGCCGGCTTGGTGTCCGACTGTGTGAACGCGTGCGAGCTGAGGGAGACGTGGGCGATCAGGTCGGTCGGCGGCTTCTGGAAGCCGAGCGCCCACGGGACGCGCAGCGTCTGACTGCCCTGGGCTGCGATCCTGATCTCGCCGGTGACCGTCTGCGGGCCCGGCGCCGTCGGCGCCACCACGCGCACCTTGATCCGCGCCGCCGCGCCGGCGCGAAGCGCGAGCCGGTCGGGAACGACCTTGAAGCCGAGCGCCTCCGGGTCGACGTTGCTGACGGCGCTGATCGAGAGCTCGAGCCGCCGGGAGGAGACGTTGCGGACGACGAGCGTACGCGTGCCGTGCCAGTGCGGCCCGCCCCAGACCCCGAACCCCAGCGTCGTCGGCCGCGCCGCAACCTCGCCCACCGCGGACGCACCGAGCCGGAACGTGCCGGCGCCGGCCTCGGTGACGGAGGCGCCACCGGGCTGCGCGTACCCGACGAGCAGGCTCTCGAGCGACTCGCCGTCGAGGTCGGGGCGCATCTGCGCGAGCAGCGCGGCGCCTCCGGCCACGGTCGCCGCGGCAGCGCTCGTCCCGTTCACCGTGCCGAAGACAGGCGACCCGTCCGGGCCGACTCCGGGCTCGGACGTCGGGATCGAGACGCCGGGAGCGGCGACGTCGGGCTTGACGCTGCCGTCGAAGGCGAGACCGCGCGACGAGAAGTCGGCGACGTCGCCGCGGACCGTGTTCGCGTCGCGATGCGCGGAGCCGATCGCGATGCCGACGTCGAGGCCCGCGCGCTGCGCAGCGAGCAGCTCGAGCGCCGCCGCCGTCGGCACGACGACGACGGGAGGCGTCGCCTGTCCCGAGACGCGAAGTGATCCGGCCGGGAGCGAGTCGCCGTAGAGCACGAGCGCCGCCGCCCCGGCATCGGCGGCGGCCGCCGCCTGCGTCTCCGGCGCGCTGCTCGCCGGCGCGACGATCGCGCGGCCGGCGATGCGGCTGAACCCCTTCCGGTCGAACGCGGCGGCGGGCGCGCCGGAGACGGGCGCCACCGGTGTCAGCGTGAGCGCGTGCGACGGCCCGGAGACGCCGAGCAGCGGGACGTCACGGTCGAAGAACACGTCGAGGCCGCGGCGCAGCACGACCCGGACCTCCGGGAGCTGCTCGCGCGTGTCGGTCGCGGCCACCGCCAGCGCCCCGGGGGCGCCGGCCGGTCCGGCGACCGACCCGAAGCTCGGTCCGGCGGCACCGTCGTTCCCGGCCGGCGCCACGACGACGGTGTCGAGCGCGAGCGCACCCGCGACCGCATCGGCCTCCGGCCCGTCGGTGAACGCCGCATACGGCTCGGCGACGCCGACCAGGGCCACCCGCACCGCGTCGTGGCAGTCGCCGTCGCCGTTCGGGTCGACGGCCCGCTCGAGCCCGGCGATCAGCTGGTCGGTGCGGCTGTAGACGAGCTCGCGGCCGTCGCTCGCAGGCTGCCAGCCCGCGACGCGAATCGGCAGGATCGTCGCTCCCGGCGCGACGCCGTGCGCCCCGCCGGGGCCGTTCGCACCGGCGAGGATGCCGGCGAGCTCGGTGCCGTGCCGCTCGAGCTCGGACTTGTCCTGCGGGTTCGCCCGGGCCGCGGCGGTCGTGCCGTTGTCGACGACGTCGTAGCCCTCGAGCAGGCGGCCGCGCAGGTACGGCTGGTTCAGGTCGACGCCCGTGTCGAGGAGCGCGATCGTGACGCCGCGGCCGTCGAAGCCGGGCAGCTCGGCGTCCGGCGAGCCGCTGACCTCGGCGAACGCCTTCGACGACAGGAGCTGCGAGGACGTCGTCGCCGGGAAGGCGGCGCGGACCGGGTAGACGCCGCTCACCTCGGGATCGCTCTCGAGCAGCGGCACAGCGCGTGGGTCGAGCGAGGCTGAGAAGCCGTCGAGCACCCTCGTGTAGCTGAAGTCGGGGCGCACCTGCAGGCCGTGCGCGGCCAGCGAGATCAGCACTTCCTTCTGCGCCGCGACCGCCTGGGTGCTCCATGAGCGCTCCTCGCTCTCGGTCGCGTAGTGCACCTGCTCGAGCCGCTGCGCGACCGACGGCGTCTTGAGGATCACGATCATCCTCTGGCCTGCCGGCGTGGCGGCACGCGGCCCGCCGACGAGGCCGAGCCAGCTCGGCGCCGCGACCACGGACGACGCCTCACGGCCGCCTGCCGAGACGGCGAGCACCAGCCCGGCCGCGGCCGCCGCGAGCACGAGGACGACGGCGAGCCTACGCAGAAGCCCGTGCATCGAGTGAAAGGTAGTCGGGGTACGGGACGGCCCGGACGTAGCGTGCCGCCGACGCGATCATCGCCGCGTTGTCGGTACAGAGCGCGAGCGGTGCGAGCGCGGCATCGCCAAGCGCAGCGCGGAGCTCGCTGTTCGCGGCGACGCCGCCGACCACGGCGATCCGCTCGGCGCCGGTCGCGCGCACGCGCTCGACGAGCGCGGTCACGATCGCGCGCTGGTACGCGGCAGCCAGATCGGCCTTCCGCGCCTCGAGCTCGTGGGGCGGAAGGTCGCGCACCGCGTAGAGCAGCGCGGTCTTCACACCCGAGAACGAGAAGTCGAGGCCGGGCACGCGCGCCACCGGAAAGTCGAACGCCGTCGGATCGCCCTCCTGGGCGAGCGCGTCGAGCGCGGGCCCACCGGGGTAGCCGAGCCCGAGCAGCCGCGCGCCCTTGTCGAACGCCTCCCCCGCGGCGTCGTCGAGCGTCGTCCCGAGGACGCGGAAGCTCCCGCGGTCTGCGACGTCGAGCAGCATCGTGTGACCTCCGCTCGCGAGCAGGCAGACGAACGGCGGCTGCAGGTCGAGCGGCTGCAGGTAGAGCGACGCGACGTGCCCGTGGAGATGGTCGACGGGCGCGAGCGGGAGTCGCCGCGCCCACGCGAGAGCCTTCGCCGCCGAGACGCCGACGAGCAGCGCGCCGATCAAACCCGGGTGCGTCGTCACGGCGATCGTTTCGACGTCGTCGAGGGTCGCGCCTGCACGGTCGAGCGCGTCGGAGACGACCGGGACGACGAGCTCGAGGTGCCGCCGGCTCGCCACCTCGGGGACGACGCCTCCGAAACGGGCGTGCAGGTCGGCCTGCGACGCAACGACGTTGGCAACGATCTCCCCCTCCGCGGTCACGATCGCCGCGGCGGTCTCGTCGCACGACGTCTCCACCGCCAAGATCACACCCCGGCGTCCCTCCACATGATCAAGGCATCCTCGCGATTGTCGGTGTAGTAGCCGCGACGGATCCCTCGCGGCTCGAAGCCCAGCCGCTCGTAGAGACGGATCGCGCCGTCGTTCGAGATGCGCACCTCGAGCGTGTAGCCGCGGCGCTCGTCACCGTGCGTCAGCTCGAAGAGCTGCTCGAGCAGCCGCGACGCGATGCCGCGGCGCCGGCGGTCCGGGTCGATCGCGACGTTCATCACGTGCCAGGCGTCGACGTACCGGGAGTTGACGATGTACCCCACCAGCTCGCGGCCCTCGAACGCGCCGAGGCAGATCGACGTCGGCTTCGCGAGCTCGGACGCGAACATCGCGCGCGACCAGGGCGTCGGGTACGCACGCTGCTCGATCGCCTCGATCGCATCCAGGTCGGAGAGATCGAGCCTGCGGATGTCGATCATCACCGCGGTCACGCGGCCGCCTTCGCGTCCGGCTCGCGTACGTACAGCGGCTCGACCTGCTCGGCCGGGCCGAACGCGCCTGCCCGCTCGAGGAGCAGCAGCGGATCGGGGCGGTGCACCGGATCGGCGCCGTCCGGCACGTGCGCGCCGACGGCCTCGAACAAGGCCCGGTACCGCAGCGCGCCGTCGCCGACCAGCGTCAGCCCGTCGACGTCGAGCTGCTCCGGCGCGCACACCCGCGGGCCGGCCGTGAACACCTCGCCGCGCCGCGCGTCGAGCACGACCGTGCCGTCCTCGAAGGCATCGAGCGTCGATGCGCCGGCAACGGGGACCGCGAGCGCAAACGACAGCGAGCGCGCGACCGCGAGGCCGATGCGGATGCTGGTGAAGCTCCCGGGGCCTCGCCCGACGACGATCCCTTCGAGCTCGGCCGCGTCGTCGACGAGCCGATCGACGAGCTCGAGCACGTCGCCGGCACGCGCGGTCGTCAGCCGCTCACCGCTGCTGAGCGCGCAAACCGCGCCGAACGTCGTCGCCGTGTCGAACGCGAGGACCGTCATCGCTCCACGATGCTGACGCCGCGGTGCGACGCGTCGACG
The DNA here is from genome assembly GCA_036557145.1 of Gaiellaceae bacterium. Classification (GTDB taxonomy): domain Bacteria; phylum Actinomycetota; class Thermoleophilia; order Gaiellales; family Gaiellaceae; genus PALSA-600. The sequence goes on from DATBIC010000102.1 coordinate 9,114, forward strand.
TGGGTCAGCGTGACCACCGCGCGCGGCTCGGGAAGCCAGTCACCTGCGTGCTCGGGCCACTCCACGAACACTACGGCTTCGTCGAAGTACGGCTCGAGGTCGCCCCACTCCTCCGGAGAGAGCCCGGCGACCCGGTAGAGGTCGAGGTGCGCGACCGGCGTGCGCGCCGCGTACCGGTGGCCGAGCGTGAAGGTCGGGCTCGCGACCGGCCCGGTCACGCCCAGCGCACGCGCGGCGCCGCGGACGAACGTGGTCTTGCCGGCGCCGAGCTCGCCCGAGACTGCGACGACGTCCCCCGCCGCCAGCCGGGCGGCCAGGCCTGCGGCGAGCGCAGCCGTCTCCTCCGGGGAGCTGGACACGGTCTCCACGGGGGAATGGTGCCTAGAAAAGGCCGAGCTGGACCGGCTGCGCGGCGACGACGGGCTCCGGCGGCGGCGCGGGCGAGCGGCCGAGCAGGTCCGGGATGCGCGCGAAGTCGGCCTCGAGCACGTCGAGCGTCCGCGGCGTGTAGAGGGCGGCGGCCGGATGGAACAGTGGATAGAGGAGGACGGTGCGGCCCCCGAGCGACACCTCCTGCTCCTGCCCGTGCACGCGCGTGATCCCGGTGGGCTTGCCCGACAGAAGCTTCGTCGCGAAGTTGCCGAGCGTCGCCACCACCATCGGCTGGATCAGCTCGATCTGCTTGAACAGGTGGCCCTCGCAGGCCTGGATCTCCTCCGGCAGCGGGTCGCGGTTCCCCGGCGGGCGGCATTTGAGGACATTGGCCACAAAGACCATGTCCCGCGTGAGGCCGATGCCGGCGAGGAGCTTCGAGAGCAACTGCCCGGCGGCGCCGACGAAGGGCACGCCCTGCTTGTCCTCGTGGAACCCGGGCGCCTCACCGACGAACATCAGGTCGGCATTGGGCGAGCCGGAGCCGAACACGACCTGCGTCCTGCCCTTGGCGAGCGCGCACCGTTCGCAGCCGGCGACGACGTCGGCGTAGGCGAGCAGCGACAGGTCAGCAGCAGCCACAGCCACCGCCGCAGCAACCCCCGCCGAAGCTGGGTTGACCGGCGGTGCCGTGCGCTGCGAACGACGTCGAGAACTGCTTCGCGACCTTCTCGTTGCCGCAGTCGGGGCACGTCGGATCCGGGTCCGACATCCCGACGAGCTCCTCGAAATGGGATTCGCAGCTCATGCAGACGTACTCGTAGATCGGCATCCTTGAGGCAACCCTAGCAGCGGCATCTTGGCGCTCACGGCGGACGGAGCGGTACGCTAGGGGCAGCCCGGCATCCCCCGTGGAGCTGGAGCCAGACCATGTTCGAGAGCGTCACCGTCATCGGCGCGGGCCGCGCCGGCTCGGCGATCGCCGCGCGACTCCGCGAGCGCGGCATCTGCCTGGCCGAGGACGGCGAGCTCCGCCTGCTGTGCGTCCCCGACCGGGCGATCGCCGACGCCGCGCGCGACGTTGCCGTCGGGCCGTGGGTCGCCCACGTCTCGGGCGCGACGCCGCTTGCGGCGCTCGAGCCGCACGTGCTGCGCTTCTCCGTGCACCCGCTGCAGACGCTGACCACGCACCGTGGCCCGGAGCAGCTCGACGGCGCCTGGGCGGCGATCACCGGTGAGAGCTCCGAGGCGCTTGCGCACGCACGCGCGCTCGCGGAGACGCTCGGCCTGCGGCCCTTCGTGCTCGCCGACGACCGCCGTGCGCTCTACCACGCCGGCGCGGCGATGGCGTCGAACTTCCTGGTGACGCTCCACCGCGCCGCGGCGCAACTGCTCGTCGACGCCGGCGCGCCGCCGGAGGCGCTCGTCCCGCTGATGGAGCGGACGATCGCGAACGATTTCGAGTTGACCGGCCCGATCGCGCGCGGCGACGAGAGCACGGTCGAGCGCCACCTCGCCGCGATTCGCGCGGAGGAGCCGGAGCTCGAGCCGCTGTACGCCGCGCTCGCGGAGGCGACCCGGGCGTGAAAGTCGCGCGCCGGATCGACGAGGCCCGCGCAGCGCTCGGCGACTCGCCCGGCGTCGTCGGCCTCGTGCCGACGATGGGCGGCCTCCACGCCGGGCACGAGGCGCTGTTCGCGGCGGCGCGGCCGGCCTGCGACCTGCTCGTCGCGAGCTTGTTCGTCAATCCCGCGCAGTTCTCGGAGAGCGGCGACCTCGACGCCTATCCGCGCGACCTCGCCGCCGACACGCGGACTGCCGAAGCAGCCGGCGTCGACCTGCTGTTCGCGCCCGGCGTCGAGGAGATGTACCCGCCCGGCTTCGCCACCTGGGTCGAGCCCGGGGGCGCCGCCGACGGGCTCGAGTCGACCCACCGTCCCGGCCACTTCCGCGGCGTCGCGACCATCTGCCTGAAGCTGTTCAACATCGTCCGTCCGCAGATCGCCTGGTTCGGGCGGAAGGACGCCCAGCAGGTCGCGGTGATCAAGCAGCTCGTCCGCGATCTCGATCTCGAGGTCGAGATCCGCGTCGTCGAGACCGTGCGGGACGACGACGGCCTCGCCCTGTCGTCGCGCAACGCGCGGCTCTCGCCGGCCGAGCGCTCGATCGCCGTCGCCATCCCGCACGCGCTCGCCACCGGTGACGAGTCCGCGGCCCGCGCGGCGCTCGCCGAGGCCGGGATCGAGCCGGAGTACCTCGCCGTTGCCGACCTCGACGGGCCGACCCTCGCCGTCGCCGCCCGCATCGGGCGGACACGGCTCATCGACAACGTCCGACTGGAAGGAGACCACGAATGAGCACGCGCCCGCGGACGCCCGCGCCCGCCACGCCCGCGCCGGGGAAGCTGCCGCTGCCGGAGCTGGCGGGGATGAAGCAGCGCGGCGACCGGATCGTGATGATCACCGCCTACGACGCCCCGGCGGCACGTATTGCCGACGAGGCCGGCGTCGAGCTGATCCTCGTCGGCGACACGGCGGCGATGGTGATGCTCGGCCACTCCTCGACCGTGCCGGTCACCCTCGACGAGATGATCTTCCTCACGCGCGCCGTGACGCGAGCAGCGCGGCGCCCGCTCGTCGTCGGCGATCTTCCGTTCGGGACGTACGAGGTCTCCGACGAGCAGGCAGTCGCGAGCGCGATCCGCATGGTCAAGGAAGGCGGCGCGGACGTGATCAAGCTCGAGGGAGCCGGGCGCATGGTCTCCCGCGTCCAGGCGATCGCCGACTCGAACATCGGCGTGATGGGCCACGTCGGGCTCACGCCCCAGTCGGCGACGAAGCTGGGCGGCTTCAAGGCGCAGGGCAGGACCGCCGACGCGGCGGCACGCCTGCTGGCCGACGCACTGGCGCTGCAGGAGGCGGGTGCGTTCGCGGTCGTGCTCGAGGCCGTGCCGGCGCCCGTTGCAGCCCGCGTGACCGAGGCGCTCGACGTCCCGACGATCGGCATCGGCGCCGGCGCCGCGACCGACGGGCAGGTGCTCGTGTGGCACGACATGCTCGGCATGTACGACGGCCCGACCCCCCGCTTCGTCAAGCAGTACGCCGACCTCGCGGAGACGATCGGCGACGCGGTCGCGCGCTACGCCGCCGACGTGCGCTCCGGCGCGTTCCCGCAGGAGGAGCACACGTACAAAATCACGCCCGCCGAGCTGTCGGCGTTCGAGGCCGCGCTGCCGCCCCGCTCGTAGGCTCAGCGCACGTGGAACGCGACCGCGACCACGGCCGGTAGTCCGAGCGCGAGCGCGGTCGTCGCGGCCGCGCGCGCCCACGTCCAGCCGTGGACGGCGCGGATGCCGATCACGAGCAGCGCGAGCGACCACGCGAGGAACACCGCGCCGAGCAGCTCGAAGACGCGCGCACCGGTCCCCGCGTCGCTGCCTCCCGTCCGGAAGACGTCGTCGCCGTACAGCGCGAGGCGGACCGGCCAGAGGACGAGCGAGAGCGCGATCGGCGCGGCGGCGAACGCGACCAGGTGCCGCGCGCGGCGATAGCTGCCGCGCGAGCCGAGCACCTTCCCTGCGCCGTAGACGAACGCGCCGACGAGGAAGTACGCGAGCATCCCGGACAGGCCGCCGGCGATGAACGCCCAGACGGCGACCAGCAGCCCGTCGTACTGCGAGTCGTCCATCAGCTGCCCCGCGGTGCCGGTCGCGAGCACGAGCGCGATACCGGCGAGCAGGATCACCGCCAGCACAGGCTCGGAGCGGTCGGAGGACGACTCGCGGCTCTCGTCGCGCAGCGCGACGAAGACCGGCTTCGGATGCTGGAAGACGAGTAGCAGCCGCAGCCACCAGTCGCGCATCCCGCGCGAGCCTTCGATCGACGTCGTCGTGCTCATCAGGAGCTCACCGTGACGGTTCGCCCGCCGGGGCAGCGGAACTCGGTGTTGCCGAGCAGGTCGGACCGCTGCGCGGTCGGGATCTTGCCCTTGCCGCAGATCGTGTGATTCCGGTTGACCCAGCCGGAGAGCATGCCGGCGAGGAACACCACGACGCACGCCGCCAGCAGCACCAGGATCGCCGTTCGCCGGCTTCTCAGATTCATGCGGCGACGACGGCGTTGCGCTCGAGGAGCGAACGCAGGAACTGGCCCGTGTACGACTCGGGCACCTGCGCGACCTCCTCGGGAGTGCCGACCGCGATCACCTCGCCGCCCGCCTCCCCACCCTGCGGGCCGAGGTCGACGATCCAGTCGGCCTGCTTGATCACGTCGAGGTTGTGCTCGATCACGAGCACGGTGTTGCCGCTGTCGGCCAGCCGCTGCAGCACGTCGAGCAGCTTCTCGATGTCGGCGAAGTGGAGCCCTGTGGTCGGCTCGTCGAGGATGTACAGCGTCTTGCCGGTGGCGACCTTCGACAGCTCGGCCGCCAGCTTGACGCGCTGCGCCTCGCCGCCCGACAGCGTCGTCGCCGGCTGTCCGAGCGTCATGTAGTCGAGCCCGACGTCGTGCAGCGTCTGCAGCCGACGGCGGATCTTCGGGATCTTGGCGAAGAAGCGCAGCGCCTCCTCGACCGACATCTCGAGCACGTCGGCGATCGTCTTCCCTTTGAACCGCACCTCGAGCGTCTCGCGGTTGTAGCGCTTGCCCTTGCACGTCTCGCACGGGACGTAGACGTCGGGCAGGAAGTGCATCTCGATCTTGATCTGCCCGTCGCCCTTGCAGGTCTCGCAGCGACCGCCTTTGACGTTGAACGAGAAGCGCCCCGGCTTGTAGCCGCGCACCTTCGCGTCGGGCGTCAGCGAGTACAGCTCGCGGATGTGCGTGAAGAGGTCGGTGTACGTCGCCGGGTTCGACCGCGGCGTGCGCCCGATCGGCCGCTGGTCGATCTCGATCACCTTGTCGAACGCCTCGATGCCCTCGACGTCGTCGTGCTTCCCCGGCTTGACGCGGAAGCGGTTCAGGCGGTTGGCGAGCGCCTTGTAGACGATCTCGTTGACGAGCGTCGATTTCCCGGACCCAGACACGCCCGTCACGGCGATGAACTTCCCGATCGGGAACTCGACGTCGATCGACTTCAGGTTGTGCTCGGCGGCACCGCGCACGACGAACCAGCCGTTGTCGACCTCGCGCCGCTCCGGCACCTCGATCGCGCGCGTGCCGGACAGGAACTGGCCGGTCACCGACTTCTTGCTGCGCTGCACCTTCGCGGCCGTGCCTTCGGCGACGACGTGGCCGCCGTGCTCGCCCGCGCCGGGCCCCATGTCGACGAGCCAGTCGGCCGTGCGCATCATCTGCTCGTCGTGCTCGACGACGATCACGGTGTTGCCGAGATCGCGGAGCCGCTCGAGCGTGCCGATCAGCTTGTCGTTGTCGCGCTGGTGAAGCCCGATCGACGGCTCGTCGAGGATGTAGAGCACGCCGACCAGCTGGCTGCCGATCTGCGTCGCCAGCCGGAGCCGCTGCGCCTCGCCGCCCGAGAGCGTCGCCGACGCGCGGTCGAGCTGCAGGTAGCCGACGCCGACGTCGTCGAGGAACGTCAGCCGCTCGCGGATCTCCTTGACGATCCGGTGGCCGATCAGCTCCTCGGTGTCGGTCAGCTCGAGCGCCGCCAGGAACTCGAGCGCGCGCGACACCGACTGCCGTGTGAACTCGTGGATGTTCTTCTCTCCGACGACGACGGCGAGCACCTCGGGCTTGAGACGCGCGCCCTTGCACACCGGGCACGGGCGGAACGACATGTACTCCTCGATCCGCTCGCGCTGCGAGCTCGAGTCGGTCTCGCGGTAGCGGCGCTCGAGCGAGGCGACGATGCCCTCGAAGGCGATCATGTACGAGCGGCGCCGGCCCATCCGGTTGCGGTACTGGACGTAGACCTTGTCGCCGTCCGTCCCCGAGAGGAACCATTCCTGCTGCTCGTTCGTCAGCTCCTGCCAGGGCACGTCGGTCGGGATCTCGTAGCGGTCGGCAATCGCCTGGATCACCGCCTCGTAGAAGCCGGAGCCGCCGACCGCCCACGGCACGAGCGCGCCGTCGTCGATCGACAGCGTCGGGTCCGGGACGAGCAGGTCGGGGTCGATCTCCTGCTGTGCGCCGAGGCCCGTGCAGCGCGGGCACGCGCCGTGCGGAGAGTTGAACGAGAAGACGCGCGGCTGGAGCTCCGGCAGCGACACGCCGTGCTCGGGGCAGGCGAACTTCTCGCTGTACGTGCGCGTCTCGTTCGCATCGACGAGGTCGATCGCGACGAGGCCTTCGGCGAGCGCGACCGCCGTCTCGACCGACTGCGTCAGGCGCGTGCGTAAGTCCTCCTTGAGCACGAGCCGGTCGACGACCACCTCGATCGTGTGCTTGAACTTCTTGTCGAGCGTCGGCGGCTCGTCGAGCAGGTGCTGCTCGCCGTCGACCTTGATGCGCGAGAAGCCCTCGTTGCGGAGCTCCTCGAAGAGGTCGCGGTACTCGCCCTTGCGGTCGCGCACGACCGGCGCGTTGACCGTGAACCGCGTGCCGTCCGGCAGGGCGAGGATCTGCTCGACGATCGAGTCGATCGACTGGCCCGCGATCGGGCGGCCGCAGATCGGGCAGTGCGGACGGCCGACGCGCGCATACAGGAGCCGCAGGTAGTCGTAGATCTCGGTGACGGTGCCGACGGTCGAGCGCGGGTTCCGGGAGGTCGTCTTCTGGTCGATCGAGATCGCCGGGCTGAGGCCGTCGATCGAGTCGACGTCCGGCTTCTCCATCATCTGCAGGAACTGCCGCGCGTACGCGCTCAGACTCTCGACGTAGCGGCGCTGCCCCTCGGCGTAGATCGTGTCGAAGGCAAGGCTCGACTTCCCCGACCCGGAGAGGCCGGTGATGCAGATGAGGGCGTTCCGCGGGAGCCGGACCGTGATGTCCTTGAGGTTGTGCTCCCGGGCGCCGTGGACGACGAGCTCGTCGGCTGCCATGGGACGGCCATTGTATCTCCCGAACGTACGTTCGTCTAGCGCCGATGCCCGGCACGCGCGAGACTCGCGCCCGTGCAGGCGCGCGAACGAGACCTCCGCGTGGTCGCACTGGCGATCGCGCTGTCGGCCACGGGCGACTTCGTCGCACTGATCGCGCTCGGCATCCGCGCGAACGAGATGTGGGAGGGGTTCGGCGTCTCGGTGGTGTTCATCGCCCTCTGGGCGCCCGCGGCGCTGCTTGCCGGGCACGCGGGCCTGATCGTCGACCGCTTCGAGACACGGTCGGTTGCGATCGCCGCGTCGCTCTTCCAGTGCGCCGTGACCGCGGTGCTCGCGTTCACGTCCGGCTCGATCGCCGCACTTCTGGCACTCACGGCGGTGCTCGGCGTGGGAGCGACGATCGGCCAGTCGGCGGAGTTCGCGCTCGTCCCCGTCCTCGCCGGCCGGCGCTCGCTGGGGCGTGCGAACGGTCTCGTCGAATCGGCCCGGAGCCTCGGCTTCGTCGTCGGGCCCCTGGCGGGCGGAGCGCTCGCGGGAGCGGTGGGAACGCGAGGGGCCCTGCTGGTGGATGCCGGCTCGTTCCTCGCGATCACGGCTGCGCTGATGACCGTCTCGGCGCGCCGCAGGCCCGTTCGAACCGCACAACCGCCTCGGGCGAGCGAAGGGCTCGAACTGCTCTTCGGCGAGCGGACGCTCGCGATCGCGATCGGCGCCGGGACGCTGACCCTCGTCTTCATGTCGGCGTCGATCCCCGCCGACTTCGTCTATGTGACCGACACTCTCGGCAAGTCGCCGCTCGCGCTCGGCCTCGTGCTCACGTTCTGGGCCGCTGCGATGCTGGCCGGCTCGCTCGTGCTCGCGCCCCGTGTCGCCCCGGGCGCCGTGGCGGTGTGCGCGCTGCTCGCGGCCTCGCTGCAGGGTTTCTCGAAGTTCGCGGCGCCGTTCTGGATGGTCTTCCCCTTCATGTGCTTCTGTTACCTGTTCGGCGGGCTCGGCCACGGTGCGAAGAACACGCTGTTCCGGACGCTGATCCACCAGCGCGTCGCGCCCGACCGGCACGGTCGCGCGTTCGCCGCGTACAACGGGCTCCGGAACGGCGCCGAGCTGATCGCACTCGCAGCCGGCGGCGCGCTCGTCGCGGGCATCGGCGGAGCCGGGACGCTCTGGCTGGCGGGCGGGGCTGCGGGGATCGTCGGTCTCGCCGGCGCGACCCTCGTGACGTCGCGCGGAGCGCCCGGTCAGGCGGCCGCGTCGGCGAACGCCTCGTAGGTCTCGTCACCGAAGAGCACGAAGCGGACGAGATCGAGGCCGTGGCCTCGCACGGCGCCGAGCGCGACCGGTGCCGCGAGCTCGGGCGGGTAGCCGTAGATGCCGCACGAGATCGCCGGGAACGCCAGCGACCGGGCGCGGATCCCGAGCGCCACGTCGAGCGAGCGCCGGTGGCACGACGCGAGCAGGTCGGCCTCGCCGTGCCCACCGCCGTGCCAGACCGGCCCGACCGTGTGGATGACGAACCGCGCCGGCAGGTCGCCGCCGGTCGTCGCCTTCGCGTCGCCGGTCTCGCAGCCGCCGAGCGCCCGGCACTCGGCGAGGATCGCCGGGCCGCCCGCGCGGTGGATCGCGCCGTCGACGCCGCCGCCGCCGAGCAGCGAGCTGTTCGCGGCGTTGACGATCGCGTCGACGTCCTGCGCCGTGATGTCGCCGCGGACGACCTCGATGCGCCCCATCTACGCGTGCCTCCTGAGACGCCTCTGATTCGCTCGTGCGGGTGCGGGGCCGGAGGGGACAGTATGGGCGATACGGCCCCGGAAGGCCACGTGCTGGCACGGGCGAAGGCCGCGACCGGAGCCCGGCTCCGCCGGGCGGGAGGTCGTGGCGGTCAGTGGCGTCTCAGGCCTTGCGCCAACGGCCGAACACCAATCCGCCCAGGGTGAAGCCGAGGCCGAAGGTGCCGACCGAGAAGCCGCCGATCGCAACCGCCTTGCGCCACGCCGAAAGCCGCTGCCAGCGCCCGAGCGCCTCGCGCTCCTCGTCCGTGAGCGGCTCGCCACGGCGCTGTTTGCGCATCGCGCCGCCTGCCCGGAGCCCGAGATACAGGTCGTCGAAGATCTCCGACTGGTCGTCGGCCATCGCACTCACTGTATAGCCTGCTTCGCCGGTGGTTACGCGCATCCTGCACGTCTCCGACCTCCACGTCGGGGCGCGTGACGACCCGCTCGTGGAGAGCGGCCTGGCCGCCCTGGTCACACGGATCGCACCCGACCTCGTCGTCGCGAGCGGGGATCTCACCCATCGCGGCCGCCCCGAGCAGCACGAGCGCGCGGCCCGGCTCCTGCGCTCGCTCGGGCCGCCGGTGCTCGCCGTTCCCGGCAACCACGACATTCCGTTCGCTCCTCCGGGCCGCGTCGGCCGGCCGTGGCGGGAGTTCGAGCGGCAGTGGGAGACGACCGAGCCCGTCCACGAGGACGACGGACTGGTTGTCGTCGGGCTCAACTCGGTGCGGCCGTGGCACCACCAGTCGGGCGGCCTGACGACGACGCAGCTCGCCCGCTCGGAGGAACGGCTGCGTGCCGCCGCCCCGGGCGCGCTGCGGATGGTCGTGCTGCACCACCAGCTCGTCGGCGCACCGTGGCGCACGCGCAAGCGCGCTCTCGCCCATCGCGGGCAGGTGCTCGAGCGCCTAGCGGCCGCGGGTGGCGAGCTGATCGCCGGCGGGCACGTGCACCAGGGAGCCGTCGCGGAACGGCGCGAGTTCGCGGTGACCGAAGCCGGAGCCACGATCGTGACGACGGCGCCCGGCCTCGGCCAGCCGCGGCCGCACCGCCTCGGCGAGGCGCGCGGCGCGCTCGCCTACCGCTGGGACGCGTCGTCGATCTCGGTCGAGACGTACGTCTGGCTCGGCGGCGACTGGACGCTCACCGCCCTGCGCACGTTCGCGCGCGGCCGTGGCCCGCTGACGCCAACCGCCTGAGCTGTTCAGCGCGAATTCCAGTCCCGCTCGAGACGCGCCCGCTTCTCGGCGAGCTCGTCGTCGTCGAGCAGGCCGGCGCGATGGAGCGCGTCGAGCGCCGCGCCGAGCTGCGCCCGCTCGAGCCGCTGCGGGTCGGGCGCCATCCGGTCGGGGTCGATCCCGAGCTTGCGGAGCCTGGTTCGCTGCTGCTCGACGCCGAGCCCGGTCTTCGGGAACGCGAGGGCGCCGGCCCCGAAGAGCGGCCGCCGCTGCACGAAGTGCCGGTACGAGCCGACGAGCGTGATCGCAACGCCGAACGAGAGGAACGAGATGACATAGCCGTTGTCGTTGGAGATCGCCTTGCCGACGACGGCGCCGACGATCGAGCCGGTCAGGCCGATCGCGAGCGTGAGCCAGACGGGCATCGGGTCCGGTCCTGGGATCGCGAGGCGCGCCAGCGCTCCCGTCAGGAACCCCGAGACGACGATCGCGAGGACGAGGCCCAGGCTCACGGATTCACGCGGGCGCCTCGGCGAGCGCGTTCAGGTCGCGCCGGAGGTCCTTGATCTCGTCGCGCAGCTTGGCCGCGTATTCGAAGCGGAGCTCCTCCGCCGCCTGGAACATCTCCTCCTCGAGCGTGATCACGAGCTTCTCGAGCTCGTCGCGTGACATGCCTTCGACCTTGTCCCCGCGGCGGCGGCGCGACGACGGCACGTGCGGCTGCTCGAGCGCAAGGAACTCGGCGATGTCGGAGACGCCCTTGACGATCGAAATCGGCTTCGTCCCGTGCTCCTCGTTGTAGGCGAGTTGGACGGTGCGGCGGCGGGTCGTCTCGTCGATCGCGCCCTTGATCGCCTCCGTCATCTTGTCCGCGTACATGAGCACGCGCCCGTTGACGTGGCGGGCGGCGCGGCCGATCGTCTGCACGAGCGCCGTACGGCCGCGGAGGAAACCCTCCTTGTCGGCGTCGAGGATCGCGACGAGCGACACCTCCGGCAGGTCGAGCCCCTCGCGCAGCAGGTTCACGCCGACGAGCACGTCGTATTCGCCGAGACGCAGCTCCCGGATGATCTGGATGCGCTCCAGCGTGTCGATCTCCGAGTGCAGGTAGCGCGCCTTCACGCCTGCCTCGAGCAGGTAGTCGGTCAGGTCCTCGGCCATCTTCTTGGTGAGCGTGGTGACGAGCACGCGCTCGCCGACGTCCTCGCGGCGGCGGATCTCGTTGAGCAGGTCGTCGATCTGGTTGCGCGTCGGGCGCAGCTCGACCTCGGGGTCGACGAGGTAGGTCGGCCGGATCAGCTGCTCGGCGACGCGCGAGCTCTGCCGCAGCTCCCACGCGCCGGGCGTCGCCGAGACGAACACCATCTGCGGCACCTTCTGCAGGAACTCGTCGAAGCGGAGCGGCCGGTTGTCGAGCGCCGACGGAAGCCTGAAGCCGTAGTCGACGAGCGTCTGCTTGCGCGAGCGGTCGCCCTCGTACATGCCGCCGACCTGGGGGACGGTCTGGTGCGACTCGTCGACGAAGATCACGAAGTCCTCGGGGAAGTAGTCGAGCAGCGTGAACGGGTGCGAGCCCGCCGGCCGTCCCTCGAGGATGCGCGAGTAGTTCTCGATCCCGGAGCAGAAGCCGAGCTCCTGCAGCAGCTCGAGGTCGTACTCGGTGCGCTGGCGGATGCGATGCGCCTCGAGCAGCCTCCCGTCCCGCTCGAACATCGCGACCTGCTGCTCGAGCTCGCTCTTGATCTCCGAGACGGCGCGCTCGACCGTCGGCTTGGACGTCACGTACTCGGTCGCCGGCCAGATCGCGAGGTTGTCGAGCTTCGAGTAGACCTCGCCGGTGAGCGGGTCGAAGTGCGTGATCTGTTCGACCTCGTCGCCGAAGAACGAGATCCGGTACGCGGTCTCGACGTTGGCCGGCTGCACCTCCAGGATGTCGCCCTTCACGCGGAAGCGGCCGCGACCGAGAATCGCGTCGTTGCGGACGTACTGGGAGTCGATCAGCTTGCGCAGCACGGCGTCGCGATCGTGCTCCGCACCGAGCTCCAGGTACAGCAGCCGGTCGCGCCACTCCTCCGGCGAGCCGAGGCCGTAGATGCAGGACACCGACGCGACGACGACCACGTCGCGGCGCGTGAAGAGCGCCGACGTCGCCGCGAGGCGCAGGCGCGCGATGTCGTCGTTCTGCGACGAGTCCTTCTCGATGTAGAGGTCGGCCTGCGGGACGTAGGCCTCGGGCTGGTAGTAGTCGTAGTAGGAGACGAAGTACTCGACCGCGTTCGTCGGGAAGAACTCGCGGAACTCGTTGCACAGCTGCGCAGCCAGCGTCTTGTTGTGCGCGATGACGAGCGCCGGCTTCTGAACCTGCTCGATGATCCACGCCATCGTCGCGGTCTTGCCGGTGCCGGTCGCCCCGAGCAGCGTCTGGTAGCGCTCGCCCGCGCGGAGCCCGGCGGAGATCGTCTCGATCGCGTCCGGCTGGTCGCCGGTCGGCGTGTACGAGGCCGATGTCTGCAGCGGTGGCACGCCGTCAAGGGTACTGACGGCGAAACGGCCGGAGCCGTCAGGGAACGGCGATCACGTCGCAGCCGGCGGCGCGCTGCACCTCGCCGCTGACGTCCGCGCCGAGCAGCCGCCCGAAGAAGCCGTGATGGTGCTCGCCGACGACGATCAGCGTCGCCCGCTGCTCCTTCGCGATCCCGAGGATCTCGCCCGCGGGCTCGCCGGCCGCCCAGACGTAGTCGGCCTCCAGGCCGGCTGCCTCGATCCGCTTCTTCGCGTCGGCGAGGATCGGCTCGAGCTCCGGCGGTTCGACGAGCGGCATCATCTGCACCGGGCTGTCGTCGAGGGTGCCGTAGTTCTGCAGGCCCTCCGGATCGAGCGGCATCTCGGCGACGGCGACGACGACGAGCTTGGCCGACCGGGCCTTCGCTTCGTCGACGGCACGCGCGAGGGCGCGCTGCGCGATCTCGGCGCCGTCGTAGCCGACGACGATCGTGCCGCCGCCGCTCACTGCGGGTGCTCCGGGACGGTCAGTCGCCCCAGTCGAAGTCGCGCGACCGCGACCAGAGCGTCTCGTCGGTCTGCTCGGCGGGTGGCTCGCTGTTCTCGACGGTCGCCTCGGACGGCTCGACGGGCGCGGCGGAGAACGAGTCCTCGACCGCGGGCCAGTCCAGCGTCGTCTCGTGCTCGTCGATCTGCCGGACGCCGTCCATCGTGTCCTCGATCCGGGCCTGCTCCTCGGTCTTGAAGAGCGGGTGGTTCTCGAACGGATCGTCCGACATGTACTTCTCGAGCGGCATCTCGTGCTCGAGTGCCGCATTTCGGCGCTTCAACTCGAGGTGCTCCTGGATCACCTGGGTGAACACGGACGGAGTCTCGACGGACATTGATTCCTCCTGCTGGTACGTCTTTTCTCTTCCCGGCGCGGGAGTCTAGACCACCGGCTCGATCGTCGCGCCGCCGACGACGCGATCCCGGCCCTGCCGCTTCGCTTCGTACAAGGCGGCGTCGGCCGCCGCGATCAGGTCGTCGACGGTCGCGCCGGCGCCGCAGGCGGCAACGCCGAAGCTGGCGGTGACGTGGACGGGCCCGCCGCGGGCGGTCGAGACCGGCCGCGAGGAGATGAGCCGGCGCGCGCGCTCGGCCAGCTCGATCCCGCCCGCGACGCCGACCCCGACGAGGATCAGCGCGAACTCCTCGCCGCCCCAGCGCCCGGCGACGTCGCCCTCGCGCACCGCGCCGGCGAGCGTCTGCGCGCACGACCGCAGCACCTCGTCGCCCGCCGGGTGGCCGAGGCGGTCGTTGACCTGCTTGAAACGGTCGAGGTCGACGAGGACGAGGCAGAGCTCGGTGTCGAGCCGGCCGACCCGCGCGAGCTCGACCGCGAGCGTCTCTTCGAGCGAGCGGCGGTTGGCGAGACCGGTGAGCACGTCGACGAGCGCCTGCTGCTCGACGAGCCGGTGCAGGCGTGCGTTGTCGAGCGCGACGGCCGCCTGCGCGACGAGCGCGCGCGCCGTCTCGACCTGGTCGGCGTCGAGCGCCGACCCCCGGACGACCAGCGAGCCGAAATCGACGGCGCCGACGCGCAGCGGGAATGCGACCTCCTCCGGGCCGGTCGGCTCACCCGCCTCCAGCACCTCGCCCGAACGCGTGCGCGCGATCGCACCGCTTGCGCCGGTCGCCTCGACCACGGTCTCCGCGACGATCTGCAGGAGCTGCTGCGGATCGTGCGTCGCGCCGAGCGCCAGCCCGAAGCGGGTGGTCGCCTCATGCGCGCGCCGCCGTTCGGTCCGCAGCTCCGACATGCGCTGCTGCAGCTGCCCCGCCATCCGGTTGAAGGCGCCCCCCAGCTGCGCGAACTCGTCGTTGCCGCGAACGTCGACGCGCTCGTCGAGACGGCCGTCCGCGATGTTGTCGGCAGCATCGGCGAGCTGCCGCAGCGTGGTCACCACCGAGCGGCCGAGCAGGAATACGACGACCGCGAAGACGAGCAGCGCGACGATCAGGACCGTCGTCAGCCGCATCTCGGCCGTACGCGCCGCATCGTCGATCGCCCTCTGCGGGGTGAGTGCGGCGAGTCGAAGGCCAGGCGGGTCGAGCAGCGGGGTGGCGAGGCCGCGCTTCGCCGAGCCGCCGACCTCGACGCGCGCCGGGGCTCCCGGGCTCAGCTCGAGCCTCGCGCCGAGGGGCCGGCCTGCGACGATGCGTCCGCCCTCGACGGCGACGAGGCGCTCCCCCGCGGCGAGCCCGACGCCGATCTCGGCCAGCAGCCGGTCGTCGACGGGCACGGCCACCGTCACCGAGCCGATCGTGCGACCGTGGTCGAGGATGGCCACGGTCCGGCGCGCGGCGCGCCGGGGCAGCGAGCCGACGGCGACACCGCCGCCCGCGAACCGTGTCGTCGGCGAGCTCGCGGCGATCGCGGCGAGCGCAACGCGGTCGTGGGTTGCCAGCGCCTGCTGCACGCGCTGCTCGCCGGCGAGGCGACGGGCGGTGGCCGTGGCGACGTCGAGCTGCTGCGAGTAGCCGGCGACTGCCGCGCGAAGGCTGGATTCGAGCGACGCATCGGCCCGCCGCGTCTCGCTGCTCCGGGCAAGGCTGTCGTAGCCGTAGAACGCGACCGCGAGCGGCAGCAAGGCGAGCAGCGCGAACCAGGCGACCAGCTTGAAGCGGAAGCTGCCCAGGCCGAGGCCGCCCAGCGGGCCGATCCTCCCCCTCAAGCTCTCGCGTCCCGTTGCCGATACCTCTTTCAACACAGGTTTTCGGCACATTCAGGGGGAAGCATGAGAGGTGTGTGGTTGCATGTCGCAGCCGTCGGCCTGACGGTCTCCGTCGCCGGCGGCCTCTGGGTGCTGCCGAAGCACGTCCTCGCCCCGGAATCGACCCCCGGCACCTTCGCCGGAACCGCGACGATCGCCGCGCACGCGCCGGTCGCCGTCCAGGTCGTGCCGGCGCCGCCGCCGTCCCGGCCGGTTCCCCCGCGGCCGGTGACGGCGCCGGCGCCCAAGCCGCAGTTCGCCGCCTACGTCGAGCCGGCCCGCGTCGTCCCGGCTCCCACCCTGCCGACGCCGGCTCCGCCCCGGCCGAAGCCGCGTGTCCATCTGCCCGCCCCGGCGACGCCGGCTCCTGCGCCGGCACCTACGCCCGCGCCGAGCCCTGCGCCCTCGCCGGTACCGGCACCCGCGCCGGCTCCGGCTCCCGCCCCCACTCCGGCTCCGGCTCCGACGCCGGCTCCCGCACCCACGCCGGTCCCCGCGCCGGCGCCCGCCGCGACACCGCCCCCCGCGCCGAGCCAGGGGCCGACCGGGGGGCCCACGACGCCGACGCCGCCACCCGCCACCCCGCCGCCGGCGACACCGCCGCCGCCGACCGCACCGCCGACCAACCCGAACGTGACCGACGTCGGCTCGGAGACGCATCCGATCACGCTCGCGATGATCCAGCCGCCGAGCGCGCCCGCCCGCGACGCCGCAGTGCCCCAGCCGACGCCTACGCCGACGCCGTCGGGCAACTGCCCCGACCCGCGCGGCGCCATCGGCTGGCCCGTCACCAGGTGACCGCGACGCGGCACAATGCCGCCGATGCCGCGCACCCCGATCACGAAGGCCGTCGGCCCGATCGGCATGGCACTCACCGCCTGGGACGTCTGGCGGCGGTTGTCGCCCGCGCAACGCCGCTGGCTCACTGCGCAGGCACGGACGCACGGCCCGCGCCTCGCCAAGCAGGCGTGGGCGGCGCAGCAGGCCCGCCGTCAGCGCTGAGTCGCGGTGCTCAGGTCAGAGCGGCGCGCGCGATGCGGTCCTGCTCGACCAGGTGCGCCGTCGGGTAGCCCTCGGACGGGCTCGCCCGCCACGGACGGCCGACGTAGCGCAGCGGCACCCCTGCCGCCGACTCCTCGAGGCGGTGCCGAATCGACCGCCACGGCCCCATGTTCTGCGGCTCCTCCTGCGCCCACACGACCTCGCGGAGATACGGGTACGAGGCGATCAGCGCGCGAGCGCTGTCGGTGGGGAACGGGTAGAGGAGCTCGACGCGGGCGACCGCGACGCCGGCCGCGTGCGCGCGCGCCTCGTGGCCGACGATGTCGTAGTAGACCTTGCCCGAGCACAGCACGAGCCGGCGCACCGCTTCCTTGTCGACGGTGACGTCGTCGAGCACCGGACGGAAGCTGCCCCCCGCGAGCTCCTCGAGCGTGCACGACGCCTCCTTCAGGCGCAGCAGCCCCTTCGGCGTCGCGACGACGAGCGGGCGCGCGGTGGCATCGAGGGCCTGCCGGCGCAGCAGGTGGAAGTACTGCGCGGACGTGGTGCAGTTGACGATCCGCAGATTCTCCTGCGCGCCCATCTGCAGGAAGCGCTCGAGACGTGCGCTCGAATGCTCGGGGCCGTTGCCCTCGTAGCCGTGCGGGAGCAGCAGCGTCAGGCGCGACGTCTCCCGCCACTTCGAGAGGCCCGATGAGACGAACTGGTCGACGACGACCTGCGCACCGTTCGCGAAGTCGCCGTACTGCGCCTCCCAGACGACGAGCGCCTCGGGCGCCGCCGTCGAGTAGCCGTACTCGAACCCCATGCACGCGAACTCGGACAACGGTGAGTTGAACACCTCGAACGACGCCGTGCCGCGTTCGAGATTCTGCATCGGCGTGTAGGTCTCGCCGGTTTGCGCGTCGTGGAGCACGAGATGACGCTGCGCGAACGTGCCGCGCTGCGTGTCCTGCCCGGTGAGTCGAACGGGGATGCCGTCCTGCAGGAGCGACCCGAACGCCAGCGACTCGGCCTGCCCCCAGTCGATGCCGCCCTCGTCGAGCGCGGTCCGCCGCCGCTCGAGCTGGCGCGCGAGCTTCGGGTGGACGGTGAACGAGTCGGGCGTGTTCAGGAGCTCGGCGGTGAGCTCGCGGAGCCGCTCGGTGCCGACCGCGGTGACAACGTCGATCCCCGACGAAAACGGGATCGCCCCGTCGTGCTCGCGCTTCGGCCCCTCGCCGAACGACGCGCGCAATCGCTCGTGTGCGGCGCGCAGATGTTCCTCGACCTCGGCGACGAACTGCCCCGCTTCGGCCTCCGTGATCACGCCCTCGTCGATCAACCGCTCCTGGTACAGCTCCCGCACGCTGCGGTGGCCGGCGATCTGCTCGACCATCAGGGGCTGCGTGTACGCGGCCTCGTCCTGCTCGTTGTGCCCGAAGCGGCGATAGCCGACGAGGTCGATGACGACGTCGTCGCCGAAGCGCTCGCGGTAGGCCATCGCAAGCCGGACGGCCGAGATCGCCGCTTCCGCATCGTCGGCGTTGACGTGGATGATCGGCACGTCGAACCCCTTGGCGAGGTCGGACGAGTAGCGCGTCGAGCGCCCTTCGCTCGTGTCGGTGGTGAAGCCGATCTGGTTGTTGGTGATCAGGTGCAGCGTTCCGCCGGTCGAGTAGCCGGCGATGCCCTGGAGGTTCAGCGTCTCGGCGACGACGCCCTGGCCGGCGAACGCAGCGTCGCCGTGGAGCAGCAACGCAAGCGCGACCGAAGGGTCGTGCGCGCCGTGCGGCGTCGAGCGGTCGGTCTGCTCGGCGCGCGTGCGGCCCTCGACGACCGGGTCGACCGCCTCGAGATGGCTGGGATTCGAGACGATGCGAACGCCGACGCTGCCGTTCGACGTCGTTCGCGTGCCGTGCGCGCCGAGGTGGTACTTGACGTCTCCGGTGCCGCCCTCCGGGTCGGCGGCGACGGCGTCGATCGTCCGCTCGCCCTCGAACTCGCGCAGGATCTGCTCGTACGGCATCCCGATCGTGTGGGCGAGCACGTTCAGGCGGCCGCGGTGCGCCATGCCCATGACGACCTCGTGCGCGCCGCCCTGAGCCGCGAGCTCGATCGTCTCGTCGAGCATCGGGATCATCACGTCGAGCCCCTCGAGCGAAAACTGCTTCTGGCCGAGGAACCGCTTGCGCAGGAAGCGCTCCATCCCCTCGACCTCGCACAGACGCCGGAAGAGCGCACGCCGCTCGTCGTCCGGAGGCGGCGTCCGGTACGCGCCCGACTCGATCGCGCGGCGGAGCCAGACGCGCTGTTCGTGGTCCGAGAGGTGCTCAAGCTCGTAGGCGATCGTGCCGCAGTAGGTCTCCGCCAGGCGGGGCAGGACGTCGGCCAGGGTCTCCCCGGGGACGTGCACGCGCAGGACGGAAGCCGGGATGCGCGCCTGCAGCTCCGGTGTCAGCCGCGGCTCGAGCCGTAGCGGCTCCAGCGACGGATCGCCGACCGGCTCCGATCCGAGTGGGTCGAGCCGCGCACCGAGATGCCCGTGCGTCCGGTGGGCCTTGACGAGCGCCATCGCCGCGGCGATGCCTCCGAGGAGCTGGGCGTCGACGGCGGCGGTCTCCTGCGGCGCCTCGAGGACCGCCACCTGCTCCTCGGCCGCGGCCGGCTCGGGTCGCTCGTCGCGGGCGCCGTCGGCGCCGTTCGCCGGAAGGCGCTCGAGCAGTCGCGCGAGCCCCGGGTGGGTCGCGATCAGCTCGGTGTCACCGCTCTCGAAGAGCGCGCGCCACGCGGGGGGAACGCCCTCCGGGTTGTCGAGGTACTCGTCGAGCAGCGCGTGCGCATAGCCGGTGTTCAGACCGTCGACGTCGTGCACGCTCACCCCGGTGTTGTACCAACGCGGGCCGGGATGTCCTTCCCTCCCACGAGGGTTTCGCGGATCAGTAGAGCGGGTGGTGCGTGATCACCTGGAGCGAGGCACCGACGACGAAGCAGACGCCGATCACCGCCACGGCGATCCCGACGAGCTTCTGCTGCCTCCGGCTCATCACCGTCGCGACGAGCGCGAGGATGAGCGCCACGGGAGCGAGCCGGAACGGCCGATAGACCAGCTCGAGCGCACCGAGGAAGATCGCCACAGCCGCCAGCAGCCCCGCCACGGTCTCGACCGAGCGGGGACGTTCGCGCTCCTCGGAGCTCACGAGGGGACTCTATCCCGACGTGCAGCGCGCACACGACCGTCACGGTGCCCGTGCGGGCCGCCGCGGCGCGGACGCGGGCCGGCCGGCCGCCGCCACGGCCGCCAGACCGAGTACTCGCCCGGATCGACGCCCGGCTCCGGCGCCTTGCACGCGTACCACACCACGATCGCCAGGTAGACGATCGGGATCTTCAGGATCACCATCAAGAAGACCAGTCCCCAAGCCTGGCCCGACATACCCTGATTCTACGGCAGAACGCGGTGGTCGGATCGCGGTTGCCGGAATCCGGCCCCCCGGAGCGCCGTCAGAAGAGCGTATAGCCGCCGACCGCGAGCGCATCGGGCGCGACGACCCCCTCGGACAGCAGCAGCAGCCCCGGCGTCGGCCACAGCCGCAGCCCGGCGGCGAGCGCGCAGAGCACGAGCGCGCGGGACGTCCCCGGGATCCGGACGGTCACCGATCCATCCGCGCGCGCGAGCTCGGAGGCGAGGGCGGCAGCCGCCGCCGCGGG
>DATBIC010000103.1:0-18306 GCA_036557145.1 Gaiellaceae bacterium
GCGGAGATCGGGGCGCCGCGCGAGCACGCCGAGACCGGAGCAGGGAGCGTCGACGAGCGCGCGATCGAAGCCGTCGCGGTCGAGCTCGCGGACGTCCGCCGTCACGACCTCGACCCGCGGCAGCCGCTGCTCGGCGAGCGCGGCGGCGCGGCCGGGATGGATCTCGACCGCGGTGACGTTCGCGCGCTCGGCGAGGATCGACGACTTGCCGCCGGGCGCGGCGCACGCGTCGAGCACCTGCTCGCCCTCGCGCGCGCCGACGACGATCGCCGCCAGCTGCGACGCGCGGCTCATCGGCCGCATCCGCTTCGGATCGACGCGGTCGACCGCGTACGCGCCCGGAACGTCGGTCGGGGTCCCGACCGGCGTGGCGGCGCGCACTTCGAGCGCGGGCGGTTCGTTCTGCGCCCGCATCAGCTCGAGCGCCTCCTCGGCGCCGAGATCGCGCGTCCAGGTGTCAGCGATCCAGTCGGGATACGACTCCTTCACCGGTCCCGGCGGCAGCGACGCGATCAGGCCGCGCAGGCCGCCGGCGAGCCTCCGCATCACCGCGTTCGTGAACGGGACGGCGCGCTCGCGGCCGGCGGCGCGCACGAGCTCGACTGCGTCGTCGACGATCGCGTGCTGCGGCTGGTCGGTGAACGCGAGCTGGTAGGCGCCGAGCCGGAGCGAGGCCTTCACCGGCGCGTCGAGCTTGCGCACGGGCCGCTTGCCGAGCTGCTCGATGCCGACGTCGAGCGGACGCACGCGCTGCACCGTCCCGAACGCGAGCCGTTGCGCTAGTGCGCGGTCGCGCGCGTCGAGCGACGCGACCGCCGAGACGAGCGCACGGTCGGCGTAAGCGTCGTCCTCGAACGTGCGCCGCACCACCTCGAACGCCGCGCGGCGGGCGGGCGCGATCACCGGACGCCGCGCAGGAACTCGTCGTACGTCATCCGCCGCCGTCCCTCCGGCTGCACGAGCTCCGGCACGAACGCGCCGTCGTCGAGCCGCGCATGCCACACGGTGACGCGCCGCCCGTGCAGCGTCGTCCACGCGCCGATGTGCGGTGAGAGCGCGCGCACGCGGCGCCAGGCGTCGAGCGGGTCGTCGAGGTCGAGCTCGCGGTCGGCGGGCCCGATCTTCTCGGCGTACGTCGCGCCGCCCTCGGCCTGCGGCGTGAACAGGGGCTCGGCGAGGACGGCGGCGAGCTGCCGCGCGGCCACCTCGCCCGAGCGCTCGTAGACGCCGCCCGCATCGAGCTCGCCGACCGCGAACGCCTCCTGCGCGGCGACTGGGCCCGCGTCGAGCTCCTCGACCGTGCGGTGGATCGTCACGCCGGTCTCCTCGTCGCCCGCGAGGATCGCGCGCTCGACGGGAGCGGCGCCGCGCCAGCGGGGCAGCAGCGACGGGTGGACGTTGAGCCACAGCGACTGCTCGAGCAGCCGCGGCGGGATGTAGAGGCCGTAAGCGCACACGACCACTCGGTCGACGGGCTCGGGGAGCTCCGGCCGCTCGGGCTGGTGCACAGCGATGCCGAGCCGCTCGGCGGCGGCCTTCGCCGGCGGCGGGCCGGTCGTGCGGCCGCGGCCGCGCGGCGCATCGGGGCGCGTGAGCAGGAAGGCGATCGGCTGCGACTCGGCGAGCCGCTCGAGGACGTCGGCGGCGAGCGGCGCCGTGCCGGCGAACGCGACCTTCACCGCAGGACGACGCGCGGCCGCAGGACGCGGAGCGCCTCCTTGCGGTGCTCGTCGTCCGTGCGGTCGAGGATCAGCACGCCGTCGAGGTGGTCGAGCTCGTGCTGCACGACCCGTGCCGAGTAGCCCTCGAGCTCGTGCCGCACGGGCGCGCCGGCGGCGTCGAGTCCCTCCAGGACCACGCGCACCGAACGCTCGACGGGCACCTTGACGCCCTGCAGCGACAGGCAGCCCTCCTCCTCCGGCTCGGACTCGTCGGCGCGCTCGGTGAAGACGGGGTTGACGATCGCCTGCGGGCCTTCGTCGCCGTCGACGAAGACGAAGATCCGCCGCAGCACGCCGACCTGCGTCGCCGCGAGCCCCACGCCCTGCGCGTCCTCCATCAGGGAGGTCATGCGCTCGACGAGCCGTCGCACGTCGTCGTCGACCTCGGCGACCTCGTTCGCCTGCATTCGCAGCGCCGGGTCGCCGTACTGGCGGATCTGCGCGAGCGCAAGCTGGCGCCGCGCCTCGACCTCGACGTCGATGCCCGCGTCGTCGTCGTCGTGCTCGTGCGCGTGCTCGTGGTCATGCTCGTGGTCGTGATGGTGATCCGACATCGGCCCGGCAGTCTACGGAAGGGCCGGGAACTGGCCGAGGATCCAGTCGGCGTCGAGCAGCTCGCGCCGGTAGTCGCGGCCGCCGACCTTCACGAAGTCGCGGGTGCGCGGATTCATCGCGAGCCGCGCCTCGAGCGGGTACCAGCGGTTGTGGCGGTCGATCAGGTCGTTGACCTCGCCGAAATCCCACCGCTCGGCGATCTGCCGCCAGCGGGCGGGATCGGCCTCGGCGTACGCCTCGCCGAGTCGCTCGCGGTGCGCCTCGACCTCGTCCTCGATCTGCTTCAGGCGCTGCATGTACGGCAGCGGGCCGCCGGCGGAGGTGATGAAGTTGTCGGCCTCGACGCGGAAGTTGCGAAGCCGGCGCGGCAGGCGCTTGCCGGCGAGCGGATTCACCGCACGGTCGTCCGCGAGTCGAGCTCGCTCGGCCTGCGACGGCGGCGTCACGTCGCGCACGCCCCACTCGCCGATGATCTCTTCCGGGCGCCTGCCCTTCATGGCCACCATGGTGCCAGCGGCGTGGGGCCAGGCACCGTGGTGAGAGGTGTGACGAATGTGTGCCGAGTTGTCCACGGACGATGCCGCTGGCGGCCGGTCGTGGCCATACTCAGGCCGTTCGAGGCCGCGGAGGCAGTCGGGAGGACACCGCGGCCGAGGTCGACGGCTCGTTCGTCGCCTTCCGGCGACATGTCTGGAACCCGCAGGTGGGATGCCTGCGGGAGGCGGCCGCAGCTTGGACCGAGGCGCTTAGAGCGACTGCGGGTCGACGTCGACGACCGCGGTCAGCCCCGCGCGCCGCATCGCCGGCGCCGCCGCGGCGAGCAGGCGCGCGGCCTGGGCGGCGATGCGCCGCGGGTGCGGCGTCTTCGCGACCAGCTGCGCGCGATGGCGCCCGCGCAGCCGAAGCAGCGGCGCCGGCCCGAGCAGCTCCGCGCCCTCGATCCCGTCGCGGAGCTCCTGCAGCGCGCGCTGCACCGGCTCGGGCGCCGGCCCCGCGACGAGGATGCGCACGATGTGCGAATACGGCGGATAGCCGAGCGCCTGCCGCCGTTCGAGCTCCTCGGCGAGGAACCGCGCGACGTCGTGCCGCGCGGCGTGCGCGATCGGCCGCGCGTCGGGCTGGAACGTCTGGACGAGCACGCGACCGGGCGCATCCCTCCCGCTCCGCCCGGCGAGCTGCGTGATCAACTGGAACGTCCGCTCCTCCGCGCGGAAGTCGGGCAGCGCGAGCCCCGTGTCGGCGTCGACCACCGCCGCGAGCTCGACGCCCTCGAAGTGATGCCCCTTCGCCACCATCTGCGTCCCGAGCAGCACGGCGCCCTCGGCGGCCGCGAACCGCCGCAGTGACGCGGCGAGCTCGTCGGGGCGCGCGATCGCATCCGCATCGAGGCGGATCAGCTCGAGCTCCGGCAGCTCGCGCTCCAGCTCCCGCTCCAGCTTCTGCGTCCCGGCGCCCAGGCGCGCCAGGTCGGGCGAGCCGCACGCAGGGCACGCCTCCGGCGACGCGGACTCGTAGCCGCAGTGGTGGCAGCGAAGCCGGGAGTCGCGATGGAGGACGAGCGCGACGTCGCAGTTCGGGCAGCGAAGCGTCGTGCCGCACGCCCGGCAATGCAGCGCCGGTGCGACCCCGCGCCGGTTGAGCAGGAGGATCGCCTTCGAGCGCCGCTCGGCGACGCGGCGCAACTCGGCAAGCAGCGGCGCCGACAGCGGGTAGCCGGCCTCGCGACGCAGGTCGACGACGCGCACCGGCGGCAGCTCGGCGCCGATCCGGCCGCCGAGCGACAGCCGCTCGAGCGACGCCCAGCTCTCCGGCCGCGGCGTCGCCGAGCCGAACACCGCCACGGCTCGCTCGAGCGACGCGCGCTTCGCGGCGACGGTGCGCGCGTCGTAGCGCGGGTCGGACTCCTGCTTGTACGACTGGTCGTGCTCCTCGTCGACGACGATCAGCCCGAGCCCGCGCACCGGCGCGAACACCGCCGAGCGCGCCCCGACCACGATCCGCGCGTCGCCGGTGAGGATCCGCTCGCGCTCGTCGCGCCGCTCGGCGTCGGTGAGCGCCGAGTGGAGGACGGCGACACGGTCGCCGAACCGCGCACGGAAGCGGCCGACCGTCTGCGGCGCCAGCGCGATCTCCGGCACGAGCACGATCGCGCCGAGCCCGCGCTCGAGCGCCGCGGCACACGCCTGCAGGTAGACCTCGGTCTTGCCCGAGCCGGTCGCGCCGTGCAGCAGCAGGTTGCCGCCGCCCCCGTCGATCGCGGCGACGATCCGCTCGACCGCCGCCCGCTGGGGTGGCGACAGCGCGGGCGCCGGGCTCGTGTCGGCCAGCTCCTGGCGCTCACCGGGAGGCGGTTGCACCTTGCGCCGCTTCGGCAGGCGCGGCGCGACGAGCGCGAGCGCGCGGGCCGGCGTCGAGCCGTAGTAGTCGGCGAGCCAGCGGGCGAGCTCGACCAGCGCGCGGGGGATCGAGCCGACGACCTCCTCGACGGCGCGCACCTCGACGCCGTCCGGCGGCGACTGCTGCCGCTCGACGACGATGCCGCGCGCCCGCGAGCGCCCGAATGGGATCACCACGATCGCGCCGATCTCGACGTCGTCGCCGACCTCGTACGTGAACTCGCGCGCGACCGCCCGGGCCGCGACCAGGGGGTAAACGGACGCGTAGCCCACTAGACCGGCTTCGTCGCCTCGTCGCGGTCGGCCGCCTCGGCAACGCGGATGCGCTTGAACGACAGCGTCCGCGCCATCATCCCGATCGCGACGAGCCCGCACACGAGGTTGGTGATCACCAGCGCGATGTTCATGCCGACGCTGAACGCGAGCAAGAGGCTCTTCGAGATCGCTTCGCCGCGGAAGAGGTAGACGATCAGCCCCTGCTTCGTGCCCGCCCCGCCGGGCGTCGCCGGGAAGAGCGTGGCCAGCGACTCGACCGACTGCGCCAGCAGCGCGTTATGGATCGTCGCATGAACGTGGAACGCGCGCAGAAAGAAGAACACGCAGGCGATGCGGAAGACCCACGACAGCGCCTGCGGCACGATCACCCCGACGAAGAGCCTCCGCGGCCGGTGCATGATCGCGAACCCTTGCGCGACGCGAGCGCGAAAGCGCTCGTAGTGGCGGCGCGCGACGACGAACACGACGAACGCCGCAATCAGCAGCGCCAGGACGAGGATGCCGGTGAACTTCTCGTGGTCGACGAAGAACTTCCAGTCGACCGTCGGGATGCGCGAGTAGACCTCGTGCGCCGGCAAGACGCCGATCGACAACACCCAGATCAGGATCAGGCTCGAGACGACGAAGTCGAACAGCGTCTCGACGATCAGGGTCGGCGCGAGCGTCGCGTACGTCGAGCCCTCGACCCGCTGCTTGAGCAGGTAGAGCTTGACGACGTCGCCGCCGCGCGCCGGCACCACCGAGTTGACGCCGACACCGGCCGCGTACGCGCCGAGCGCGCTCAGGTAGCGCACGGTGCTGGCGGGGTACGCGGCCCGCACGATGTTCTGCCAGGCGCGGCCGCGCAGCAGCAGCTTCACCAGGTGGCAGGCCAGCGCCAGGCCCAGGGCCGTCCAGCCGACGTCGGTCAGATGGTCGAAGAAGACGTTGACCGCATGGAAGAAAGCGCCCAGGCGGCCAGGGTACGTGCCGCCGCACACGGCAGCCCCCTGCCTCTACGATCGACCCATGACGAGCCACGGCGTCGACGACTACCTCGAGACGATCTACTTCCTGGCGTTCCCGATCGGCGAGTACCGGCCGCGGACGACCGGCGCGCCGACGCTCGCGTCCCGCGTCGCCGAGATGCTCGGCGTCTCCCGCGCCTCGGCCGGCGAGATGCTGAAGCGGCTCGAGGCCGACGGGCTCGTCGAGCGCGGCGAGCACAAGGAGGCGATCCTCACGCCCGCCGGCCGCGAACGCGCCGAGCACGTCGTGCGCAAGCACCGGATCATCGAGCGGCTGCTGACCGACTTCATGGGCTACACGGCCGCCGAGGCGCACGTGCACGCGGACGAGCTCGGCGGGACGTTCTCCGACGAGATGATCGACCGCATCTCCGAGCGGCTCGGGAACCCCGACCGCTGCCCGCACGGCTGGCCGGTCGACCCCGACTTCGAGCAGGCGGAGAACCGCGAGCTGCTGCCGCTCGCCGAGCTGGAGCCGGGCGGCCGCGCGACGATCGTGCGGCTCGCCGAGCACGACGGCGAGCTCCTGCACTGGTTCTACGACCGCGGCCTCGTGCCCGGCGCCGAGCTCGAGGTGCGCGCGGTCGAGTCGGCGGCCGGGCAGTTCCGCGTCAGCGTCGGCGGCAGCGAGCAGGCGATCGGCGAGAAAGCCGCCGAGGGCCTCTACGTACGACCCGCCTAGGCGGTCGCCCGCTCGGGCTCGCTGAGCCCGGCTGCTTCACGCAGAGCGGCAGCGCGATCGGTGCGCTCCCACGTGAAGTCGTGGTCGTCGCGGCCGAAGTGCCCGTACGCGGCCGTCTTCGAGTAGATCGGCCGGCGCAGGTCGAGGTCGCGCAGGATCGCGGCCGGCCGCAGGTCGAAGTGCTCGTCGACGAGCTGCTCGATGCGCTGCCTCGTCATCCCCTTCGCCTCGGTGCCGAACGTCTCGACCAGCACCGAGAACGGCCGCGCGACGCCGATCGCGTACGCGACCTGCACCTGGCAGCGGTCGGCGAGCCCCGCCGCGACGACGTTCTTCGCGACGTAGCGCGCCGCATACGCGGCCGAGCGGTCGACCTTCGTCGGGTCCTTGCCCGAGAACGCGCCGCCGCCGTGCGGAGCGGCGCCGCCGTACGTGTCGACGATGATCTTGCGCCCGGTGAGGCCCGTGTCCCCCATCGGGCCGCCGATCACGAACTTGCCCGTCGGGTTGACGTAGACGAAGTCGGGGTCGGAGAACTGCTTCTCGTCGTACAGCTCCTTGGGCAAGATCGGCCGGAGCACCTGCTCGATCAGGTCGGGCTTGATCAGCGAATCGGCGTCGAGCCCTTCGCGGTGCTGCGTCGAGATCAGGACCCGCTCGATCGCGACCGGCCGCTGGCGGCCGTCGGCGTCGACCTCGTAGCGCACCGACACCTGCGCCTTGCCGTCCGGCCGCAGGTACGGCAGCACGTCGGCCTTGCGCACCTCGGACAGCCGCTTGGTGATCCGGTGCGCGAGCATGATCGGCAGCGGCATCAGCTCGCGCGTCTCGTTCGTCGCGTAGCCGAACATCATCCCCTGGTCGCCGGCGCCGACGAGATCGAGCGGGTCGTCGTCGCTCGGGTTGTGCTGCACCTCGTACGCCTTGTCGACGCCGAGCGCGATGTCGGGCGACTGCTCGTCGATCGCGACGACGATGCCGCACGTCTCGGCATCGAAGCCGTACTTCGCGCGCGTGTAGCCGATGTTCTTGATCGTCTCGCGCACGAGCGCGCGGATATCGATGTACGTGTCGGTCGTCATCTCGCCGGCGACGACGACGAGCCCCGTTGTGATCAGCGTCTCGCAGGCGACACGGCTGTTCGGATCGTTCGTCAGCGCTGCGTCGAGCACCGCATCGGAGATCTGGTCGGCGATCTTGTCGGGATGGCCCTCGGTGACCGACTCCGACGTGAACAGGAAGCTGCGACCCGCCATGTCGCGGCAGCGTACCTACTCGTCCGTCGGGCGCCGGCCCATCAGCGAGGCGAGCAGCTCCTGGAGCGACAGCCCCTCGAGCACGGCGCAGACGCCCTCGGTGATCGGCAGCTCGATCCCGAGCCGGTGCGACAGGTCGCGCAGCACCGGCGCCGTCGTCAGCCCCTCGACAACCTGGCCGATCGCAGCCCGCGCGGCGTCCGCGGAGAGCCCGCGCGCGATCAGCTCGCCGGCGCGCCGGTTGCGTCCCGATGGGTGCCAGCACGTGACGACGAGGTCGCCCATGCCCGCCAGCCCGTAGAAGGTCTCCGCCTCGGCGCCGCAGGCCTCGCCGAGCCGCGCCATCTCGACCAGCCCGCGCGTGATCAGCGCCGCCTTGGCGTTGTCGCCGAGGCCGAGCCCGTCGACGCCGCCGGCCGCGAGCGCGATTACGTTCTTCGCCGCCGCGCAGAGCTCGACGCCGACCAGGTCGGTGTTGACGTACACGCGGAACGCGAGCGAGTTGATCGCCTCCTGCAGCCGCCGCGCGAGCGCCTCGTCCTCCGACGCGATCACGGTGGCGCCGGGCAGCCCCGCAGCAACCTCCTCCGCCATGTTCGGGCCCGAGAGCACCGCCACCGGCCGGCCTTCGACGAGCGTCGAGAGGCGAGCGGCGGTCTGCGGATCGAGCCCCTTGACGAGGCTGAGGATCGGCGCGTCGCCGCGCACGTGGCCGAGCGCCTCGCGGAACGAGCTGCTCGGCACGGCGAGCACGACGAGGTCCGTCGACTCGTACGGCGCGTCGTCGATCGTCGCGCGCGTCGCCAGCGTGACGTCGTGGCCGCGCTGGCCGAGCAGCGCCGAGAATGCCGTGCCCCAGGCGCCGCCGCCGACGACGACCGCGTTCACGTCCGCTTTCGGAAGTCGATCGCCACCGGCACACCCTCCAGCTCGAACCGCTCGCGGAGCCGATTCTCCACCCAGTAGCCGTAGTCGCGGGTGACGAGCCCGGGGTCGTTGACGGTGAAGCGGAAGCGCGGCGGCCGGGCCTCGACCTGCGCGCCGTAGAGCAGGTTCAGTCGGCGCGCGCCCTTCGACGGCGGCTGGCGCGCCTCGCGCAGCTCGCCGAGGAAGCGGTTGAGCTCGGCCGTCGGGATCCTCCCCGCGAACTTCTCGAACAGCTCGGCGACGCGGTCGAGCAGACGCGAGATGCCGCGGCCGGAGTGCGCCGAGACGGTGATGAACGGCGGCCGCTGCCGCAGCCGGCGCTGCAGTTCCGGGCGCACCTCCTCGATCGTCACCTGGCCGATGTCCCACTTCGAGAGCACGACCAGCGTCGAGCAGTGCGCCCTGCGCGCGACCTCGACGGCGGTGATGTCGCCCTCGACGATCCCCTCGCTCGCGTCGATCAGGACGAGCGCGACGTCGGCGCGCTCCGCCGCATCGAGCGCGCGCAGCTCCGAGTAGTAGTCGATGCCCTGCCGCTGCCGGCGCTTGCGGCGCAGGCCGGCGGTGTCGACGAGCACGAACGTGCGGCCGTCGCGCTCGATCACGGTGTCGATCGAGTCGCGCGTCGTGCCCGGTACGTCGCTGACGATCGTCCGCTCCTCGCCGACGAGGCGGTTGAAGAGCGACGACTTGCCGACGTTCGGCCGCCCGAGGATGGCAACGCGAATCGCCTCGTCGCCGACGGGACGGCGATCGGTGCCGGGCAGCCGCTCGAGGATGTCGTCGAGCAAGTCGCCGACGTTCGTGCCGTGCAGGCCGGAGATCGGGACGGGTTCGCCGAAGCCGAGCCGGTGCAGGTCGAGCGCCAGGTGCTCCTGCGCCGGGTCGTCGATCTTGTTCGCGAGTAGCAGCACGTCCTTCTTCGTCTCGCGCAGGAGCTGCGCGAGCTCCTCGTCGCCCGGCGTGACACCGGCCCGCGCGTCGACGACGAACAGAACGAGGTCGGCGTCGGCGATCGCCGCGCGCGCCTGGAGCGCGATCTGCGTGGTGATGTGGCCGCGGTCGGCGAGGTCGACGCCGCCGGTGTCGATGAGCATGAATTCCTCGCCGTTCCACTCGCACACGAGCTCCTTGCGGTCGCGCGTCGTTCCCTGTGTCGCGTGCACGACGGCGGCGCGCGATCCAGTGAGCCGGTTGATCAGCGTCGACTTGCCGACGTTCGGAAAGCCGACGATCGCGACCGTCCCCTTCACAGCGGCGGCAAGAGCCCCGGCTCGCGCCCGCGCAGGTGCACGTCGGCGAGCCAGTCGAAGAGCACGTTCAGCCGGCGCTCGATCTCGGCGGTCGCCTCCTTGTAACCGCGGCCGTTGCGCGGGAGGCCGGGGAACGAGACCGGCTCGCCGAACGCGACCGAGCACGGCTTGAAGTTCCCGATCCGCCAGAGCTGCGTCCCGTAGATCGCGACCGGGACGACGGGCACGTCCTCCTGCAGCGCGACCATCGCAGCGCCCGGCTGCGCCTTGCCCGGGCGGCCGCTCTTCTGGCGGGTGCCCTCGACGAACAGCCCGACCACGCGGCCGTCGCGCGCCGCCTGCCGCATCAGGCGCACCGCGTCGCGGTCCGACTCGCCGCGGCGCACGGCGATCGTGCCGAAGAGCCGGATGAAGTCGCCGACCCCCGGATACTTCATCGCCTCCACCTTCGCGACGAAGTCGACGTTGCGCGGCGACACGACGCCGACGACGGGGATGTCGATCCAGTGCAGGTGGTTGATCGCGTACACGAGCCCGCCGGTCGCCGGGACGCGCTCGCGGCCGAAGGCGACGGGGCGCGCGAGCAGGCGCGTCGCGCCGCCGATCGTCGGCCGGCCGTACCGCCAGGCTGCCTGCGAGCTCACGGCGCCGCGACGAGGCGCGCCCTGACGAGCTCCTCGATCCGCGCGACGACGTCCTCGACCTGCAGGTCGGTCGTGTCGATCTGCTCGGCGTCCGGCGCCGGCTGCATGCGTCCCTTGTCGAGCGCGTCACGGCTGCGGAGGTCGGTCGCGAGCGCGTCGGCGCCGATGTCGGGCCGCTCGGCCTGCCGCCGCTTCGTCCTGATCGCCGGGTCGGCCTTGAGGTAGATCTTCACCTCCGCATCGGGCACGACGACCGTGCCGATGTCGCGGCCCTCGATCACGATGTTGCCGCGCCCGGCGAGCGACCGTTGCCGCTCGCGCATTACCTCGCGGACGACCTCGTGCCGCGCGACCACCGAGACCATCCGGTCGATCCGCGACTGGCGGATCGCCGACGTGACGTCGACACCGGCAATGAAGACGCGGCCCTCGTCGTCGAACGTCACCGGGCTCCGCTGCGCCAGCGCGCCGACGGGCTCGGCGTCGCCGAGCGGCAGCCCCTCGCGGAGCGCGAGCCACGTGAGCGCGCGGTACATCGCGCCCGTGTCGAGGTAGGCGAAGCCCAGCCGCTCGGAAAGGCGACGCGCGACGGTGCTCTTGCCTGCACCCGCCGGTCCGTCGATGGCCACGATCATCGCTGCACGAGTTGGTCGACGAGCTCGAAGAAGCCGGGGAAGCTTATAGCCACGCTGTCGGCGCCTTCGAGGACCACGCCCTCGCGGGAGACGAGGCCGGTGACGGCGCCGAGCATCGCGATCCGGTGGTCGGCGTAGGCGTCGATCTTGCCGCCCTTCGGCCGCGCCGGCGTGCCGCGCACCTCGAAGCCGTCCGGGCGAGGCTCGATCCGCACGCCGGCCGCCCGCAGCCCCTCGGTCACCGTCTCGATCCGGTCGCTCTCCTTCGCCCGCAGCTCCTGGGCGCCGCGGACGACCGTGCGCCCGTGCGCGAGCGCGCCGAGCAGCGCGACCAGCGGCAGCTCGTCGACGAGGCGCGGCACCTCCTCTGCGTCGACGGTCGTCGCGACGAGCGGCGTCGAGCGGATCTCGAGGTCGGCCACCGGCTCGCCGGCGACGGTGCGCCGGTTGAAGGTCGCGATCCTCGCGCCCATGCGGTCGAGCACGTCGAGGAAGCCGGTGCGCAGCGGGTTGACGTTGACGGTGCGGAGGATCAGCTCGGAGCCGTTGAGCAGCACGGCGGCCGTGATCAGCGGTGCCGCGGAGGAGAACTCGCCCGCGATCTCGAGGTCGAGCGCGGGCAGCCGATCGACAGGCCATACCGATACCGACTTCGGCGTGCGGCGGATGCGCACGCCGAGCTCGGCGAACATCCGCTCGGTGTGGTCGCGCGTCGGGTGCGGCTCGATCACGGTCGTCGGGCCGTCCTTCGCGAACAGCCCGGCGAGCAGGATCGCCGACTTGACCTGTGCGCTCGCCACCGGCAGCTCGTAGGAGATCGGCCGCAGCTCGCCGCCGCCGGTGATGCGCACCGGCGCGTGCCCTTCAGTCGTCTCGACATCCGCGCCCATCCGGCGCAGCGGCTCGGCGACGCGCTCGTGCGGGCGCATCGTCAGCGACTCGTCCCCGACGAGCTCGAAGCTGCCGCGCTGGCCGACGAGCACGCCGCACGCGAGCCGCATGACCGTGCCGGCATTGCCGCAGTCGATCGGCGCGCCCGGCGAGCGCAGGCCGCGCAGCCCGGCGCCCTGGATGCGGAGCTCGTCGCCGCCGTCGTCGGCCACCTCGACGCCGCATGCGCGCACGACGTCGATCGCCGACACGGTGTCGGCGGCGCGGCCGAAGCCGCGGATGCGGCTCTCGCCGTCCCCGATCGCAGCGAGCAGCACGGCGCGCTGCGAGATGCCCTTGACGCCCGGGACGGCCGCGGCACCGACGAGCGCCGACGCCGGCTCGATCCTCATGCCGTCGTCTCTACCCGACTTCTTTGCCCATCAGGGCGACGAACGAGTGCACCTCGGCGGCGAACTCGCCGAACTCGCCGGACGGGATCTGCTGCGGGCCGTCGCAGAGCGCCTCTTCGGGGCGCGGGTGCGATTCGACGATGATCCCGTCCGCTCCAACCGCGACGGCGGCGCGCGCGAGCGGCAGCACGAGGTCGCGCCGGCCGGCCGCGTGCGACGGGTCGACGATCACCGGGAGGTGCGTCTCCTTCTTCAGCACCGCGACCGAGCCGAGGTCGAGCGTGTAGCGCGTCGAGCGCTCGAACGTGGTGATCCCGCGCTCGCAGAGGACGATCTGGTGGTTCCCCTCCTTGGCGACGTACTCGGCCGCCATCAACAGCTCCTCGACCGACGCCGACGGGCCGCGCTTCAGCAGCACGGGCTTCTCGGCCCGCCCCACCTCGGCGAGCAGCACGAAGTTCTGCATGTTGCGCGCGCCGATCTGGATCACGTCCGCCGAGTCGAGCACCGCCTCGACGTGGCGCGGGTCCATCAGCTCGGTGACGACCGGCAGGCCGGTCTCCTCCTTCGCCTCCCGCAGGATCTCGAGCGCGTCGAAGCCGATGCCCTGGAAGGTGTACGGCGAGGTGCGCGGCTTGAACGCACCGCCGCGCAGCCACGTCGCGCCGGCCGCCGCGACCGCGCGCGCGGTCTCGAGCGTCTGCTCGCGGTACTCGACCGTGCACGGGCCGGCGATCAGGCCGAACCAGCCGTCCCCGAGCTTGCGGCCCTCGACGTCGATCACGGTCGGGTCTGGGGCGATCTCGCGGCCGACGAGCTTGTAGGGCTTGAGGATCGGCAGCACCTGCTCGACGCCCGGGTAGCCCTCGAGCGGGATCAGGGCGAGCTGCTCGCGGTCGCCGATCGCCCCGATCACGGTCGCCTCGCGGCCGCGCTGCACGCGGGCCTCGACCCCGTGCTCGGCGAGCCGCGAGAGGACGTGCTCGGTCTGATCGCTGGTCGCCGAGGCGCCCATCACGATCAGCAGCTCTGGAGATCCGGTGACGGCCATCGGCACAATGATGCCTATGCGCGTCTTCTCGGGCATCAAGCCGACCGGCGACACGACCTTCGGCAACTACAGCGGGGGCTTCCGGCAGTACGTCGCGACCCAGGAGCAGGGCGATGCGTTCTTCTGCATCGTCGACCTGCACGCGATCACGGTCGAGTACGAGCCGGCCGACCTGCACACGCGCACGTTCGACCTCTTCTCGATGCTGATCGCGACCGGCCTCGACCCCGACCGCTCGACGATCTTCGCCCAGAGCCACGTCACCGCCCACGCCGAGGCGGCGTGGCTGCTGTCGGCCGCGACGAGCTACGGCCAGCTCGGGCGCATGACCCAGTTCAAGGAGAAGGGCGATCAGCAGGGCTTCGTCTCGGCGGCGCTCTTCAACTATCCGGTGCTGATGGCCGGCGACATCCTCCTCTACAGCGCCGACGGCGTCCCGATCGGCGACGACCAGCGCCAGCACCTCGAGCTCGCACGCGACATCGCGGAGCGCTTCAACCGCGTCTACGGGGAGACGTTCGTCGTGCCCGAAGGGATCTACCCGACGATCGGCGCGCGGATCATGGACCTGCAGGACCCGCTCGGGAAGATGGGCAAGACCGGCTCGAGCGAGCAGGGGACGATCCGGATGCTCGACGGGCCGGACGTGATCCGGCGCAAGCTGAAGACGGCCGTCACCGACTCCGGCGCCGAGGTGCGACGCGGCGACGACAAGCCCGGCGTCACGAACCTGATCGACATCCTCTCGGTCGCGAGCGGCGACACGCCGGAGCAGATCGAGAGCCGCTACGACGGCGCCGGCTACGGGCAGCTGAAGGCGGACGTCGGCGAAGCCGTCATTGCGCTGCTGGAGCCGATCCAGGAGCGCTACCGCGAGCTCCGCGCGGACGAGACGGAGCTCCGCCGGCTGCTCGCGCACGGCGCCGAGAAGGCGCGCGCGACCGCCGCGCCGCTGCTCGAGCAGATGTACGAGCGCATGGGTTTCGTTCGCCCCTAGCGGTGATATCACCATGCCGTCACCGGATCGCCCGAATCCGGCGACACCCGTCGCATGGATTGAGTCATAGGCTCGCGCCGCCAGCCTGACTCAGATCGAAAGAGGAGGGGATAGATGCACAAGCACGCGTCGAGGACGCTGGTAGCGCTCCTCGTCTCCGTCTGCGCGGTATTCGGCCTCGTTGCCGCGACCGCCCGGGAGAGCGCGCACGGCGCACAGCAAGTCGTTCCGTCGTGCCAGCTCGCGAACGGCATCAAGCACGTGATCTACCTGCAGTTCGACAACGTCCACTACAAGCAGGACGTCAGCAACGTCCAGTCGGACATCCAGCAGATGCCGAACCTCGTCGACTTCTTGACGAACAACGGCACGCTCTTCACGAACGACCACACGGTGCTGATCTCGCACACGTCGGATGGGATCCTGTCGAGCCTCACCGGGCTGTACGGCGACCGCAACGGTGCGACCGTCGGCAACAGCTACGGCTTCTTCGAGCCGGATGGCTCGGTCGGCTTCTCGTCGACCTTCAAGTACTGGACGGACGTCGTCGACGCGGCCAACGACCCGAAGCCGAGCATGATCACGGACGGTGGCAAGAACACGCCGGCGCCGTGGGTGCCGTTCACGCGTGACGGCTGCGACGTCGGCGGCGTCGGCACCGCGAACATCGAGCTCGAGAACACCGCGACGAATGCGTCCGGCGACATGACGCGCGTCTTCGGCGAGAACTCGCCGGAGTGGCTCGAGGCGAAGTCGAACCCGCAGAAGGCGCTGACCGACTTCGTCGGCATCGCGATCCATTGTGGCAACGCGCCGACGAGCAAGTGCGCGAACGACACGAACGCGAAACCGGACCTGCTCCCGGACGAGCCGGGCGGGTACAGCGGGTTCAACGCGCTCTACGGCGCGACGTACGTCGACCCGGCGATCACGGGCGGGAACGCGTGCGTCAACGCCACGAACGGCAACCCGATCGAGGACCCGGACGGCAACTGCGGGTTCCCGGGCTTCGACGGCATGGAGGCCTGGAACACGCTCGGCTACGTCGAGCAGATGCAGGAGAACGGCGTGCCCGTGACCTACGGGTACCTCTCCGACGTCCACGACTGCCACACGCCGAACACGACGAGCGACTCCGTCGTCAGCACGGCGCAGGGGCCGGGCGAGAGCTGCGCCGAGCAGCAGATCGCCGACTACAACACGGCGTTCGGGGCGTTCTTCAGCAACCTCGCCGCGCACGGGATCGACAAGTCGAACACGCTGTTCGTGATCACGGTCGACGAGGGCGACCACTTCACGGGCGGCGCGGGCATCCCGCAATCGGACGGCACGCTGGCCTACAGCCACACGAACTGCACCGACCTCACGGCCTGCCCGTCGAACCAGATCGGCGAGGTGAACATCAACCTGCCGCCGCTCCTCCCGTCGAGCGACCCGGGATTCCAGGTGCACTCGGACTCCGCGCCGACCGTGTACGTGAACGGCAACCCGGCGGCGAACGATCCGTCGAACCGCAAGCTGCAGCGTGACCTCGGGAGCCTGCAGGCACCGGATCCGTACAACGGCAACGGTCAGCAGACGAGCGTCACGTACCAGATGGCCGACCCGGTTGAAGAGGCAGCCCTGCACATGGTGAACGCCGATCCGGCCCGGACGCCGTCGTTCACCGACTTCGGGCAGGACGACTTCTTCTTCTCGGCGTCGACGACCAACCCCAACCCGTCGTGCGGAGCCAATCCGTGCGTCGCTCCGGGCTTCGCGTGGAACCACGGCGACGTGCAGCAGCAGATCGCCGACACGTGGGCCGGGATGGTCGGGCCGGGCGTCGCGGCGAACGGCGTCGACGGGACGACGTGGACCGACCACACGAACCTGAGGCCGACGATCATGGCGCTCACGGGCCTCAAGGACGACTACACGCAGGACGGCGTCGTCCTCACGCAGGGCCTGAGCTCGAGTGCCCTGAATCCGGCGCTCGCCGGTCAGGAGTCGCTCGTGCAGAAGCTCGGTCAGCTGTACGAGCAGCTGAACGCGCCGTTCGGCGAATTCGGCACGGACACGCTCGCCGCCTCGACGCGGGCGATCGAGAGCGACACGCCGGGCGACGCGAGCTACGTCGTGACCGACGCAGTGATCAAGACCCTGACCGCGCAGCGAAACGCGCTGGCGGATCAGATCCACGCTGCGCTCCAGAATGCGGAGTTCAGTGGGCAGCCGATCAACCCGGTGCAGGCGGCGCTCTGGCAGCTGCGCGGCGCGCTGCTGCTCGGGATCGTGCAGCGGATCGGAGCGCCGATCCGCTGACGCTCAGCGACGGCGCGAAGCGGAGGGCCGCCCGGGCGCGGCCCTCCGCAGCGCCTCCACCTCGGCGGCGGTGAGCTCGCGCGACTCGCCGGGCTGCAGCCCGTCGACGGTGAGCGGCCCGTAACGGCTGCGATGGAGGGCGACGACCGGATGGCCGACGGCTTCGAGCATGCGGCGCACCTGGCGGTTGCGTCCCTCGTGGATCGACAGCTCGACCGTGGTCGGCCCGAGGCGGACGACGCGCGCGGGCGCCGTCGGGCCGTCGTCGAGCTCGATCCCCGCCGCGAGCCGCGCGAGAGTCGCGTTCGTCGGCTCGCCGGTGACCTCGGCGACGTAGACCTTCTCGACCTCGTAGCGCGGGTGCGCGAGCCGGTGCGCGAGCGAGCCGTCGTTCGTCAGGAGGAGCGCGCCGGTCGTGTCGGCGTCGAGCCGCCCGACGGGGACGACGCGCGACTCGTGCTCGACGAGGTCGACGACGGTCGGGCGGCCGCCCGGATCGCTGGCGGTGGTGACGACGCCGGTCGGCTTGTGCAGGAGCACGTACGCGAGCTGCTGCTTGGCGAGCGGCTTGCCGTCGAGGCGGACGTCGTCGCCCTCGTTGACGAAGGTGTTGAGCTGCCCGGGCGCGCCGTTGACCGTCACGCGCCCGGCCTTGATCAGCCCGTCCGCCCGGCGCCGGGAGGCCACCCCCGCCCGCGCGATCCACGCATTCAGCCGCATGGTCGAAGTCTGATCCCGCTCGCGGCGGGACGCACGGGTGAACTTCGGTGCCAGGCACGGTTGTCAAAGTGCAACAACTGTGCGCCAAGACTGTGACGTTTCTTCCACAGACGCTTGTGCGGAGCTCGAGCCTGCCCGACGATCTCCCTGCAGGCCGGCCGGGATGGTCGGTAACGAGGTCGCTGGGCGTCGGCCGGCCGCAGGCTGGCCGAAGATGCCATGGCCCGGTGCCAGGCACCGCCTTTCGTCAGTAGAGCGCGGTCGCGAGCTTGCGGCGGTACTCGACGGTGAGCGGGTGCTCGTGGCCGAGCTCGCCGAAGAGCTCCACCATCAGCGCCCGGGTCTCGTTCTTCGCCTCCGGCCGCCGCTCGATCTGCCCGAGCAGCGTGCGGAACGCCGACTCGTAGTCGCCCGCGCGGAGCAGCTCCGCCAGCTCCTCGTCGTCGACCGAGTCCGCGACCGGCGGCTTCGTCAGCTCGTCGAGGAACGCGTCGACGCCCGCCCGCGCCCGCGCGCCGACGAACTCGGCCACCACGTGCCCGTTCCGGAACGCCTTCACCGCCGGGATGCCGCGCACCTGGAACTCCTGCGCGAGCTGC
>DATBIC010000104.1:0-11681 GCA_036557145.1 Gaiellaceae bacterium
GGATAGACGCCGCTGTAGACGCCCGCCGTCGCAACCGTGCCGCCCGGCACGCGCGTGCGCGGCTCGGCGCGGCGCGGGACGAACAGCTGCTCGTCGCCGCCGAGCAGGTATGCGAACCCGGGCGCGAAGCCGAGGAACCCCGCGACGTAGGTCGCGGCGCAGTGCCGCGCGACAACC
The DNA here is from genome assembly GCA_036557145.1 of Gaiellaceae bacterium. Classification (GTDB taxonomy): domain Bacteria; phylum Actinomycetota; class Thermoleophilia; order Gaiellales; family Gaiellaceae; genus PALSA-600. The sequence continues at coordinate 178 of DATBIC010000104.1, forward strand.
TCCTCGGGCGAGAGCGACGTGAGCTTCGCCACCTCGGCGAGGTCGGGGCCGTCGTAGGTCACCGCGAGCTCGACCTGTGCCCCCGCAACCGCGGCGTCCTCGCCCTCCGCTTCCGCGAGCGTCAGCACCCGTGCTTCGTCGGGCGCGGCGTCGAACGTGAGCATGACCGTGCAGTGACCAGGCACGGCGTCGACGAGCCCTTGCAGGTCCGACCGCGCCCGCCGCGCGAGCCGGACCGCCTCCGCGTTACCCGCCAGCTCGACCAGCAGCGCCCGGTCGCCCGCCATGCGAACGTCGACGTTCATGCGAACGGGCGCAGCTCGAAGCCGGCGTCGCGCAAGCCGCCGGCGACGTTCCGCGCCAGCTCGACCGCACCGGGCGAGTCGCCGTGCAGGCAGATCGAGCCGACGTCGGCGGCGAGCGCGACCGCCTGGCGCACCGCCGTTTCAGCGTCGAGCAGGGCGCCCGGCTCGCCCCGCGCGACGAGCCGGCCGCGGGCGTCGTAGCCGCGGTCGGCGAACCCCTCCGCGACCGCGACCAAACCGGCTTCACCCGCGACCGCGAACAACCGCGAGCCCGGGAACGCCAGCACCGCGCGCGGTCCGTCCGCCGCAAGCGTTCCGGCGACGATCGCGGTGGCGCACGCCTCGTCGACACTCGCGCGGTGGTAGAGCGCGCCGTGCGGCTTGACGTACGCCACGCGGCCGTGCGCCTGCAGCGCAGCGACCTGCTCCAGCGTCTCGCGCTCGACCACCGCCGCGCCCACGTCGACGTCGCGGCGCCCGAAGCCCTCGCGGTCGCGGTAGGAGACGTGTGCGCCGACGACGACGCCCAACTCGGCGGCGAGCGCGCACAGCCGTGCCATCGTCGCGTCGTCGCCGGCGTGGAAGCCGCAGGCGACGTTCGCGCTCGTCACGATCCGCAGCAGCTCCCCGTCGGTGGCGAGCCCCTCGCCGACGTCGGCGTTGAGGTCGACCTCCATTGTTGGAGCTTCTCAGCTCGCGCGGCGGAGCTGCTCGACGACCTGCTGCGCGGTGCGCGACTCGGGGTCGAGCTTGTCGAGCGCCGTCTCGAGCAGCCGGCGAGCCTGGTCGTCCTCGCCGTGCCGGAGCATCGTGAAACCGAGGTTCGCGATCACGCGCCCCTCGTGCAGCTCGTCGCCGTCGTTGTGGAGGATCGTGATCGCCTGCTCGAAGCGCTCGACCGCGGCGTCGGTGTCGCCGGCCGCCTCGAGCGCGAGCGCGAGGCTGTTGAGCGTCGGCGCCTCGCCCTTGCGGTCGCCGAGCCGGCGGAAGATCGCCAGCGCCTGACGGTGCTGCTCGGCCGCCTGGTCGGGACGGCCCTCGGTGCGGAGCTTCGCCCCGCGCGCGTTCAGCTCGACGGCGCGCTGGTGCTGCTCCTCCGGCGGGCCGACCGGCGACGCGGCGCCCGCGTACGGCCAGCCGTGCCAGTCGGTCGAACGCGCCTTCGTCGCGGCGCGCTCGACGAAGCCTGAGACCGCCGGCTGCACGTCGCGCGCGACGCGCGTCCCGAGATCGCGCGCGCGCATGGCGCCACGCGTCGCGTGGCGGCGGACGCCGGTGAGATCCGGCCGCGGCACGCGCACGGTGCGGCGGCGCAGGACGTGCACGGCAGCGAAGCCGGCGGCGCCGACCGCAGCGAGGATCACCGCAACCTCGACGAGGTCGCCGAGCCCGATGGCGACGAGCAGCCCCACCACGAAGAGCGCCGCGGCCGCGAGCACGGCAACGCGCCGCCGCGCGAATTCGCCGCGCGGCGAGTTCTCTCTCAGCAGCTGCCACGCCATCCGACCCACCTCCCGGGCTCCGAGGTTGACCCTTCGACCTCTCCGGCCCCCGTCCTTCCGAACGAGAACCCAAGGCAAACCTGGAGTCAGCCGGTAAGCGGAAACTCGGCGCGCAGCAGCGTGCCCGCCGTCCAGGAGCTCGAGATGCTGAGCGTGCCGCGCAGCGCCTCGACGCGGTCGGTCAGCCCGACCAGGCCGGTCCCGCCCTGCGGGTTCGCGCCGCCCTGGCCGTCGTCCTCGACCATGACGACGAGCGCGTGCTTCTCGCGGCGCGCGCTCACCTTCACCGAGGTCGCCTCGGCGTGCTTGACGACGTTCGTGAGCGCCTCGGTGACGACGAAGTAGGCAGCGACCTCGATCGTCGGCTCGAAGCGCTCGTCGGGGACGTGGGCGAGCTCGACCTCGAGCGGCGTCCGGCGTGCGAGCGCGGCGAGCGCGGGCGCGAGCCCACCCTCGGTGAGGATCGGCGGGTGCAGGCCGGTGGCGAGGTGGCGCAGCTCGGCGATCGCCTCGCGCGCGTCGCGCTCGGCCGCCGCGAGCAGCTCGCCGATCGCCTCGTCCTCGACCTTGCGACGCGCGACGCCGATGCCGAGCACGAGCGTGACGAGTCGCTGCTGCGCGCCGTCGTGCAGGTCGCGCTCGAGCCGGCGGCGCACCTCGTCGGACGCGGCGACGAGACGCGCGCGAGACGCGATCACCTGCTCGCGCGCATCGGCGCTCGCCACCGCGAGTGCGAGCAGCGCCGCAAACGGGGCGAGCCGCCGCTCGACGGTCTCGTCGAGCGACTCGTTGCGGCCCGACGAGACGATCACCGCGCCCCACGGACGTCCGGCGACGACGACCGGTGCGGCCGCTGCAGAGACGTAGCCGGCCTCGCGCATGCGCGTCGCGACGACGCCGTCGCCGTAGGCGTCGACGCGGGCGGCCGTGCCCGTGCGGTGGACGATGCCTGCCGCCGTGTCGTCGCCGAGCGGCACCGTCGATCCGACCGGGAACAGCTCGTCCTCCGAGGCGCAGCTCCAGCGGCCGAGCACGGTCGCGCACGCCTCATCGCCGTAGCGCACGACCGCGGCAGTGCGCGAGCGCGCGAGCTTGCCCGTCTCCACCGCGACCGCGTCGAAGACGAGCGACGCATCCGCCTCGCCGGCCACGAGCGTCGCGACGCGGCGCAGCGCAGCCTGCTCGGCCGCGAGCACCTCGACCTCGGCCAGCCGGTCCTCGAGCTCGGTGTGCAGCGCCTCGACCTGCGCCGCCGAGCGGTCGCGCTCGGTCAGGTCGAGGCCGACGGTGAGGATCGCGACCGAGTTGCCCTCGTCGTCGAAGATCGGCCTGTTCGACCACGCGATCTGCCGCCGCTCGCCGTCCTTCGTCAGCCAGTGGCCGACCTGCGGGCTCGACGCGATGTCGCCGAACTGCTCGAGAAAGATGGCGAACGCCCGGCGCTCCTCGGGCGGGATCACGACGTCGCGTGCGTCGCGGCCGATCACCTCGCCCGCGGTGTAACCGGTCACGCGCTCGCAGGCGTCGTCGAAGGTGAGGATCCGGCCCGAGCGGTCGAGCTTGCAGACCAGGCCGAGCCCCGTGCGCGCGAGCACGTCGACGTATTCCTCCGGGGACAGCGGCTTGGCCGCCTGCATCTGAGCCGGCGACGTCATCGGTAAACCGTACCGATGGCCGCAGGGTGTGTCACCCCGGGGTAGCCTCCCCGAGGTGCCGGAGCACGCCACGGACGTCACCTTCCTGTTCACCGACATCGAGGGCTCGACCGCGCTGCTGCAGCGGCTCGGGACCGCCTATGCGGCCGTGCTGGAGCGCCATCGCGAGCTGATCGGCGAGGCAGTGAAGGCGAACGGCGGGCGAGTGGTCGACTGCCGCGGCGACGAGTTCTTCGCGGTGTTCCCGGACGGAGCAGCCGCCGCTGCGGCCGCGATCGCCGCCCAGCTCGCGCTGATCGACGAGCCGTGGCCCGACGACGCGACGCTGCGGGTGCGCATGGGGATCCACCGCGGACGCGCGCAGGTGGTCGGCGACGGCTATGTCGGCATGGCGGTGCACCACGCCGCCCGCGTGAGCGCGACGGCGCGCGGAGGCGAGATCCTCGCGTCGGCGGCGACCGTCGACGACTGCGTCCTCGACACGGTCGACCTCGGCGAGCACCGGCTGAAGGGCGTCCCGCATCCGACGCGGCTCGTGCGCGTCGTCGCCGACGGGCTGCCGGCGGGCTTCCCCGACCTCGAGAGCTCGACGGGCAGCGCCGACATCGTTCGCGTGGCGCTCGCCGACGACTCGGTACTGCTGCGCGAAGGCATCGCGCGGTTGCTCGAGGAGGAAGGCTTCGACATCGTCGGCCAGTCGGGCACCGCCGAGGACCTGCTCGTGCTCGTCGACGAGACGCTGCCCGACGTCGCGATCGTCGACATCCGCATGCCGCCGACGAAGACCGACGAGGGGCTGCGCGCCGCACGCGAGATCCGCGCGCGCCACCCGCACACCGGCGTGCTCCTGCTGTCGCAGTACGTCGAGCTGGAGAAGGCGGTCGAGCTGCTCGACCGCGATGCGACCGGCGTCGGCTACCTGCTCAAGGACCGCGTCGCCGACGTCGAGGAGTTCACCCGCGCGATCCGCCGCGTCGCCGACGGCGGCGTGTCGGTCGACGTCGAGATCCTCGAGCAGCTGAAGAACTAGAGGCTAGGTGAACTGCGACTTTGCGGCGTCTGCGAGGACTTGCGCCCTGGCGACGGGGTCGAGATCGTCGAGAGCCGAGCGAACGTCGTCCTCGGCCGCTTTGATCTTCTCGCTCCGTTCGGCCAGCTTCATGCGGGTGTAGAACACGCCTCCCGCCACGGCCGAGCCGAAGCCGAGAAGCCGCAAGAACCGGGAGCCGCCGATCCACCCGATCATGAGGGTCGCAATGCCGCCCGCGGAGACTGCCAGCGCCACGGTCTCCTGATCGTCACGACCGGGTGGCGGGGCTGAATCGCTCACGAGGCCACTCTATCCGGCTCGTGCCCCCAGACCTCGTCTGCAACCTCGACGACGAGCCGCAGCTTCGCCCACTGCTCCTCTTCCGTGAGTTCGTTGCCCTCGACCGTGGAGGAGAAGCCGCACTGCGGCGACAGGCACAGCTGCTCGAGCGGCGCGTGCTGCGCCGCGGCCTCGATCCGCCGCTTCAGCTCGTCCTTCGACTCGAGCACGCCACTCTTGGTCGTCACGAGCCCGAGCACGACGCGCTTGTCGCCCTTCGGCAGGAAGCGCAGCGGCTCGAAGCCGCCCGACCGCTCGTCGTCCCACTCCATGAAGAAGCCGTCGACGTCGAGCTGGTTGAGCAGCGCCTCGGCGACGAACTCGTAGTCGCCCTCGGCGGCCCACGCCGAGCGGAAGTTGCCGCGGCACATGTGCGTCGTCACCGACATCCCCTCGGGCCGGCCGGCGATCGCCTCGTTGATGTGGCGGATGTACTCCTCGTGCTGATGTAGCGGGTCGCCGCCGATCTCGGCGACGTGCCGGCGCTGCTCCGGGTCGTTCATGTACGCGAGGCTGGTGTCGTCGAGCTGCAGATAGGTGCAGCCGAGCTCGCCGAGCCGCCGCACCTCCTCGGCGTAGGCGGCGGTCAGGTCGGCCCAGAACGCATCGAGGTCTGCATAGACGGCCGGGTCGATCGCGGCGCGGCCGCCGCGGTAGTGGACCATGCTCGGCGACGGGATCGTCAGCTTCGGCACGGCGCCGTCGGCGCACTCCTGCACGAAGCGGAACGCGTCGCCGAAGATCGTTTCCGAGACGCCGAGCTTCGCGCCGACGTGCAGCGCCGGCGGCGTGAAGTCGATGTCCTCGCCCGCCTTGTGGAAGTGGACGGCGAGGTGCCCCTCCGTCTTCGAGATGCCGTCGAGCGCGTAGATGAAGTCCATGTGCCACGAGGCGCGCCGGAACTCGCCGTCGGTCGCCGTCCGCAGGCCGACCTCCCCCTGCTTGCGAACGACGTCGCGGATCGCGTCGTCCTCGGCCTCACGCAGCGCGTCGGCGTCGATCGCGCCGCTCGCGAACGACGCGCGCGCCTCGAGCAGCTGCGGCGGGCGGAGCAGGCTGCCGACGTGGTCGGCGCGGAACGGCGGCGTGGCACGCATCAGGAAAGAAGCTAACCGAATCGCGCTCTTAGGAGCTTCTTACCGGTTCCACAGGTGGCGGGACCATGCTGGGCCGGCATGAGCACGTCGCGCAACCGGAAGCTCGGCGCGATCGCCGTCGCCGTCGTCGCCCTCGCGGGCGTCGGGACGGCGATCGCCGCGTCCTCCTTCCATTCGCACGGCGGCACGACGACAACGACCACCGCAGCTCCGGGCGGCGGCTACGCCGACGGCGGCCGGCGCGGCCTCCCGCCCGCGGGCAGCGGCGGCTTCGGGCGCGGCGGCGGCCGCTTCGGCGGGCGGGGCGGCAGCCTCTCGGCCGCGGCCACCTACCTCGGCATCTCGGCCCAGCAGCTCTTCACCGACCTCCGCTCGGGCAAGACCCTCGCGCAGATCGCGAGCTCGACGAGCGGCAAATCGACGGCCGGGCTGATCGACGCGATGGTCGCCGCGGAGAAGAGCCGGTTCGACGCGGCCGTCAAGTCGGGGCGGATCACGCAGGCGATGGCGAACCAGATCGAGGCGAACCTGAAGGCGCGCGTCACGCAGATGGTGAACGGCGGGTTCGGCGGCGGTGGGTTCGGCGGCCGCGGCGGCTTCGGCTCGCCGCCGGGCGGCGGCCTCGGTCAGCCGGGCACGAGCCCGACGTAGTTCTCGGCGAGCGACCGCGCGGCCGCCTCCGACGTCACCACGTAGCGCAGCTGGGAGAGCTGCAGCTTGAGGTCGAACGGATCGTCGCCGACGCGGTGGAGCATCGACGTCATCCACCACGAGAAGTGCTCGGCGCGCCAGACGCGGCGCAGGCAGCGGTCGGAGTAGCCCGCGAGCGCCGACGCGTCCCCGTTCGCGTACCACTGCTCGAGCGCCTGGGCGAGCACGGTGACGTCGGCGATCGCGAGGTTGAGGCCCTTCGCGCCGGTCGGCGGCACGATGTGCGCCGCGTCGCCCGCGAGGTACAGCCGCCCGTGCTGCATCGGCTCGGCGACGAAGCTGCGCATGCCGGTCACGCCCTTCTCCAGCACAGGCCCTTCGTTCAGCGTCCAACCCTCGAGCGCCGTGCGCAACCGGAGCTCTTCCCAGACGCGCTCGTCCGGCCACTCGGCGAGGTCCTCGTCGGGGCGGCACTGCACGTAGAGGCGGCTGAGCGTCGGCGAGCGCAGGCTGAGCAGCGCGAAGCCGCGGTCGTGGTGCGCGTAGACGAGCTCCTCGGTGGACGGCGCCGCCTCGGCGAGGATGCCGAGCCAGCCGTACGGGTACTCGCGCGTGAACTCGGTGAGCACGCGCTCGATCGCCGGCCGGCAGACGCCGTGGAAGCCGTCGCAGCCGGCGATGACGTCGCAGTCGAGCCGCTGCTCCTCCCCGTCGTGCGTGTAGGTCACGTACGGCGCTTCGCCCTCGAAGTCGTGGACGGCGACGCCATCGACCTCGAACAGGAGCGGCAGCCCGTCGTCGAGCCGCGCGGCGATCAGGTCCTTGACCACCTCCGTCTGTCCGTAGACGACGATCGTCCCGCCGCCGGTGAGCTCGTCGAAGGCGAGGTGGTGGCGCTCCCCGGCGAACTGCAGGTTGATGCCGCGGTGGACGATCCCCTCGCGCTCCATGCGCGCTCCGACGCCGGCGTCTGTCAGCGTCTCGACCGTGCCCTGCTCGAGCACGCCGGCCCGGATCCGCTGCTCGACGTAGTCGCGGCTGCGATCCTCGAGCACCACCGACTCGATGCCCGCGCGGTGGAGCAGCTGCGCGAGCGTCAGGCCCGCGGGGCCGGCGCCGACGATCGCGACCTGCGTGCGCGTGCGCGTCAGGAGGCGCCCTCTTCCTCGAGGACGCGCTGGGCGACCGCGAACGCATGGTTCGCCGCGGGAACACCGCAGTAGATCGCCGCCTGCAGCAGCACCTCCTTGAGCTCGTCCGGCGTCAGCCCGTTGCGCAGCGCCGCGCGCACGTGCATCGCCAGCTCGTCGAAGTGGCCGAGTGCGGTCAGCGCCGTCAGCGTGATGCAGCTCCGCGTGCGCCGGTCGAGCCCGGGCCGCGTCCAGATCTCGCCCCACGCGTAGCGCGTGATCAGATCCTGGAAGTCGGCGGTGAAGTCGGTCGTCCGTTCGACGGCGCGGTCGACGTGCTCGTCGCCGAGCACCTCGCGCCGCACGCGCATGCCCTCTTCGTTGCTCACAGGAACTCCTCCAGCAGTCGGTTGAAGTCGTCGGGACGCTCGACGTTCACGAGATGCGCGGCGTCCGCGAGCACCTCGAAGCGTGCGCCGGCGATCCCGTCGGCGACGCCCTCGACCACCCCCGGCGGGGTGGTCGGATCCTCGGTCGCCGCGATCGCGAGCGTCGGCGTCGAGATCGCGCCCAGCTCCTCGCGCAGGTCGAATCGCGACAGCGCCTCGCAGCAGCGCGCGTAGCCCTCGGGGTCGATGTTGAGGAAGTGCTCGCGGTACGCGTCGACATTCTCGAACGCCGGCGTGAACCAGCGCGCGAGCACCGCGTCGACGATCACGCCGAGCCCGTGCGCGCGCACCGTCGCCGCCCGCTCGAGCCACTGCGCCGGCTCGCCGAACCGCGTCGCCGTGCAGGCGAGCACGAGCTTCTCCAGGCGATCGGGCGCGTCGAGCGCGAGCCGCATGCCGACGGCGCCGCCGAGCGACAGCCCGACGAACGCGAACCGTCGGTCGCCGGCCGCGTCGAGCACGCGCGCGGCCAGGTCGCCGATGTCGTGGACGTCCTCGACCGGCGCGCCACCGTGCCCCGGGTGGTCGACGCGCAGCACCTCGCGGCCCGCGAGAGCCGGCAGCTGCGCGTCCCACATCGCGGACGGCGCGCCGAGCGAGCCGCACAAAACGACGAGGCCCCGCTCCGGCGCCGGCCAAGCCGCCACCTGCGCTCCCTGTGAGCCTCCGTCAAGCCTACGGCTCATGTCATCCGCGGTAGAGCGCGAGCGCACGGTCGATCAGCGCATCGGCCGAGCCAAGGTAGTCCTCGGGCCGCTTGGCCGCGATCCCGAGCCGTTCCGCCTCCGAGAGGACGTCGGCGCTGATGTTCGCGCGCATGCGCTCCGCATCGACCTGCAGGCCGTCGAGTGAGCGGCGGACAGCAGCAGCGGCGCCGGCGGTGGCCGCGAGCGCGGACGACAGCGCCGACCACTCGGCGTGCCAGGCACCGGCCGCGCGCTCGTGCTCCTGCACGGCCGACTCGAACAGCACCGCCGTGCTCGCGCGCACGTGCCGCACGCAGGCGTCTGCGAGCACCGCCGCGATCGGGTTGCGCTTGTGCGGCATCGTCGACGACGCGCCTCCCTCCGCCTCCGCCACCTCGCCGACCTCGGTCTGCGAGAGGAGGATCACGTCGGTAGCGATCTTCCCCAGCGCGCCCGCCGTGCCTGCCAGCGCGCCGGCCAGGTCGGTCACCGGCGTGCGCAGCGTGTGCCAGGTCACCGTCGGCTCGGCGAGCTCGACCTCGGCCGCATAGAGGCGCAGCAGCTCGGGGCCGCGCGCGCCGAACGCGGCCATCGTCCCGCCGGCGCCCCCGAGTTGTGCCGGCAGCGCGGCCGCGACCGTCGCCAGCCGTCGGCGCGCCTCGACGACGGCGACGAGCCAGCCCGCCGCCTTCAGCCCGAACGTCGTCGGGACCGCATGCTGCAGCAGCGTGCGCCCGGCCATCACGGTCGTGCGGTGAGCGTCGGCCGCGGCCGCGCAGAGGTCGGCGACGGCGTCGAGCTGGCCGTCGACGACCCCGCACGCGCGCCGGGCGACGAGCATCGCCGCGGTGTCGAGGATGTCCTGGCTGGTCGCGCCGCGGTGCACGTAGCCGGCGTTCGCCTCGCCGGCCTGCGCGCGGATCGCGCGCACGAGCGGCTCGACCGGGTTGCCGGCGGCGCGGCCTTCTTCGGCGAGCCGACCGGGGTCGTAACGGTCGGCGTCGCACGCCGCGGCGACCGCAGCGGCGGCAGCCGCCGGCACGAGCCCCGCGAGTGAGGCTGCGTTCACGAGCGCGCGCTCGGCGTCGAGCAGCGCACCGAGCCAGGCGCGGTCCGAGACCGCGTCGACCGCGTCGCCCGGAACGAAGATCGCCTCGAACGGCCTCACGCCGCTTCGAGCGCCCGCAACGCCGCCAGCTCGATCAGCGACGGCGGGTCGGTGACGCGCACGTCGTCGGCGACGCGCAGCTCCCAGCCGGTGCCCGCGCGCGCGTCCTCGACCGTGGCGAACGGGTGCACCGACGTGAGCGTGAGCTCGCCGTCGAGCGGCTCGAGCACGCCGAGGTCGGTGACGACGACGCGCACGTGGTCGCCGAGGCTCGTCGTGAAGTCGAGCCGCTCGACGAAGGCGCGCGGCGTCTGGCGCAGGAGCACGAACACGTCTTTCACGCCGGCCGCGATCTCGGGCGCGCCGCCGCCGCCGGGAAGCCGGACGCGCGGATGGTCGTACTCGCCGATCACCGTCGAGTTGAGGTTGCCGTGCCGGTCGATCTGCGCGGCGCCGAGGAAGCCGACGTCGATGCGGCCGCCCTGCAGCCAGTAGCCGAACATCTCGGGCACCGAGACGACGGAGATCGCGGTCTCGGCGAGCTCGCCGTCGCCGATCGACAGCGGCAGGCGCTGCGGCTTGGCGTCGATCGTCCCGCTCTCGTAGACGAGCACGCAGCCGGGCGCGTGCGTGCGGCGCGCGAGGTTGGCGGCGGTGCTCGGCAGCCCGATGCCGACGAAGCAGACCATCCCGTCGCGAAGGCGCCGCGCCGCCTCGACCGCCATCATCTCGTCCGCGGTGTAGTCGGACGCGCGCCCCGCGGTCGCGCTCACGCGGCCTCCATGCGGAGAGCGTAAAGGTCGGCGCGTCCGGTCATGCACGCTCCCGGAAGCGGTAGCCGACGGGCAGCAGCTGCAGGTTGAAACGCTCCTGCACCGTTCCCCAGAGCCCGCGCGGCAGGAACAGCGCGACGGCGATCGCGACGCCGCCGAGGATGACGTAGTACCAGACGCCCGACGACGAGACGTACGTCTGCACGAGGTAGAGCACGATCGCCCCGAGGATCGGGCCCTCGAACGTCCCGAGGCCGCCCACGAGCACCATGAAGATCATCTTCGCCGACCAGTTGATGCCGAAGATCGAGTCGGGGCCGAGCGGCAGGATCGACAGCTGCCAGGCGAGGATGATCGTGCCGGCGGCGGTGCAGCCCGTCCCGGCGAGCACGAACAGGACGGCCTTCCCGAGCACGACGCGCACGCCGAGCGACGCCGCCGCCTCCTCGTCGTCGCGGATCGCCTGCAGCGACGCGCCGAGGCGGCTCCGCAGCACCACGAACAAGATCACGAGCAGCGCCGCCGCGCCGGTGAAGGCCGCCCAGTACACGTAGCGCAGCCGCTGGTCTGGCGTGTAGCGCAGGTTGAACGCGAGCAGCGCGGACGTCCCCGTCCCGCTGCCGAGCGAGGCATCGAGCGAGACGAGGATCGCAACCGCTTCCGCGACGACCCACATGCCGATCGCGAAGGCGCCGCCGCGCAACCAGAGCACGATCGAGGCGAGCGGGATCGAGACCAGCCCGCCGAAGAGCGTCGCCACCAGCATCGCGACGAACGGG
>DATBIC010000105.1:0-5478 GCA_036557145.1 Gaiellaceae bacterium
GCGTCTTGATGCTAAGATGCAGTGATGCCGAAGGTAAGGACAACGCTGACAATCGATGAGGACGTGATGCGCGCGGTCAAGGTTCGCGGCGCAAGAACCGGGTTGGGCGACAGCGAGGTCATCGAGCGGGCGCTGCGTCGCGAGCTTGGCTTCGACTTGCTCGAGCACCTGTGGGGCCGCAACGATCTGACGGAGGAGCAGGCAAACGAGCTCGCCGTCGAGGCGCAGCACGAGACGCGCTGAGTGCGCGCCGTCTGCGATCCGAACATCCTCATCTCCGCCCTGCTCTCACCTCGAGGCGCTCCGGGACAGGTCTTCGGACGGTGGTTGAGCGGGGACTTTGAGCTCGCCGTCTCCGACAAGCTCCTGGACGAGCTCGACCGTGCGCTCGCCTATCCGAAGATCCGTCGGCACGTCGACTCAGCGGAGGCCGAGCAGCTCGTTTCGCTGCTGCGCAACGGCGCGATCCTCGCCGCCGATCCATCGACGGTCGCCCGCCGGTCGACGGATCCCGGCGACGACTACCTCCTTGCGCTCGCAGAAGCTGAGCGCGCGCTGCTCGTGTCGGGCGACCGGCACCTGCTCGAGCTCGCGCCTGCGCTTCCGGTCGTTTCAGCGCGCGGTTTCCTCGAGACGCTGACACCAGAGTCGTAGACGCGTGGGCTCCGATTACGGGAGCACGTCCCGAGTACGAAGAGCTGAGGTGCCCGGCACGGAGGTGCCAGGCACCTGGTTGACGCGCTTCCTCAACGACGGCCGCACGCGCAGCCCTCCATACTCGACAAGTCGTGGGCGTCGTGGTCCGGAAGCTTCTCCATTCGGTCCCGCCTGCGTCCGGTGCGGTCGTCATGGGCACGGGGATCGTGTCGATCGACCTCTCGACCGACGGACGGGAGACGCTCTCGCGGATCCTGCTCGTCATCGCCGCGGCGATCTGGATCGGGCTCGGCCTGCTGCTCGTACTGCGCATTCGTGGAGACCGGGACCAGCTCCTCGCCGAGGCGGCGCTGCCGGCGGCGCTCACCGGCGTCGCGGGCACGGAGGTCCTCGGCACGCGGCTCGCGCTGCTCGGCTGGAACCGGATCGCGATCGTGCTGCTGGCGATCGGCTTCTGCATCTGGGTCGTGCTCGTCCCGCACGTGCTGCGGAACTGGAAGACGCCGACGATCGGCGCGTCCTTCGTGCTCGTCGTGGCGACCGAGTCGCTCGCGGTGCTCGGCGCGGTGCTCGCGCTGCACGAACGCGCGGAGTGGCTCGCCTTCGCCGCGCTTGCTGCGCTCGTGCTCGGCGTCGCCGCCTACGTCTTCGTGCTCGCGCGCTTCGACCTGAACCAGCTCCGCGTCGGGCACGGCGACCACTGGGTCGCGGGCGGCGCACTCGCGATCGCGGCGCTCGCGTGCGGCAAGATGACCGAGGCAGCTGACGGCTTCTCGTCGCTGCACGGCCTCGGCTCGACGCTCAGCGTCGCCGCGCTCGTGATCTGGGTCGCGGCGATCGTCTGGCTGCCGGTGCTCGTCGCCGCCGAGGTCATCGCGCCGCGGCTCGCCTACGACGTCCGCCGCTGGTCGACCGTCTTCCCCGTCGGCATGTACGCGGCCTGCAGCTTCGAGGTCGGCGACGTCCGCTCGATCGACGCGCTGGTCGATTTCGCCCGCGTCTGGATCTGGGTCGCGCTCGCCCTCTGGCTCGTGATCTTCGGCGCGATGCTTCGGCGCGGCCTCGCGCTCCGGAATGCGTAAGACTCCGCATCGAGGCCCGATCGCATGACCCAGAGACACGGCCCGCTGCTCGAAGCGCATCAGTTCTTCCGGGGAGGACCGGTCTCCGCGGAGGGTTGGAGCCAGCTGATCGGCCGCAACCGCGAATGGGAGTCGTTCTACCGCGAGCGCTGGCAGCACGACAAGATCGTGCGCTCGACGCACGGCGTCAACTGCACCGGATCGTGCTCGTGGAACGTCTATGTCAAGGACGGCCTGATCACGTGGGAGACGCAGGCCGTCGACTACCCGTCGACCGGCCCCGACATGCCGGAGTACGAGCCGCGCGGCGGCCCGCGCGGCGCGTCGTTCTCCTGGTACACGTACTCGCCGCTGCGCGTGAAGCATCCGTACGTGCGCGGCTCGCTGCTCGAGCTCTTCCGCGACGGGTGCAAGCGGCTCGGCGACCCCGTCGACGCGTGGGCCGAGATCGTCGAGGACCCGGAGCGCGCGACGCTCTACAAGTCGCAGCGCGGCCGCGGCGGCTTCGTCCGCGCGACGTGGGAAGAAGCGGTCGAGTTGGTCGCCGCCGCGCACGTCTACACGATTCGAAACTACGGCCCCGACCGCGTCGCCGGCTTCACGCCGATCCCGGCGATGTCGATGGCCTCGTACGCGTCGGGCAGCCGGTTCTACGCGCTGATCGGCGGCGTCATCCTCAGCTTCTACGACTGGTACTCCGACCTGCCGCCCGCATCGCCGCAGACGTTCGGCGACCAGACCGACGTTCCCGAGTCGGCCGACTGGTGGAACGCGGCGTACCTGCTGATCTGGGGCACGAACCTGCCGACGACGCGCACGCCGGACGCGCACTTCATGGTCGAGGCGCGCTACCGCGGGCAGAAGGTCGTGGTCGTCTCGCCCGACTACGCGGAGCACACGAAGTTCGCCGACCACTGGCTCGCCGCGAAGCCCGGCACCGACGGCGCGCTCGCGATGGCAATGGGCCACGTGATCCTCAAGGAGTTCTGGGTCGAGCGCACCGTCCCGTACTTCGAGACGTACGCGCGCACGTTCACCGATCTGCCGCTGCTCGTGACGCTGCGCGAGCACGGCGACGGCTACACGCCCGATCGCTTCCTGCGCGCGTCCGATCTCGGCACCGCCGAGCAGCACGCCGACTGGAAGACGGTCGTGCTCGACGAGCGCACCGGCGAGCCGGTCGTGCCGAACGGCTCCGTTGGGCACCGCTACCAGGACGAGCCCGGCCGCTGGAACCTGCAGCTCGACGGCGCCGAGCCGGCGCTGACCCTGCTCGGCCGGGCGGGCGCCGAGAGCGTCGCCGTGCACCTGCCGCGCTTCGACGAGGACGCCACCCTGCGGCGCGGCGTTCCGGCGCTCCGCATCGGCGGTCAGCTCGTCACGACCGTGCTCGACCTGATGCTGGCGCACTACGGCATCGGGCGGGCGGGCCTTCCCGGCGAGTGGCCGGCGGATTACGACGACCCGCACCCGTACACGCCCGCATGGCAGGAGCCGATCACCTCGGTCGACCGGCACCTGGTCGCGCGCGTCGCCCGCGAGTTCGCGCGCAACGCCGAGCTCACCGAGGGGCGCTCGATGATCGCGATGGGCGCGGGGACGAACCACTGGTTCCACTCCGACGCGATCTACCGCTCGTTCCTCTCGCTGCTCCTCCTCTGCGGCTGCGAGGGACGAAACGGCGGCGGCTGGGCGCATTACGTCGGCCAGGAGAAAGTCCGGCCGCTGGCCGGCTGGCAGGCCGTCGCGTTCGCGCTCGACTGGGTGCGGCCGCCGCGCCACCAGTCCGGCACACCGTGGTTCTACCTCGCCACCGACCAGTGGCGGTACGAGGGCGTCCGGCCCGAGGACCTCGCCTGGCGGGGCGGCAAGGGGCTCTTCGCCGGCAAGCACGCCGCCGACCTGAACGCGCTCGGCGCGCGCCTTGGCTGGCTGCCGTCCCACCCCGCCTTCGACCGCAACCCGCTCGACCTCGTCGACGAGGCGGCCGCCGCCGGCGTCGACCCGGCCGAGCACGTCGTGCGCGAACTGCGCGACGGAAGGCTGCGGTTCGCGTGCGAGGACCCCGACGCGCCCGAGAACTTCCCGCGAGTGCTCACCGTTTGGCGCGCGAACGTGCTCGGCTCGTCGGGCAAGGGCCACGAGTACTTCCTCGAGCACCTGCTCGGCACGGTCGAGCCGGGAGTCCGCGCCGAGGAGTCGCCGCCCGAGCTGCGACCGTCGGAGCTGACGTGGCACGACCAGGCGCCGCGCGGCAAGCTCGACCTGCTGACCTCGATCGACTTCCGGATGACGTCGAACGGCCTCTTCTCCGACGTCGTGCTCCCGGCGGCGACCTGGTACGAGAAGGTCGACCTCTCGTCGACCGACCTGCACCCGTTCGTGCACACGTTCAACGAGGCGATCCCGCCGCCGTGGGAGGCGAAGACCGACTGGGACGCGTTCCGGCTGATCGCCGCGGCGTTCTCGCGGCTGGCGGAGCAGCACCTCGGCGTGCGCCGCGACCTGGTCGCCGCGCCGCTGATGCACGACTCGGCCGACGAGATCGCACAGCCGCTCGGCGAGGTGCACGACTGGCGCACCGGCGACGGCGAGCCGGTCCCGGGCACGTCGATGCCGAAGCTGCTCGTGATCGAGCGCGACTACCCGGCGGTCGCGGCGAAGCACGGGGCGCTCGGCCCGCTGCTCGAGGACCCGGGCATCGCGGTGAAGGGCGCCACCTGGAAGCCGGTCGAGGAGATCCGCGACCTCGGGGCGGCGAACGGGGTCGTGCAGGGCGGTCCGGCCGACGGCCGGCCGTCGCTCGAGCGTGCCGAGCACGCGTGCGAAGCGATCCTCGCCCTCTCGGGGACGACGAACGGACGGCTCGCCGTCGAGGGCTTCCACGCGCTCGAGGAGCGGGTCGGCGTGCCGCTCGCCGACCTCGCAGGGACGCGCGCGGGCGACCGGATCACGCTCGCCGACGCGCGGGTGCAGCCGCGCACCGTGATCACCTCGCCCGAGTGGTCGGGGATCGAGGCGCACGGGCGCCGCTACGCGCCGTTCACGATGAACGTCGAGCGGCACAAGCCGTGGCACACGCTTTCGGGCCGCCAGCAGCTCTACCTCGACCACGCGTGGATGCTGGAGGTCGGCGAGGGCCTGCCGATCTTCCGGCCGCCGCTCGCGTACGCGCAGATCTACGGCGACCAGGGCGCCGGCGACGCCGACCGGCGCGAGCTCACGCTCAGCTTCCTGACCCCCCACTCGAAGTGGTCGATCCACTCCGAGTACCAGGACAACCTGCACATGCTGACGCTGTTCCGCGGCGGCTCGATGCTCTGGCTCTCGCGCGAGGACGCCGAGGCGCTCGACATCCACGACAACGAGTGGGTCGAGGCGTACAACCGCAACGGCGTGATGACGCTGCGCGCCGCGGTGTCGCACCGCGTGCAGCAGGGGAGCTGCATGGTCTACCACTCGAAGGACCGGCATCTGAGCACGCCGCTCACCGAGCTGCTCGGCAACCGCGGCGGCACCGACAACTCGCTGACGCGGATCACGATGAAGCCGACGCACCTGATCGGCGGCTACGCGCAGCTGTCGTTCGGCTTCAACTACTACGGCCCGACGGGATCGCAGCGTGACGAGATCACCGTGATCCGCAAGCGCGAGTCGAGGATCGAGTTCTGATGCTCGTCCGCGCGCAGGTAGCGATGGTGATGAACCTCGACAAGTGCATCGGCTGCCACACGTGCTC
>DATBIC010000106.1:0-7148 GCA_036557145.1 Gaiellaceae bacterium
CCCGTGTCGCCGAACCGCGGCTACTCGCGCATGCAGCACCTCTGGTTCACCGAGCGGATGATCGACATCGTCGCGCACGAGCTCGACCTCGACCCGGTCGAGGTGCGCAAGCGCAACTACATCAAGGCCGAGGACATGCCCTACGAGACGCCGAACGGCTGCGTCTACGACTCCGGCGACTACGCGCAGATGCTCGACATCGCCCTCGAGCTCGTCGACTACGCGGGCATCGCCGCGCGCCGCGCCGATGCCAAGGCGCGCGGAAAGCTGCTCGGCGTCGGGATCGGCTCGACGCTCGACTCGGGGACGAACAACTTCGGCCAGTCGCGGATGATCAACCCCGAGCTGCAGTTCTCCGGCAACAACGAGGTCGCGACGGTCAAGCTCGACATCTTCGGCGAGATCGTCGTCACGCTCGGAACGACGCCGCAGGGCCAGGGGCACGAGACGACGGCTGCGCAGGTCGTCGCGGACATCCTCAAGTGCGGGGTCGACGACGTGTACGTCCGCGCCGGGCACGACTCGTACTGGAACTCGCACGCCGGCTTCTCCGGGACGTATGCGTCGCAGTTCGCGGTCACCGGGCTCTCGGCGGTGAAGGGCGCGACCGAGATGCTGCGCGACGAGATCTTCAAGCTCGCCGGCGCGGTCTTCGGCGGCGTCCCGCCGGAGGCGCTCGAGCTGGCCGACGGCGGGATCCGGATCAAGGAGAGCCCGGAGGCGTTCCTGCCGTTCATGGCGTGCGGCGCCATCATCAACGCGAACAACGCCGGCCTCCCGGAAGATCTCGACGTCACGCTGAACTGCCGCTACGTCTACCGGCCGCCGTTCGAAGTGCCCGATGTCGAGCGCAAATTCGGCAACCTCACGCTCACCTACGCGACGCAGATTCATGCCGCGGTGATCGAGGTCGACCCCGAGACGGGCTCGTACGACATCGTCGACTATGCCGCCGTCGACGACTGCGGCAAGCGGATCAACCCGCAGATCGTCGAGGGCCAGGTGATGGGCGCGACCGCGCAGGCGCTCGGCGCGGCCGTCCACGAGCACTTCGCCTACGACGAGGACGGCAACCTGCTGACGCCCAACTTCTACGACTACCACGTGCCGCACGCGCTCGACATGCCGCCGCTCAGCACCGGCAACGTCGAGAGCCCGTCGCCGTTCACGCCGCTCGGCACGAAGGGCATGGGCGAAGGTGGCGGCGCGGGCATCCACGCCGTCTGCGCGGCGGTGCAGGACGCGCTCCGCGGCCACGGCGACGCGATCGTGTGGGACAGCTGCAACCCCTATCACCGCGTCTGGGAGATGCTCAACGACCCGAAGGAGGCCGGCGGGACGGTCTCGGTGACCCCGGCGTGATCGTCTCCGGCGACCGCACGTTCACCGCCTCGCGCGGTGCCGTCTGGAACGTGCTCAACGACCCGGCTGCGATGGCGAAGACGATGCCCGGCGTCCAGAGCTTCGACGTCCACGACCCGACGCACTGGACGGCGAACGTGAAGATCCCGCTCGGCCTCGGCGGCCTGCGCATGAAGATCGACATGGACAAGATCGAGGAGCGCGAGCCGGAGTTCGCGAAACTCGCGATCAAGGGGCAGGGCGTCGGCGCGATGCTGCGGATGGAGACACAGTTCGAGCTTTCGGACGCGCCGGGCGGCGGCACGGCGATGCACTGGACGGCGGACGTCCGGATCGCGGGGCCGGTCGGCTCGATGGGGCAGCGCGTGCTGCAGCCGATCGTCAACCAGCAGGTGCAGCACGTGCTCACGGCGCTCGACCGCGAAGTCAACGCGTCGACGGCCGACTCCGCATGAGCCCCTCCTTCAGAGTCGGCGTGATGCAGCTGACGATGGAGCCCCTCGACGAGATGCTGGCGTCGGCGCGCGCGATGGACGATGCGGGCCTGGACACGATCTGGCTCGCCGAGGCCTATCCCTGGTGGCGCAAACACGGCATGGAGGCGCGATCGTCGACGGTCGCATCGGCGCTGATCGCGCGCGAGACGAAGCGGCTCACGGTCGGCTGGGGGATCATCGCCGCTTCGACGCGCCACCCGGTGCAGGTGGCGATGGATGCGCGGGTCGTGCAGGAGGCCGCCGGCCCGGGCAGGTTCATCCTCGGCTACGGCACCTCGAAGATCTTCCTCAACAACACGAAGACGCAGACCCGGAAGACGCTCGGCCCGATGCGCGACGCAGTGACAATCGTGCGCGGCGTCCTCTCCGGCGAGGCGTTCGACTACGACGGCGACACGTGGAGCGCCGACGTGCCCGCGCTGCAGGCCGAGGCGCACACGCCGCGCGACGTGCCGCCGGTGTACGTCGCGGCGACGGCGCCGAAGATGCAGGCGCTCGCCGGCGAGATCGGCGACGGCTGCCTGACGCCGTCGATCACCACGCCCGCATTCGTGCGCTACACGCGCGGCAACGTGAACGCCGACATCGACATCGGCTGCACCGTCGTCGCCTCGATCCACGCGACCGACCGCGACGCCGGGCGCGACGGCGCGCGCGAGATCGCCGGCATGTACCTCGCCAACAAGGTGCAGAACATCCAGGGGGCGGCGGACACGCTGCTCGACCTGGCGGGGATCGAGCAGGAGGAGATCCGCCCGGTCGCCGAGGCGATGGAGCAGGGCGGGCGGCTGGCCGCGAAGGCGAAGGTCTCCGACGCGCTGCTCGACAAGTGCAAGCCGATCGCCGGCACGCCCGCGGACTGCATCGCCGCGATCGAGGAGTACAAGGACGCCGGCTGCACGCACGTCATGCTCGAGCTGTGGGGCGGCGACCGCCACGCGCAGATCCGCCTGTTCGGCGAGCAGGTGCTCCCGCACGTGCGCGGATGAACATCGACCGCGAGCGGCTGGTCGCGACCGCGAGCGCGCTCGTCGACGTCCACAGCTTCACGGGCAACGAGCAGCCGCTGGCCGCGCTGATCGCGGACGTCTACGAGAAGATGGGGCTGCACGTCCAGTGGCAGCAGGTCGAGGACGGGCGCGCGAACGTCCTCGGCACCTGGACGGGGACGGGCGGCGGCAAGAGCCTGATGTTCAACGGGCACATGGACACGTCGTACTCGGGCCGCGAGCCGTGGCTCCGCGACGTTCCCGGGTTCCAGCCGAAGGCGTTCGAGCGCGACGGCCGTCTGTACGGGCTCGGCATCTCGAACATGAAGGGCGCCCTCGCCTGCTACATCGAGGCGGTGCGCACGCTGCAGGACGCGGGCGTCCGCCTGCGCGGCGACGTGCTGCTCGCGGCGGTGTGCGGCGAGATCGAGAAGACGCAGTACGGTGACGCGGCCGGCGCCGAGTACCGCGGCTACGCGGCCGGCACGCGCTACCTGGTCTCGCACGGCGGCGTCGCCGACATGTGCCTGCTCGGCGAGCCGACCGAAGGCAAGGTCGTGCTCGGCCACTTCGGCGCGCTCTGGCTGCGCATCCGGGTCCACGGCGACTTCATCCACACCGCGTTCAGCGAGGGGCGGCGCGACCGCAACTCGGTCCTGCGCATGCACGAGCTGACGACGGCCGTGCTCGAGTGGATCCCCACGTGGGAGCAGGATCCAGCGAACGCGTACCGCGGCGCGAACGCGATCGTCAACGTCGGCGCGATCGAGGGCGGTTTCGGCTGGCGCGTGTCGCGGACGCCGCACCACACCGATCTCTTCCTCGACGTGCGCGTGCCGCCGACGAAGCCGATGGGCACCGCGCGCCGCGAGGTGCTCGACTTCGTCCGCTCGCTCGCCGAGCGGTTCCCCGACTACGGCGTCGAGGGCGAGGTGTACGTCACCGCGCCCGGCGCGGAGATCGACGAGGATCACGAGCTGGTGCAGGCGATCGACGCAGCCCACGCCGAGGTGCACGGCGCGCCGCCGGGTCGCGACGTCACGCGCTGGTTCAGCGACGCCTCCGCGCTGACACGCTACGGCGTGCCGACCGTCAACTACGGGACGTCGACCGGGCTGATGGACGTCGAGCTCGGCGAGAACCTCGAGATCGAGGGGCTCGTGAAGACGGCGCAGACGTACGCGCTCGTGGCCCAGCGGGTGTGCGCATGAGGTTGGTGACGTACGACGACGGCAAGGTCGGCCGGGTCGACGGCGACGAGGTGGTGCGCCTCGACGTGCCGACGATGCGCGCGTGGTTCGAGCGCGGCGGCGCCGACGTCACCTCCGAGCGCTTCCCACTCGCGGACGTGCGGCTGCGCGCGCCGATCGTCCCGAAGAAGTTCTTCCACACGGCCGGCAACTTCCGCGAGCATGAGGAGGAGTCGAAGAACGTCGACTGGTCGCACCAGATCGCGCCGTGGATCAACTTCTTCCAGAACGTCGACGCGATCGTCGGCCCGGACGAGCCGGTCGTCTATCCGGAGCACCTGACCGAGGAGCTCGACTACGAGCTCGAGCTGGCGGTGGTGCTGCGGAAGGCCGGCAGGTGGTTCTCGCCGGAGGAGGCCGCCGACTACATCGGCGGCTACGTGATCTTCAACGACATCACCGCGCGCGACATCCAGCGCGGCGAGATGCGCTCCGGCGTGTTCAGCTTCTGCAAGGCGATCGACACCTTCTGCCCGCTCGGCCCCTGGATCGTCACGCCGGACGAGCTCGGCGACCCGCACGACCTGCGGATGGAGCTGCGGGTCAACGGCGAGACGCGGCAGGAGTCGCACTCGAGCCGGATGAGCGTGACGATCCCCGAGATCCTGTCCAACTTCTCGGCGCTCGGCTACTCGCCCGGGGACGTCTTGTCGACCGGCACCGTGGCCGGCGTCGCGGGCTTCAAGTCGGAGGAGGAGCGCCGGCGGCTCTACCTCAAGCCCGGCGACGTGATCGAGGCCGAGATCGAGCGGATCGGCGTGCTTCGCAACCCGGTGATCTCGTGGCAGGAGGGCCACGGCGAGCCCGCGCCGCCGCGCATCCGCCCCTGGGGCGAGACGTGAGCGGCGGTGCGCCGTGGCCGCGCGACGACGCGAAGCTCGACCGCGTCCGTGGGTTGCTCGAGGAGCACGAGCTCGACGCGGTCGTCGTGCGCGCGCCCGACAACGTCCTCTACCTGACGGGCTTCTGGGGGATGAAGGGCTACGACGCCTGCGTCTTCCCGCGCGAGGGCGAGCCGACCCTCATCTGCCTCGAAGCCTCGGCCGAGGACGCCGCGAGGTCCGCGTGGACGACGACCGTCCGCTACGTGCGCGGCTACGACGAGAACGACCCGCGGCCGCCGCTCTCGCGAACGCTCGAGGCTGCGGTCGACGCGGCCAAGCCGCATGCGCGTATCGGCATCGAGCTCTCGCTGGGTACTCAGGCGGCCGACCGGATGGTCGGCGAGCCGACGACCTTCACGAAGGGGTGGTTCGACGCATTCCCGGAGGCGCTCGACGCGACGCCGCTGCTCGTCCAGGCGCGCTCGGTGAAGACGGCGCAGGAGGTCGAGCGAATGCGGATCGCCAACGCGATCGCCGCCGACGCGATGGAGCACGTCCGCGCGCGGCTCGACGCGGGGATGAAGGAGTCGGAGGTCGCGGCGATCTGGCAGGGCTTCGTCCACGGCCAGGGGACGACGCGCGACGACGTCGACCTGGCGCTGCCGTTCTCGCTCGTCTGGGCCGGGAGCGGGATCAAGACGTTCACCGCGACGGGCGACGTCGAGGTCACCGAGGACGAGCCGGTGCTGTTCGAGATCTGGGTCTGCGCCGACGGCTACTGGGCCGACCACACGAAGAACCTCGTCGTCGGCGAGCTGCGCGACGACTACGCCGAACTGGAGCGCGGGCTCCTCGCCGTCTACGAGCGCGCCGTCGCCCATTGCACGCCGGGCGCGAGCATGGCGGAGCTCGACGTGATCGTCCGCGACGGCATCGCGGCGCTCGGCTATCCCACCCAGCCGACGCACCCGATCTGCCACGGGGTCGGCGCGCGAGCACACGAGCCCCCCTACCCACACCGCGCCGGAGGCGGTAGCTTCGCGGAAGGCATGGTCCTGGCGATCGAGCCGGGCTGTTACTGGGAAGGCGGCGGCGGACTGCGGGTCGAGGACAACTTCCTGATCACCGGACGGGGTGCGGAGAAGCTCTCGGCGTTCCCTGACGGGGTGGTGTCGTGCAGGACCTGATCTGGACCGGAGCGCTCAACGACCCGTACGCGATCCGGGGGCGCGTCGGCCTGTACGACACGACGCTGCGCGACGGCGAGCAGACGGTCGGCGTCGTGCTCGACCCGGAGCAGAAGCTCGAGATCGCGCGGCTGCTCGACGAGCTCGGGGTCGACCGGATCGAGGCCGGGTTCCCGCGCGTCTCCGACGACGACTGGCAGGCGGTGAAGCTGATCTCCGGCGCCGGCCTGAAGGCGGAGGTGTGGGGCTTCTCGCGCGCCGTCCCCGCGGACCTCGAGGCGCTCGTGGAGCTCGGCGTCTCGCACTCGGTGATCGAGTCGCCGATTTCCGACTTCAAGCTCGATGCGATCGGCGTCCCGCGCGAGAGGATGCTCGAGCGGATCGCCGCCGCGATGCGGTTCGCCGCCGACAACGGCATCCACGCGGCGTTCTTCGGCGTCGACTCGACACGCGCCGAGCCGGAGTTCTACCGCCGCGTCTACGAGACGGCCGTCGAGGCCGGCGCGCGCGAGGTCGCCGTCGTCGACACGCTCGGCATCGCCTCACCGGAGGCGGTCGGCGATCTCGTCGGGCGCACGATCGAGTGGCTCGGCTCGACGCCGGTGCACTTCCACGGCCACAACGACTTCGGCGTCGCCACTGCGAGCGCGGTCGCGGCCGTCCGCGCCGGCGCCGTCTGGGTGCACGGCACCGTCAACGGCATGGGCGAGCGCGCGGGGAACGCGAACCTCGGCGAGGTGGCGCTGGCCCTGCGCGCGCTCTACGGCGTCGAGACGAACCTGCGCCTCGACCGGATCCGCGCCGTCTCGGAGCGCGTCCGCGAGCTCTCCGGCTACGCGCTCGAGCCGTGGAAGCCGCTGACGGGCGAGACGCTGTACCGGCGCGAGAGCGGCGCCGTCGCGAGCCAGTTCCACGACCCGCCGTCGATCGAGCCGTACTCGTCCGAGCTCGTGGCGACGGAGCGGTCGATCGTGCTCGGCAAGAAGAGCGGCCTCGACTCGATCCGCATCAAGGCGGAGGAGCTCGGCGTCGACGTCCC
>DATBIC010000107.1:0-1715 GCA_036557145.1 Gaiellaceae bacterium
GTTCGAGCACCAGGTGCAGCACGGCGACGCGACCGAGCTGAGCGTGCTCGAGCGCGCCGGGATCGCGCGGCCGCCGGACATCGTGCTCGCGCTCACCGGCGACGACGAGGACAACATGGTCATCTGCCAGCTCGCGCAGGAGCGCTACGGCGTCCCGAAGGTGCTCGCCCGCGTCAACGACCCGCGCAACCAGGCGCACTTCGACCTGCTCGGCATCTCCCCGACGATCTGCGCGACCTCGAGCGTGATGGCGCTCGTCGAGCACGAGGTCCCGGAGCACGACCTGATCCACCTGCTCGAGCTGCGCAAGGAGAACCTCGAGATCGTCGAGGTGCAGATCGACCGCAGCTCCCCGTCCGCGGGCAAGCGGGTCGACCAGCTGACGATGCCGGAGGGCGCGCGCCTGATCTCGGTCATGCGCAGTGGCAGCGCCGAGATCGCCGTCGGCTCGACCGAGCTGCTCGCCGGCGACCAGGTGCTTGCGATCCTCGAGCCCGGCAAGGAAGACGAGCTCCGCCGCGTGCTCCTCCGCGCATAGAGCGGCCCAAACCGTTTGCGGCTTCGCCGCGTCATACCGTTCGTGATCGCGCCGCTTCTCGCCGCCGCCGCCGTCGCCCTCGGCGCAGCCGGCGCTCCGAGCCATGACTGGACGCGCTTCGACTTCGATGCTGCGCGCAGCGGCGTCTCGACCGCGGCGAGCGGGATCACCCCCGCTAACGTCGGCCGCCTCCGCCGCCAGCAGGTGCAGC
Organism: Gaiellaceae bacterium; assembly: GCA_036557145.1. GTDB lineage: Bacteria > Actinomycetota > Thermoleophilia > Gaiellales > Gaiellaceae > PALSA-600. The sequence goes on from DATBIC010000107.1 coordinate 750, forward strand.
TCGACGGCACCGTCGACTCGAGCCCGATCTACCTCCACGGCGTGCAGGTGAAGGGCGCGGCGCACGACGTCTTCTTCGTCACGACGACCTACGGGCGCACCGAGGCGATCGACGCGGCGAGCGGCCAGGTGCTCTGGCGCTTCACGCCGGCGGGCTACTCGTCGTGGGCGGGCTCTGCTCAGATCACGACGGCGACGCCGGTTGCCGACCCGAGTCGCACCGCGATCTACGCCGCCTCGCCCGGCGGCACGATCACCAAGCTCTCGGTCGAGTCGGGAGCGCCGCAGTGGACCGTCTCGATCACGAAGCTGCCGTCGCGGGAGAAGATCGCCGCGTCGCTCAACTTCGCCAGCGGCCACGTGATCGCGACGACGGGCGGCTACATCGGCGACGCACCGCCGTACCAGGGACACGTCGCCGTGATCGACGCGCGCAGCGGCAAGCTGCTGCACGTCTGGAACTCCCTTTGCAGCGACCGGCATGCGCTGATCGACCCGCCGTCGTGCGACGCGAGCGACTCGGCGATCTGGGGCCGGGCGGGCGCCGTCGTCGAGCCGGGAAGCGGCAGGCTGCTCGTCGCCACCGGCAACGCGCCGTGGAACGGACGCACGAACTGGGGCGACGCGACGCTCGAGCTCGCGCCCGACGCGACCCGCATCACCGGGAACTACACGCCCACGAACACGGACGAGCTGAACGCGACCGACGCCGACCTCGGCTCGACCTCGCCCGTGTGGCTCGGCGGCGGCTACGTCGCGCAGGGAGGCAAGGACGGGAAGATCCGCGTCCTCGGGCTCAGCCGCCTGCGCAAGCCGGGCGGGCACAAGGACGGCGAGCTCGACGTCGTCTCGACGCCGTCCAACACCGACCTCTTCACGGCTCCGGCGGTCTGGCATTCGGGCGGACGCACGTGGCTCTTCGCCGCGGACAACGGCGGCACGGCGGCCTGGACGCTCCGCGGCGGGC
>DATBIC010000108.1:0-11469 GCA_036557145.1 Gaiellaceae bacterium
GCGTCGGCGGTCTCCCACCGATCGATCACGAGATAGCGCCCCGGCTCGTCGAGGTCCCGCAGGAGCTCGGTCCCGACGAAGCCGTCCGCCTGCATGAAGAAGCGCGCCCACTCGCCCTCGGGCCCGTAAGCGCGTTCGAACTCCTCGACGTCGCGAGCCTCGTAGCGAAAGACCAGCGCGATCACGGCGTCACCGGAGCCCGCCGCGCTCGTGATGCGCCCGGAAGAAGTTCTCGCTGCCCGCGGTCGCCATCGCCGCCGACGCACTCAGCTCGAGGCACAGCGCCGCGGCGGCCGTGATCTGCGCGAGCCGGTAGACCTTGCCCGGGCCGGCGCAGCCGATCGACTCGAGCCACTCGCGGGCCGACGGCAGCGTCGTGCCGCCGCCGACGGTTCCCACCTCGAGCCCGCCGAAGCGGATCGACGCCTGCATCCCGCCCTCGACGCGGCGCCCGGTTCCCTGCGCCATCGAGCTCGTGCCGACCATGCCCAGGTCCTGGCCCGTGGCCGCGAAGACGGCGGCGATCGCGGACGCGGGCGTGAACGCGACCGACTGCATCCCGCTCGCGACCGAGCCGTGCGTGCCTGCCCAGGACAGCGCGTCGAGGTCGCCCGCCGTCGTCCGCAGGACGCGGCGCACGTTCTCGTCGGTGACGAACGCCTCGGCGAGCACGGTCTTGCCGTGACCGGAGCGGAAGTACTCGTGCGACGGCTTCTTGTCGCCGCCCATGTTCGCCTCGAGGATCGCGCGCTCGGGCTTCACCGGCGCCCGTTGCATCACGTAGCCCATGTTCAACGCGTAGGAGTTGCGGGTCATCATGTTCGGCCCGACGGCGTCGCCGGTCGTCCACCGCCACAGGACGTGGCACATCGGCCCCACGACGTGCGTATCGACTTCGCGCAGCCGCGCGTGCCGCGACAGCATCGGATCATGAGACGACTCCAACCAGCCGCGCATCGCGCCGAGCTCTTCTGCGAGCCACGCAGCCAGCGCGACCGCGTCGGCTGCACTCGCGCAAACGAAGCACGACGCGCGCGTGATCCGGTCCGCGAGCACGTAGGTGCGGACCGTCCCGGCGGCGAGCGAGCCACGCGTGAGCGATGCGGTGAGCCCGCCCTCGGTGTGGGCGAGCGGCACGTGCACCGTCTCGATCCCCCGGTCGACCTCGTGCACCACGCCGTCCGCGTCGAGCTCGTAGTCGCCGAGCTCGATCGTCACCGGCACGGCCGAGACCGGGATCACTGCGACGCCGACGAGCGACTCCGCCGCGCCTGTGAACGGCGCCAGCTCGACGGACGTGACGAGCCCGTCATCGATCCCCATCGCTTCGCGGCGGCGCGCGATCGACGTCGCATCGTTTTTCCGGGGCCAGCGCACGGGCAGAGCCTAGTGGTCGCGTTGGCGACCGAGGACGCGGGCATGCGCTGCTTTGCAGCCGGCCAGACACACAACAGGGCCTGCGGACGCGGCCACTACACTCCGCCGATGCCGGCCACGCTCCTCAAAGGCAAGCCGATCGCCGACCGGATCCGCGCGGACGTCGCCGAGGAGGTGCGCCGGCTCGGCTCGCTCGGGCTCGTGACGGTGCTGGTCGGCGACGACCCCGCATCCGAGATCTACATCGGCCTCAAGCAGAAGGCCGCCGCCGCAGCCGGGATCGCGGCGACCGACGCCAGGCTGCCGGAGGAGACGAGCGAGGAGGAGCTGCTCGATCGGATCGCCGAGCTCAATGCCGACGACGCCGTCGATGCACTGCTCGTGCAGCTACCGCTTCCCGCGCACATCGACGAGGCGCGGGTCATGCGCGCGATCGATGCGCGCAAGGACGTCGACGGTCTGCACCCGTTCAACGCGGGGCAGCTCTACCTCGGCAGCCCGACCCTGGTCGGCGCGACGCCGGTCGGCATCCTCGCGTTGCTCGACGAGCATCGGATCGAGCTCGACGGCGCGCACGCGGTGGTGGTCGGCCGCAGCGACATCGTCGGCAAGCCCGTCGCGAGCCTCCTGCTGCAGCGGAACGCGACCGTGACGATCTGCCATTCGCACACGCGCGACCTGCCGCGGCACACGCTCGACGCCGACGTCCTCGTCGTCGCGGTCGGCGTTCCCGCGTTCCTCGCACCCGACCGGATCAGGCCCGGCGCGGCCGTCGTCGACGTCGGCATCAACCGCACGGAGGCCGGTGTCGTCGGCGACGTCGCCCCCGGCGCCGACGAGGTGGCGGGCCACCTGACGCCCGTTCCAGGGGGCGTCGGGCCGATGACGATCGCCTGCCTGCTGCAGAACGCCGTCCGCTGTGCGCGATTTCGGCGCGGAGAGGTTGCATTTCCGGGCTGATTCGGTGCTAAGGTTCGCGCCGCTCCGCGGGAATCGCGGACTTGTAGTCGTCAAGCAAGGAGTAGTTGGTTTGGCTGAAGGCACGGTCAAATGGTTCTCGAACGAAAAGGGATACGGCTTCATCGAGCGGGGTAACGGCGAGGCGGACGTGTTCGTCCACTTCTCCGCCATCGCCGGTGATGGCTACAAGTCGCTGACCGAGGGTCAGCGCGTGTCGTTCGACGTCGTGCAGGGCGACAAGGGCCTGCAGGCGGCGAACGTCGAGGCGCTCTAGCACCCTTTCGGAACCGAGCTTGCCGAGGGCTCCGAAAGGAGCCCTCGGTGTGTCAGGAGGGAGTTCGCATGGCGGAGATCACGAGGGACGAGGTGCTGCACGTGGCGCGGCTCGCGCGCCTCGAGCTGACCGACGGCGAGGTTGCGCGCTTCCAGGAGCAGCTCTCGGCGATCCTCGGCGCCGTCTCGAAGGTCTCCGAGCTCGACCTGCGCGACGTGCCGGCCACGGCGCACCCGCTCGAGGTGTCGAACGCCTGGGCGGAGGACGAGCCGCGGCCGTGTCTCCCGCTCGACGACGTCTTCGCGAACGCGCCCGACCGCGACGGCGACCTCTTCCGGGTGCCGCCGGCGTGACGGCCGTAGACACGCTCACGCTGAGCGCCGAGGAGGCGATGCGGCTGCTCGAGTCGCGCGAGCTCTCCGGGTCGGAGCTGTTCGCCGCGTACCGCGAGGCGATCGATGCGCGCGACCCGGAGCTGCACGCCTACCTCACCGTCTGCGACGACCCGGGCGGCGACGGCGTGCCGATCGCGCTCAAGGACGTGATCGGGACGAAGGGCGTGGCGACGACGGCGGGCTCGAAGATCCTCGAGAGCTACGTCCCGGTCTACGACGCGACGGTGACCGCGCGCTGCAACGCACGCGGGCTGAAGCTGCTCGGCAAGACGAACACCGACGAGTTCGCGATGGGCTCGTCGACCGAGAACTCGGCGTACGGGCCGACGCGGAACCCGTGGGACCCGTCGCGCGTGCCCGGCGGGTCGGGCGGCGGCTCGGCTGCAGCGGTGGCCGCGGGGCTCGCGCCGTGGGCGCTCGGGTCCGACACGGGCGGCTCGATCAAGCAGCCGGCGGCGCTGTGCGGCAACGTGGGGCTGCGGCCGACGTACGGCACCGTCTCGCGCTACGGCGTCGTCGCGTTTGCATCGTCGCTCGACCAGGTCGGCCCGGTCGCACGCAACGTCCGCGACTGCGCGCTGCTGTACTCGATCATCTCCGGCCGCGACGAGAACGACTCGACGACGGTCGACGTCCCGCCGGTCGAGCTGCCGACGGCCGAGGACCTGAAGGGCGTGCGGATCGGGGTGCCCCGGGAGTTGAACGAGGCGAAGGGAATCGAGCCGGGCGTCAGCGACTGCGTCGCGAAGGCGCTCGCCCTCGCCGAGTCGCTGGGCGCGAGCGTCGAGGAGTGCTCGCTGCCGCGGTCGGTCGACTACGGCCTCGCCTGCTACTACCTGATCGCGCCGGCCGAGGCGTCGTCCAACCTCGCGCGCTACGACGGTGTGCGCTACGGGTTGCGCGCCGAGGGCGACGACTTCCGCTCGATGGTGATGGCGTCGCGCCACGACGGATTCGGCGACGAGCCGAAGCGCCGGATCATGCTCGGGACGTACGCGCTCTCGGCGGGCTACTACGACGCCTACTACGGCAAGGCGCAGCAGGTGCGCACCGTGATCAAGCGGGAGCACGACGAGGCGTTCGCGCGCTACGACCTGCTCGTCAGCCCGACGAGCCCGACGGTCGCGTTCCCGATCGGCGCGAAGGCGGACAACCCGCTCGCGATGTACCTCAGCGACCTGCTCACGATCCCCTCCTGTATGGCGGGGCTGCCCGGGCTGAACGTCCCGTGCGGCCTGTCCGAGGGACTGCCGGTGGGGCTGCAGCTCGTCGGCCCGCAGTTCTCGGAGAACACGCTCTTCCGCACCGCGCACGCGCTCGAGCACGCGCTCGGCTTCGATCCCGTTCCGACGAGGTACAGGGCATGACGAGCGTCGAGTGGGAGCCGGTGATCGGGCTCGAGATCCACGTGCAGTTGAAGACGCGGACGAAGATGTTCTGCCGCTGCGCGAACGGCTTCGGCGGCGCTGCGAACACGCAGACGTGCCCGGTGTGCCTGGCGTTCCCCGGCGCGCTGCCGGTGCCCAACCGCCGCGCGATCGAGGAGACGGTCAAGCTCGGGCTCGCACTCGACTGCCGCGTCGCCGAGCGCGCGGTCTTCCACCGCAAGAACTACTTCTACCCCGACCTCCCGAAGGCGTACCAGATCAGCCAGTACGACGAGCCGCTGTGCGCCGACGGCCGGCTGACGGTGCCGATGGAGGACGGCGACGTGGTCGTCGGCATCGTGCGCGCGCACCTCGAGGAGGATGCGGCCAAGTCGACGCACGTGGCCGCATCGGGGCGGATCCATGGCGCCACCGCGACGCTCGTCGACTTCAACCGGGGCGGCACGCCGCTGGTCGAGATCGTCACCGCGCCCGACCTCCACGACGCCGAGACGGCGAAGCGCTTCCTGCAGCTACTGCGGCAGACGGTCGTCGAGCTCGGCCTCTCGGACGCGGAGCTCGAGAAGGGGTCGATGCGGTTCGACGTCAACGTCTCGGTGCGGCCGAAGGGCTCCGACGAGCTGCGCACGCGCACCGAGCTCAAGAACATGAACTCGTTCGCATTCGCGGCGAAGGGGATCGACCGCGAGATCGCGCGCCAGGTGCGGGTCTACGAGTCGGGCGGCACCGTGGAGCAGGAGACGCTGCACTTCGACCCGTCACACGAGGAGTCGCCGCCTCTGCGCTCGAAGGAGGAGGCGCAGGACTACCGCTACTTCCCCGAGCCCGACCTCGTCCCGGTGCGCCCGCCCGCCGACGTCGTCGAGCGGCTACGGGCGGAAGTGGGGGAGCTGCCGGGCGCCCGGATCCGCCGGCTGGCCGCGTCGCTCTCGTTCTACGACGCCGACGTGCTCGTCACCGGCGGGCTCGACCGGCTGTGGTCGGGGGTCGTCGCCGCCGGCGCCGAGGCGAAGGAGGCGGCGAACGTCGTCGCCAATCAGTTCGCGGCGACCGGGGTCGAGCCCGAGCGGGTGAACGCGGGCGAGCTGGCGAAGCTCGTCTCGGCGCGCGCGCAGATCCCGCGTGCGTCGTTCGACGCAGCGCTGGAGCACATCGGCGACGAGGGCTTCCGGGCCGACCCGTACCTGGAGGAGAAGGTCGTCTCGGACGCGGCCGAGCTCGACCCGGTGATCGAACGGGTGATCGCCGCGAACCCCGGCCAGGCAGCGCAGTACCGCGGCGGCAAGCAGGGCCTGCTCGGCTTCTTCGTCGGTCAGGTGATGAAGGAGACGGGCGGCGCGGCCGACCCGCGCGTGGTGAACGAGCGCGTGCGCGTCAAGCTCGCCGAATAGACTGGGCCCTGCGATGGCCTGGCTCGACCGCCGGCGTTGGTGGGCGCGGGAGGGTCTGCCCGCCCTGCGGATCCTCGCGATCGAGCACTGGGACCCCGAGGGCGTCTACGACGACCCGCTGCACGCCGACGCGTACGACCCCTACCTCGAGCGGCTCGGCCGGATGCTGAGGCGGGGCAAGAGCGTCGACGAGCTCGCCGCCTACCTGAGCGAGGTGCGCACGAGGGCGTTCCGCCGCTACCCCAACGAGGAGTCGGACCGGGCGTTCGCCGAACGGGTGGCCGCCTGGTACTCGCTCGAGGCGCCGACGGGGTAGCGGCGCCGGCCGGCGACGCCGAGGTAGAGCAGCACCGAGGCGGCTGCGAACGTCGCGGCGGCCGCGGCGACGGCCGTCTGGGTGAGCGCGGAGGCGACGCCCGCCGCCGCGACGGCGCCGACGATCAGCAGCCCCTGGCGCGGCCGGCCGCGCAGGGTCGCGGCAACGACGACGAGCACTGCAAGCGTCCCGAGCGAGCTGGCGGCGATCGCCACCACCCGGGGCAGCGCGTCGAGGTGGTCCTGCGCACGCGGGACCGCCGTCGACCCGAACGGGCCGTGCACCGGCATCGCGAGCGCCACGCCGACGGCGAGCCCCGAATAGAGCAGCCCGGCGGGAGCAGCCCAGCGGCGGCCCCAGAGCAGCAGCGACCCGACGCCGAGCAGCGGCGCTGCGAGCAGCGCGCCGGCGAGGTAGTAGACGCGGAACGAACGGGCGTCCCAGCCGTGCGCCGAGCCCCAGGCCATCGCCGCGGTCGCCGCCGCGAACGAGAACAGCGCCGCCGCCCACGCGACACGACCCCGCCGTGCGAGCTGGCCGCCCAGGCGCAGCGAGACGAGCGCCGCCGCGAAGGAGAGGAGCGCGTCCATCGAGGGAAGTCTCGCCGTGTCGCTACGCTCTCGGCTTGGAGAAGCGCTACCTGTTCACGCCCGGGCCGACGCCGGTGCCGCCCGAGGTGCTCGCGGCGACGGCCGAGCCGATCGTCCACCACCGTGGCAGCGACTTCCGCATCGTGTACGAGCGGACGCTCGGGCGTCTGCGCGAAATCTTCCGCACGTCCTCCGACGTGCTCCTGTTCGCCGCCTCCGGCTCCGGCGCGATGGACTCGGTGGTCGCGAACCTGTGCGCGCCCGGCGACACGGTGTCGGTCGTCAGCCACGGCTCGTTCGGCGAGCGGTGGGTCGCGATCTGCGAGCAGTATGGGCTCGACGTGCGCCCGATCCGATACGAGTGGGGCGAGACGCCGGATCCCGACGAGGTCGCCGCGGCCGTACGCGAGGCCGGCTCGGGCGTGGTGCTGTGCCAGCAGTCGGACACGTCGACCGGCGTCGTCTCGGACGTGCGCGCGATCAAGGCGGCGGTCGGCGACCCGATGGTCGTGGTCGACGCCGTGTCCTCGCTGGGCGCGGTGCCGCTCGAGACGGAGGCCTGGGAGATCGACGTCGCCGTCTCCGGCTCGCAGAAGGCGCTCCAGTGCCCGCCGGGCCTGGCGATGGTCTCCGTGTCGGGGCGCGCGCTCGACCGCGCGGTGCCGGCCCGCAGCTTCTACTTCGACTGGGCGCGCACCAAGAAGGCGCAGGACGCGCTCGACGCCGCGTTCACACCGGCCGTCTCGCTCGTGCGCGGCCTCGACGTCGCGCTCGGGCTCATTCTCGAGGCCGGGCTCGACGCGGCGTTCGAACGGCACGTGCGACTCGGGCGCGCGGCGCGCGCCGGGATCAAGGCGATGGGGCTCGAGCTCTTCTCGCCCGACGACGATTCGAGTGCCGTCGTCACCGCCGCGCGCGTGCCGGACGGCGTCGACGGCGACGCGCTTCTCAGGCACCTCCGCGACCAGCACGGCGTCACGCTCGCGCCCGGCCAGGCGCACCTGAAGGGGAAGATCTTCCGCATCGGCCACATCGGGTGGTTCGACATCTTCGACATCGCCGCGGCGCTCGCCGCCGTCGAGCTCTCGCTGACCGAGCTCGGCGCCGAGATCGAGCGCGGCGTCGCGGTGGCCCGCGCGTTCGAGGCGTTCGAAGGCCGCGTCACGGCGTGACCGCCCGCGGGCGTGTCCTCGTCCGTGAGTCGATCGCGGAGGCGGGCATCGACCTGCTGCGCGGGCAGGGGCTCGACGTCGTCGTCGACACGGACTCGCCGCTCGACGGCCTGCTCGCCGACGCCGACGCGCTGATCATCCGCTCGGCGACCAAGGTGACGGCCGACGTGCTCGAGCTCGCGCCGAACCTCAAGGTGATCGGCCGGGCGGGAGTGGGGGTCGACAACGTCGACGTCGCGGCTGCCACGCGCCGCGGCATCGTCGTCGCGAACGCGCCCGAGTCGAACGTGATCTCCGCCGCCGAGCACACGCTCGGCCTGCTCGTGGCTCTCGCCCGGAACATCCCGCAGGCGCACGCGGCGCTGCGTGAGGGCCGCTGGGAGCGCTCGCGCTACGGGGGCGTCGAGCTCGCGGACAAGACGCTCGGGGTGCTCGGGCTCGGCCGCATCGGCCAGCAGGTCGCCCGGCGGGCGCTCGGCCTGCAGATGAAGGTCGTCGGCCACGACCCGTACGTTTCCGAGGAGCGCTTCCGCGACCTCGGCGTCGAGCCGGCGTCGTTCGACGAGGTGCTCGCACGCGCGGACTTCCTGACGCTGCACCTTCCGCTCAACGACTCGACGCGCGGCGCGATCGGGGCGGAGCAGATCGCGCGGATGCGCGACGGCGTGCGCATCGTCAACGCCGCGCGCGGCGAGCTCGTCGACGAGGCGGCGCTCGTCGCGGCGCTCGAGTCGGGCAAGGTCGCGGGCGCCGCCGTCGACGTTTTCGTCGAGGAGCCGTATTCCGGCCCGCTGCTCGAGGCGCCGAACGTCGTGGTCACGCCGCACCTGGCCGCGTCGACCGACGAGGCGCAGGACCGCGCCGGCCTCATCGTCGCGGAGCAGGTCGCCGCGGCGCTGCAGGGCGAGCTGGTGACGAACGCCGTCAACATCCCGACGGTCGGGGCCGACGACCTCGAGGTGCTCGGGCCGTTCATCCCGCTCGCCGCGAAGCTCGGGCGGCTCGCCGCGCAGCTCGCGGGCGGCGACATGCGCCGAATCCTCGTCGAGGCCGAGGGCGAGCTCGCCGAGTACGACACGCGGCTGCTCACCGTGGCCGCGTTGAACGGCGCGTTCCAGGGACGCACGCAGCAGCCGGTCAACTACGTGAACGCCCCTGTGGTGGCCGCCGACCGCGGTGTCGAGGTCGTCGAGGAGACGCGGCGCTCGTCGCGCGATTACAAGAACCTCGTCGCCGTGTCCGCGGACGGACGCCGCGTCGCCGGCACGACGATCGGCACCGAGGACCGGCAGTGGCTCGTGTCGGCGCTCGGGTTTCAGGTCGAGATCGAGCTGGCGCCGCGGATGGCGCTGCTTCGCTACGACGACGTGCCGGGCGTGATCGGGCGCGTCGGCACCCTGTTCGGTTCCGCCGGCGTCAACATCGCGAACATGGCGGTGTCGAGGAGCCGTGACGCGGGCAAGGCGCTGATGGCGCTCTCGATCGACTCGCCCGTGCCCGACGAGCTGATCGCGCGACTGCGCGAGGGCACCGACGAAGCGCACGTGATCCAGTAGGTTCGACCGGTGGCCGAGTGGCCTGAGCCCGTCGAGCGCGTGGCTGCCGTCATTCGGGGCGCGGCGGTGGACGCGCGCATCGAGCAGTTCGCCGAGGGCGCGGCCACCGCCCGTGACGCCGCCCGCGTGATCGGCTGCGAGCTCTCACAGATCGTCAAGTCGCTCGTGTTCGTCTGCGACGGCGCGTTCGCCCTCGCGCTCGTGCCCGGCGACCAGCGTGCGAACGAGGCCGCGATCGCCGCCGCGACGGGCGCCGAGAGCGTGCGCGTCGCGACCGCAGACGAGGTGATGTTCGCCACCGGCTTCGCGCCCGGCGGCGTCGCACCGTTCCCGCTGCGTGCGGTGACCCGGACGTTGATGGACGGCTCGTTCCTGCAGCACCAGGTCGTCTGGATCGGCGCCGGCACCGAGGAGTACATGGCCTCGATCGCGCCGCACGAGCTGCAGCGGCTCACCAGCGCCGCGGCCGTCGATCTCATAACGCCCCGGTAGAGTTAGCGGCGTCGAGCGAAAGGAGCCTGCACGGTGCAGGAGACCGAGAAGATCTGGATGAACGGCGAGCTCGTCGACTGGGCCGATGCGAAGGTCCACGTCGGGGTGCACGGCCTCCACTACGGCTCGGGCGTCTTCGAGGGGATTCGCTGCTACGACACGCCGAAGGGCCCCGCCGTCTTCCGGCTCTCCGACCACCTGCAGCGCCTGCACAACTCGGCGCGGCTGCTGCACATGGAGATCCCCTATTCGGTCGAGGAGCTTCGCAGCGCGACCAACGAGTTGATCGGCGTCAACGGCCTGCCCGAGTGCTACCTGCGGCCGATCGCGTTCTACGGCTACGGCCAGCTCGGCGTCGCGACGCGCGGCAATCCGGTCGAGACGGTGATCATGAGCTGGCCGTGGGGGACCTACCTCGGCGAGGACGGGCTGAAGTCCGGTATCACCGCCAAGGTGTCGTCGTGGCAGCGGGTCTCGCCGAACATCGTCCCGCACGTCTCGAAGGCGACCGGCGTCTACCTCAACTCGATGCTCGCCGTGAGCGAGGCGAACCGCGCGGGCTACGACGAGGCGATCCTGCTCACCCCCGAGGGGCTCGTCGCCGACGGCTCCGGCGAAAACATCTTCGTGGTGCGCGACGGCGTCCTCTACACGCCCGACCTCGCGACCGGCATCCTGCCGGGCCTCACGCGCGACGCGATCATCCAGATCGCACAGGATCTCGGCTACCGGGTGGTCGAGAAGGCGATCATCCGCTCCGACCTCTACCTCGCCGACGAGGTGTTCATGTGTGGCACGGCCGCCGAGGTCACGCCGCTGCGGGCGATCGACGACCACGAGCTCGGCGTCGGCGACGTCACCCGCGAGATCCAGTCGGCGTACCTCGACACGGTGCGAGGGAAGTCCGACCGCTGGGCGCAGTGGCTCGAACACGTCCCGCAGCTCGCGCGGACATGACGACTGCCACCACGCGCATCGAGCTGAGCGCGCCGTGGATCGACGAGCGCGACGAGGAGCTCGTGCTCGAGGTGCTCCGCTCGGGCTGGCTGTCGCTCGGCCCGACGGGCGCCCGCTTCGAGTCGCTGGTCGCGGCCGCCGTCGACGCGCCGCACTGCGCGGCGGTGTCGTCGGGCACGGCAGGCCTGCACCTCTGCATGCGGCTCGCCGGCGTCGGCGCGGGAGACGAGGTGATCACGTCGCCGTACTCGTTCGTCGCCTCGGCGAACTGCGCGATCTACGAGGGGGCGACTCCGGTGTTCGCCGACATCGACCCGCGGACGTTCAACCTCGATCCCGCCGCCGTGGAGGCTGCGATCACGCCGAGGACGCGGGCGATCGTGGCCGTCGACATCTTCGGCTATCCGTGCGAGCTCGACGCGCTCACGGAGCTCTGCAAACGCAACGGGCTGGCGCTCGTCGAGGACTCGTGCGAGGCGCTCGGCGCCCGTTACCGCGGCCGGCCGCTCGGCTCGCACGGCCACCCGGCGGTGTGGGCGTTCTACCCGAACAAGCAGATGACGACGGGCGAGGGCGGCGCCGTGACGACCCACGACGAGGC
>DATBIC010000109.1:0-9701 GCA_036557145.1 Gaiellaceae bacterium
GCGGACGCGATCAACGCGGCGACGAGCGCCCAGCCGAAGGCGTCGACCGAGATCGCGCTCGGCGCGATCCGCGAGGTGAGCTCCAGCATCGCCGCGTTGAGCAGCAGCACGAGCACGAACCCCGTGATCAGCGCGAACGGCAGCCGCAGTGCGGCGACGACCGGCGGCAGCGCGGCGTTCAGGATCGCGATCAGCAGCGCCGCGACGACCGCGCCGAAGAAGCCGTTGACATGCACGTGCGGGACGATCCCGGCGGCGACGAGCAGCGCGACCGCCGAGACGACCCACGAGACGAGCAGGCGCAGTGGGTGCAGCGCAGGCCGCTCGGGGACCCACGCCGGGCGCTCGCCGTATGCCGGGGCCGTCGCTTCCATCGACGAGCGGCAACGTTAGATCAGCGCGGCGCTCCTGTCACTCGAGCTCCAGCGTCTCGCCGTGTGCGAGCACGCGCACGTCGACGCCGGGTGCGAGCTCGCCCGCCAGCCGCGCGAACTCCTCGGCCGGCGCGCGCTCGGCGGCCGGCGGCGGCCGGCGCATCATCATCGGCGCATAGGTGCCCCAGTGGATCGGCACGGCGACGCGGGGCTCCAGCAGGCGCAGCGCCTCGGCCGCGCGGCGCGCGTCGAGGTGCCCCGGCGGCAGTCGCGGCCCCCAGCCCGCGACCGGCAGCAGTGCGACGTCGAGCGGCGCGAGCCCCGCCATGTCGTCGAACAGGTCGGTGTCGCCAGCGAAGTACACGCGCTTCGAGCCGGAGACGACGTAGCCGAGCGCCGGCGCATGGACGCCGAGCGGCCCCCTGCCGGCGTCGTGCTCCGCGGGCGTCGCGGTCACCGTCACGGCGCCGATCTCGACCGACTCGCCGACGCCGAGCTCGACGACGTTCCGGAACAGGTAGCGGCGAAGCAGCCGGCCCGCGCCGCGGGGGACGACGCAGCGCAGCCCGCGGCCGAGCCGTGCCAGCGAGCGCGGATCGAGGTGGTCCCAGTGAGCGTGGGAGATCAGCGCCGCGTCGAGCTCGCGCAGCGCCGAGCCCGCGGCCGGCGTGCGGCGGCGCAGGTGGAGCACGCGGCGGCGCAGCACCGGGTCCGTGAGCAGTCGGACCCCGTCGAGCTCGACGAGCACGGTCGCGTGGCCGACGTACGTGATGCGTGTCATGCGATCGCGCCGTCGATCGTCGTCTCGATCCGGAGCCGGTCGGCGAGGCCGCGGCGGCGCAGCATCTCGAGCGACCGCATCCGCACCGCCGCGAGCCGGAGCTCGATTCCCTCCTCGTCGAGCGTGTCGGCGAGGTCGGCGAGCATGTCCAGCGTCTCCACGTCGAGGTCATGGCTCTCGCCGAGATCGACGATCAGCGCGCGCGGAGGCACTTCCAGCGCGCGCACGAGCGCGAGGAACCGGTCCTTCACGCTGTTCGCGTTCGCGTAGAAGAGCGGGCCGTCGCTGCGGACGACGAGCACGCCGGCCGGCGGCACCCAGTCGGGGCGGCGATCGGCGCGTCCCCACGCCCCGCTCTCCGGGTCGCGCGCGAGCGGGCCGACCTGCGGGCGGCTGAGGCGCTGGATCAGCACGACCAGCGAGAGCCCGGCCGCGAGGAGGAGGCCGGGCAGGACGCCGATCACGAGCACGCCGACCAGAGCGGTCAGCGAGAGCACGATCGCGCTCGTGCGCAGGCGCGCGAAGCGCCGCAATTCGCCCATCCTGTAGAAGGAGGAGATCGCGAAGACGACGATCGCGGCGAGCGTCGCCTCCGGGAGATCTTTGAACAGGCCGGTGAGGAAGAGGCCGCAGACGAGAACGAGGACGGCGGTGACGACCGACGTCAGCTGGGTCTTGCCCCCGGCGTTCTCGGCCGCGAGCGTCTGGCTCGCGCCGCCCGACTGGACGAACCCGCCGGAGAGGCCCGCCAGCGCATTCGAGCCGCCGAGCGCGACGAGGTCGCGGTTGACGTCGACGGCGTAGCCGTCGGCGGCGGCGATCGCTCGCGAGACCCCCGCCGCCTCCGCGGAGAGGATGAGCACACCGAACGCAGCGCCGAGGAGGTCGACGAGGTCGTGCCAGCCGACGTGCGGCACGGAGAGGTGGGGATACGCCTTCGGCAGCTCTCCGACCACCGCCACGCCCTTGTCCGAAAGCCCGAGCGCGGCCGAGACGATGATCGAGAGCACCAGCACGACGAGCATGCCGGGCACGTGTGGCGCGAGCCGCTTCAGCGCGAACAACAGCACGATGCCTGCGAGCCCGACCGCGAGCGTCCACCCGCTCGTCTGGTCGAGGTCACGGACGAGGTCGACGAGCCGGTGGAAGAACTTCCCCGACCCGTCGGGAACGCCGAAGACCTTCGGCAGCTGGTCGACCGTCACGGTCATTGCGAGCCCGAACAGGAACCCGGTGATCACCGGCTTCGAGACGAGGTCCATGACGCCGCCGATGCGGAGGAGACCGGAGACGACGAGCACCGCTCCGGTCACCAGCGCGAGCGCGGCCGAGAGCTCGCCGTACTTCCCGACGTCCCCGCCGGCGATCGGCCCGACTGCGGCAGCCGACAGCGCCGAGGTCGCGGTGGTCGCGCTCACGATCAGCGTCCGCGACGTCCCGAGCAGGGCGTAGCCGATCAACGCGCCTGGAGCCGCGATCAGGCCGGCCTCCGGCGGAAGCGCGGCGATGTCCGCGTACGCGACGGCCTGCGGGACCACGACGGCGGCGACGAGTACCCCGGCGAGCAGGTCGCGGGGGAGCCATTCGCGCCGATACGACTCGATCCAACCGGGAAGAAGGCGAGCCACGGTGCGCGACAACCTAACGCGCGCCCGCGAGCCTCAGAGCACGGCGACGATCCCGCGCACGATCAGGTAGACGCCGACCGCGGCCGCCGCCCAGCTCCCGACCCGGCGGCCGTTCGCCGAGACCCAGGCATTGAGCTCGTTCGTGAGCACGGAGGTTCGCTCGGGCGCGAGCACGTAGCCGACGAGCGGAACCTCCACGAACGCGAACATCACCAGGTAGAAGCAGGCGACGATGAGGATCACCTCGGCCGTGCCGGTGTTGAGCTCGGCGATGTCCTTCAGCGCGACGAACGGCAGGAAGCCGGGGAGCACGTTGAGGACGATCCCGAGCACGAAGGCGAGCGGCGCGCCGCGCTCGAGCGCGCGCTCGGTGCGCGACGGCCCGGCGGCGGCCGGCTTCGGCGGCTTCGGGTGGGCGTCCACCTGCGCCTGCGCGCGCGCGAGCACCCCAGCGACGAGCAGCATCAACCCGCCGACCGTGAAGTCGAGGATCGGGTCGAGCGGCGGCCGCGACCGGTCGACGAGATCGCTGTCGCCGAGGAGCAGCACGATCGCGACCCCGATCGAGATCGTCGTCAGCAGCGAGCCGGCGAGGAAGAACGAGAGCAGCCGCGGCGGGTTCGGGCAGCGCAGGGCGATCACGGTGACCGCGATCAGCAGCGGCCAGAACGCAGAGGCGATCGCGAGCAGGAGGATCTCGACGTTCGTCACGTGCCCATCATCCTTCGCGCCCCGGCCGGCGACGTGTCCCGAACGGGCAGGCGAAAGTAACAGACTGTTACTTGGGCGGCCGGCGCGCGCCTCTAAGCTGACGACGCGATGGCGGTCGACTCGGTGAAGCGCCCGGCGCAGGCACCGCCCGGCATGGCGTGGGTCCCGGGCGGCACGTTCGCGATGGGCGAGACGCGCTTCTACCCCGAGGAGGGACCCGTCCGCGACGTCACCGTCGACGGCTTCTGGATGGACGAGCACCCCGTCACGGCGGGCGAGTTCCGCCGCTTCGTCCGCGAGACGCGGCACGTGACGGTCGCCGAGCGCCCGCTCGACGCGGCGGACTACCCCGACGCCGACCCCGAGCTGCTCGTGCCGGGATCACTCGTGTTCCGTCCTACGAACGGCCCCGTCGACCTGCGCGACTTCCGGAACTGGTGGGAGTACGTCCCCGGCGCATACTGGAAGCGGCCCGGCGGGCCCGGCACGACGATCAACGGGCGCGACCGCCATCCCGTCGTCCACGTCGCCTTCGAGGACGCGGCGGCGTACGCCGCGTGGGCGGGCAAGGAGCTGCCGACCGAGGCCGAATGGGAGCGCGCCGCGCGAGGGGGCCTCGACCGAGCGGTCTTCGCCTGGGGCGACGAGCACTTCCCCGGCGGCCGCCCGGCGGCGAACACCTGGCAGGGCGAGTTCCCGTGGCAGAACCTCGAGCTCGACGGCTACGCCGGCACGTCGCCGGTCGGCACGTTCCCACCCAACGGCTACGGGCTCTCCGACGTCTGCGGCAACGTCTGGGAGTGGACGAGCGACTTCTTCAGCCATCGACACGACCCCGTCGATGCGTGCTGCGCGCCGCACAACCCGCGGGTGACCACCCCCGACGCGAGCCTCGCGGCGGGCCAGCCGGGCGGGCACATCCCGCGCCGCGTGATCAAGGGCGGCTCCCATCTCTGCGCACCGAACTACTGCCTGCGCTACCGTCCGGCCGCCCGTCAGGCCGAGGCGATCGACACCTCGACCGGCCACATCGGCTTCCGCTGCATCGTCCGGCCGTCGTTCACCCCCGGTGGGTGACGACGGTTCACTCCGGCATCTCCGAGCCTTGCACGACCTCGCGCAGGAGCCGAGTATCACGCGACGCTATGAGATCCGCATCAGAGGACAGATCGGCGACGAGCTCGCGTCGTACGTCGGCAACATGACGGCCGAGGTGCTTCCGGTCGAGACGGTGCTCCGAGGCGACGTCGCCGACCAGGCTGCGCTCCACGGGATGCTCGACCACGTCCAGTCGCTCGGGCTCGAGCTGATCGAGATACGGCTGCTCGCGACGGAGCCGGGCTCCGAGCGTCGGGCGGGGAGCCGGTGAGCGCGGAGCCGACCACCGCGACCGAGGCGCCGGCCACCCCGGCGGCTCACGCCGCGCGCTGGCGGCTGATCACCGCGCGTGTCCTCGTCGTGCTCTCGTCGCTGACGGCGGTGATCGCACTCTTCGCGGGCTACGTCCGCTACCAGGCGCTCGACACGAACACGTTCAGCGGCACGGCGAACCGCCTGATCGCCGACGCCAACATCCGCCAGCAGCTCGGGCTCACGCTCGTCAACCAGCTGTACCAGAACGTCGACGTCCCCGGCACGATCCGGCAGGCGCTGCCGCCGAGGCAGCAGCGGCTCGCCGGACCGATCGCGGCCGGGCTGCGCGAGCTCCTCGACCGCCAGTCCGTACGGCTGCTCGACCAGCCGGCGGTGCAGCGCGCGTGGGTGCTCGCGGTCACGCAAGCGCAGCGGGAGGTCCTGCGCCTGCTCGAGGACAAGGGGCTGCTCGTGCGCACGACGGGCGGCAACGTCTACCTCGACCTGCACTCCCTGCTGGTCGCGCTCGGGAACCAGTCCGCGATCGTCCAGAACATCGCCGACCGGCTGCCGCCGCAAGCGGCGCGGATCCAGATCATCAAGAGCGACCAGTTGAGCACGGCGCAGAAGCTGACCCACTGGCTGCAGGCGCTCGGCAGGTTCTTCTGGCTCGTCCCACTCGTGCTGGCGGCGATCGCGATCTGGCTCGCGACGGGCCGTCGCCGGAAGACGCTCCGGGGCGTCGCGATCGGGGCGATCATCGCCGGCCTGCTCGTGCTGATCGCGCGCGCGGTCGCCGGCGCGTACTTCACGAATCACCTGGTCGAGAACGAGACGGTGAAGCCCGCTGCCAAGGACGCCTGGCACATCGTCACGTCGCTGCTGGCCCAGGGCGCCTGGACGCTCATCTTCGTCGCGCTGGTGGCGCTGGTCGGCGTCTGGCTCGCGGGGCCGACGCACAGCGGCACCGCCGCACGCCGCCGGCTCGCCGCGCCGATCGCGCGCCCCGAGATCGCGTTCGGCGCCGCCGCGCTCTTCATCCTCCTGCTGGTCTGGTGGGCGCCGGTCCCGCAGGCGCGCCGCTGGTTCCTCGTGCTCGCGGCGATCGTGATCCTCGGCCTCGGCGTCGAGGTGCTACGGCGGCAGACTGCGCGCGAGTTCCCGGCCGAGACCGCCGGCGAGCTCTCGTGGGGGCTCGGTCACGTCCAGGGCTGGTTCTCGGAGCGCAGGGCGGCGCACCATCACCGTCCGGAGGTCGCGCACCTCGACGATCTGGAGCAGCTCGGCCGGCTGAAACAAGCGGGCGTCGTCGACGACGCGGAGTTCGCAGCCGAGAAGGCCCGGATCCTCGGCACGGCCGAGCCGCCCGCGCCGGTGCCCGGTCCTTGACGCAGGGCTCCGATCCGCCGCTCGGGCGGGCCGCGCAAAAGCTCGAGCAGCGTCCGCTGCTGCGGCGCACGTTCGGCGACGTCCCAGGCGTCCGGTGGCTGATCGCGGGGATCGTGCTCGTCGTGCTCGTCTGCGCGCTCCTGGCCCGCCTGCTCGCCGGCGACGACTTCCCGACCTTCGGCATCGCCGCGTGGTGGGCCGTGCAGACGGTGACCACGGTCGGCTACGGCGACATCGTCCCGCACGACACCGCCGGGAAGCTGGTCGCCGCCGTCCTGATGATCGCGGCGATCGCGTTCATCTCGATCTTCACCGCCGCGATCTCCGCGGGCTTCGTTCGGCGTGTGCAGTCCCAGCAGGGAGCGAGCGAGCACCAGGAGCTCCTGCGCGGGATCGACGAGCTGAACCGGCGGCTGCAGGCGCTCGAGCAGAAGCTCGGCGGCACCTAGCTAGGGTCGTCGGGCAGGTGTCTCGCACCAGGGGTGCCAGGCACCCAGCTCTAAGCTCGGCTGACGGCTAACCGACGAGCCGCAGGTCGCGCGCGAGCCGCACCGCCTCGCGCCGGTCGGAGGCGCCGAGCTTGCGGTAGATGCTCTTCAGATGCGTCTTGACCGTGTTCACCGAGACGTAGAGCTCGCCGGCGATCTCCTGATTCGAGAGCAGCGTCGGGAGGTAGCGGAGCACGACGGTCTCGCGTTCGCTCAGGGGATCGAGCAGCTCACGCGTCGCGTGCCCACCCGATGCCTCGCGTCCCTCGAGCGCCGCGAGCAGCGACCCGGCGAGCCAGCGATGCGCGGTCCCGCGGCGAATCGACCGCCGGAGGATCCGCGTCATGTCCGGCCCCACGTCGGCGAACGGCCTGCGAATCGCCTCCGGCTCGGCGAGCTCGAGCGCGCGCTCCACCCAGGCGCACGCCTCGTCGTCGTCGCCGCTTCGCTCCGCGGCCACACTGCGCAGCACCGCAGCCCGTACGAGCGTCGGCCGCGCGACCGAGGACGCGTCGAGCACGCGCTGCAGCAGCTCGCACGCGAGGGCGGTGTCGCCGCTCGCGAGTGCGAGCCGCGCCGCAGCGACGTGATGCTCCGGCCGGTCGCCGGCCTCGAGGATCGACTCCGCGAGCTCCGGATCGCCGTCGTCGCGCGCGATCTCGGCGCGAAGGACGTCGCTCGACGGCACGAGTAGCGGCGGCAGCGGCGCCGTGTCCTCCTCCGTCGCCAGGGCCGAGAGCTCGAGCCGCGCCGGCTCGTCGTCGTCGGCCGTCCCGGCGACCGCCTCGGCGGAGACGAGTCGCGCCGCGTGCCGGCCCACCCGGTCGCCGACGCGCTCGGCGAGCTCGCGCGCCTGCTCGGCGAGATCGCGCGCGTCCTCGAGGTCGTCCCAGTCGAGGCTGCAGCGCGCGAGGGCAAGCAGCGCCGCAACTCCCGGCTGCTGCCAGCCGCGCTCGTCGTCGAGGCTCGCCACGAGCGGGCGCGCGAGCCGTTCGGCGCGCTTCAGCTCCCCGCGAAATGCGCACGTGAGCGCGAGCATGGCGGTCGCGTCGGCCTCGACGCTCCGCAGCTCGGCGCGCCTGGCGGTGTCGAGCGCGCCCTCGAGCATCGTCACCGCGACGTCCAGGTTCCCGCGCCAGGCGGCGGACGCGGCGCGCGCGGAGAGGATCAACGACCAGCGGCCCTCGCCGTCGCGCGGAACGCACGGCAGCAGCTCGGGCTGCGCGAGCCGCTCGACGGCACGATCGACCCCGCCGAGATCACCACGCAACCGCGCGCGCCGAACTTCGAGCAGACCCCGGCCGAGGTCGTAGGCCGGGCGCCGGCGGCCGAAGCGAGACGCGCCCCTGTCGGCGAGCGAGAGCCACGCCTCCGCCTCGCCGACGCGGCCTTCGCGCAGCCGCTCCCAGGCGGCGAGCAGGCAGAGCTGCGGGTGGTCGGCCACGGCGTCGTGCTCGACGACATCGAGCACCGCACGCGCAAGCCGGACGTTCCCGCGGCCGTCGATCTCGACCCACAGCCGCGACACCAGCTGCGCGGCGAGCGCGACGTCGCCGCCGGCAAGCGCGTGCGGAAGCGCCGCAAGCCGGTCGCCGTCCGCGTCGAAGCGCCGCGCGGCACGTAGATGGAGCCCGACGAGCTCGTCGCGCAGCTTGCGCTCGCACTCGGCGCGAAGCAGCTCGGCGAACAGCGGGTGGTATCGGTACCAGCGGCCGTCGGGCTCGAGCTCGATCAGGACGTTGTCGCGTTCGAGCGCGTCCAGCACGCGCTCGCTGTCGCTCCGGCCCGTGAGCTCGTCCGCGAGCGCTCCGTCGATGCGGTCGCAGATCGACGTCCGGAGCAGGAACTCGCGCATTCGCGGCGGCTGGGAAGCGAGCACCTCGGCGACGAGGTAGTCGGACAGCGCGCGCTCCGTGCGCGACAGCGCGAGCACGAACGGCTTCGCTGCGCGATTCGCGCGCAGCGAGATCACGGCGAACCGAAGTGCTGCCGCCCAGCCCTCCGTGCGCTCGAGCAGAGCCTCCACCAGCTCGAGGTCGAGGTCGAGGCCGGCGCCGGCAATGAAGCCGACGGCCTCTTCGAGATCGAACGCGAGATCGCGCGCGCGCAGCTCCGTGACGTGACCGGCGAGGCGAAGGCGATGGAGCGCGAGCGCCGGGTCGCGGCGGCAGCCGAGCACGACGTTGAGGTTCGCGGGTGCGCGGGCCACCAGTCGCGCCAGCGGCTCCAGCACCGCTCGCGACCGGCAGAGGTGAAAGTCGTCGACGACGAGCACGACCCGTCGCGAAGATCGCGCCGCGATCCGCATGACCGCGTCGAGCGCAGGCTCGTCGGACGTGCCGGCACCGCGACGCGTTCCCGTCGCAGACTCGAGCGCGCGCACCGCCGCCGTCCAGAATCCCGGGCCGTCCTCGACCTCGTCGGCCGAGAGCCACGCGGGCTGCGCCTCTTGCGCGGCCGCCCACGTGGCGAGCAGCGTCGTCTTGCCGAAGCCGGCCGGCGCCGACACGAGCGTCAGCGGCCGCTCGGTTGCAGCGTCGAGCAGCGCGTGGAGCCGCCGGCGCTCGACGGCGTCGCGCACAGGGAGCGGCAACCCGGAAGGCTTGCCTCTTCCAGCCGGGGCGGGGCTCCCGCGGTTCAGGACGGCTTTCGTCGGCGGCGTGTCGAACCTCCCGCGCGCAGTCTTCCATAATCGCCGCGCAGCGCGTGGGAACGCCGTGGACGTACGGATAGACTCGGCGACATGTCCGACCTCGGCGCGATGGGAGGCGACGTCGACCGCGCGCTCCAGAACATCAACGTCCCAAGTTACGTGATCGACGAGGTCGGCGTGATCCGCTGGACCAACCCGGCGGCGGATCGCGTCGTCGGCAACGTGATCGGCAAGCAATTCACCTCCGTCGTCGCACCGGAGGAAGTGCGGCGCGCACGCGACTCGTTCGCCCGCAAGGTGCACGGGAAGACCGAGAAGACCGAC
>DATBIC010000110.1:0-7658 GCA_036557145.1 Gaiellaceae bacterium
CCGGGTGACGCTGGCGGCGGCGACGGCGAAGATCCGGCTCGTCGAGGGCGATGCGCGCGCGCTGCCTTTCGACGACGGCTGCTTCGACGCGGTCACGTTCACCTACCTCCTCCGCTACGTCGACGACCCCGCCGCGACGCTGCGCGAGCTGACGCGCGTGGTGAAGCCGGGCGGCGTGGTCGCCGGCCTCGAGTTCGGCCTGCCGACCGGGGCGTGGCGGCCGGCCTGGGAGGCGTGGGTGCGGTACGGGCTCCCCGGCGCGGGCCGGCTGATCGGGAGCGGGTGGCACGAGGTCGGCACGTTCCTCGGGCCGTCGATCAGGGAGCACTACGAGCGCTGGCCGCTCCCGGCCCTGCTCGCGCTGTGGCGCGACGCCGGCGTCGGGGACGTCGCGTGCCGGCGGCTGAGCCTCGGAGGCGGGATCGTGACGTGGGGACGCCGGAGCTGAGACCGGCCTGGTACGCGCTGCGGCCCGGCCGCCTGCGCGACTGGGTGACCGTCCTCCACCCGCCGTACACGCTCTGGCACCTGTCGTACGTTGCCGTCGGCGCAGCGCTCGCACCGCAGTTCCACCTCGACCGGCTCGCCGCCGCGTTGATGGCGTTCTTCCTGGCGCTCGGCATCGCGGCCCACGTGCTCGACGAGCTGCGCGGCCGCCCGCTGCGGACACGCATCCCGGCGCCGGCGCTCGTCGCGGCCGCCGCGGTCTCGCTGGCCGGCGCGGTGGCGATCGGCGTCGCGGCGGCGGTCGCCTGGGGCAGCGGCCTGCTCGTGTTCGTCGCCGTCGGCGCGCTGCTCGTTCCCGCGTACAACCTCGAATGGTTCGGGGGGCGGATCCACAACGACTGGGGATTCGCACTCGCCTGGGGCGCGTTCCCGGTGCTCACCGGGTTCTTCGTCGAGGCGCAGACGCTCCGCGTCGAAGCGGTCGTCGCGGCCGCGTACGCCACGGCTCTCAGCCTCGCGCAGCGAACGCTCTCGACGACTGCGCGCACGGCCCGCCGCTCGCTCGGCCTTCCGGGCGACGCTGCCGGCGTCGAGCGGGCGCTCCGGCTGGGGACGGTGGCCGCGGTCTGCATCGCGGCCGCCGCGGTTGCGGCCCGCCTACGATGACGCCGTGAGCGAAGCCGCCGCAATCGTCGCGATCGTCGCCGCTGTCGTCGCGATCGCGGCCGTTGTCGTCTGCTATCGCATCCTCGAGCGCGTGCGCAGCCGCGAGCGCTTGCTCGAGCGCGAGCTGGAGCAGGGCCGCGCCCAGTTCGACGCGGTGGTCGCGCGTGAGATCGAGGAGCGCCGGCACGAGCTCGAGCTCACGCTCGCGCGCGAGCGCGCAGAGTCCCTCTCGCTGCTCGTCGACGAGGAGCGCCGCATCGCGTCGGAGCGCCGGGTCGACGTGGCCGAGCGCGAGCGCACGTCGAGCGAGCAGTTGGCTGCGCAGCTCGTCGCCACGCAGAAGGCCGTCGAGCAGCGGCTGGCGGACTGGACGAGCGACATGGAGAAGCTGCAGGAGGGCCTCGCGGAGGAGCTACGACGGCTCGAGGGCAGGCAGCGGCAGATGATGGCCGAGATCGAGTCGCGGATCGGGAAAGACGCCGAAGGGCTGCAGGGCCAGCTCGAGGAGCAGCGCCTGCTGATCGCCCGCCAGCGCGAGGAGCTCACGCGCTCTGCCCAGACCGTGGTCGAGCAGGCGAACGCGGACCTCGAGCAGCACGGGGCGGAGCGGCGCCGCTCGCTGCAGGAGATCGCCGATCGCCTGCGCCGCCGCGAGGCCGAGCTGAAGGAGATCATCGACCGCGAGAGCAGCGAGGCGGCCGGCCGCGTGCAGACGTCGCTCGGCGACGTCGAGCGACGGCAAATCGAGCAGCTGCAACGCGTCGTCGCGCGCGAATCGCAGCGCTTTGCCGAGGCGGCGTCGCAGAGCTTCGACACGACGATTCGCGCCGCGCGCGAGGACGCGGCGCGCCGGCTCAGCCGCGAGCTCGACCTCGCGGTGGAGCGGTTCGCGCGCGAAGCGGAGACCGTGCTCGCCGAACGCCTCAACGCCGTCACGGATTCGGCGGGCAAGCGCATCGAGGAGCGCCTCGGGAGGACGCGAACCGCGCTCGACCGGCACCGGGACGAGGCGCTGCAGGCCCTCGAGGACCGGGCTCATTCGGTCGAGTCGGGGCTCCGCGACCGCCTGCGTGAGATCGCCAAGGAGGCCGAGTCGGAGCGGATCGTGCTCGAGTCGCGCCTGCACGAGTTGCAGCGGCGACTCGACGAATTGACTGCGCGCACCTAGACCAATCGACAGCGCGCGAATCGCCGCTCCGGCCCAACTTTCATGAGCAGGGTTCGTCTAGAGGAAGGCGAAAACTCGCTCACATCATGGCCCAGACCATCGAACATCCACAGACGGAGCGCGAGAAGGTCGAATCGTGGCGCCTGCATGTGCTGATCGAGGCTGGATACCCCCTGACGCTCGCCGAGAAGCTCGCCCACTCGGACGCCGATCTGCACCGTGCGGTCGAGCTGGTGCTCGCCGGCTGCACGTTCACGACCGCGGCCGAGATCCTGCTTTAGCCCGCAGCGGCCGAAGCTACGATCGCCTCCGTGAAGGTCGAGGCGACGGAGGTCGACGGACGCAAGGTCTACGCCGTTCGCGCGTTCTCGAAAGGTGTCGCCTCGTGGCTCAGCCGATTGCCCACGGTGTGGGTCGAGGGTGAGGTCACCGAGCTCCGCCGCCAGCAGCGCTGGGCATCGGTCTTCTTCACGCTCAAGGATCCGGACGACGGCTCCTGCCTGTCGGTGCAGATGCAGCGAACGCGATTCGACGCGCTCGATCTCGACCTCGCCGACGGCGAACGGGTGCACGTGTTCGGCCGCCCCGAGCTGTACGAGCAGCGCGGCGAGCTCCGCCTGCGCGCGCTCACCGTCGAGCGCTTCGGCCTCGGCGCGCACCTCGTTGCACTCGAGCGGCTTCGACGCACGCTCGCAGCGGAAGGCCTCTTCGACGCCTCGCGCAAACGGCCGCTGCCGCACTTCCCGCGGCTGATCGGCCTCGTTACCGGCAACGACGCGGCCGCGAAGCGTGACGTCCTCACGCACGTCACGCAGCGGTTTCCGCCGGCGAACGTCGTCGTCGCGGAGACCTACGTGCAGGGCCCGCGTGCGCCGGCAGCGATCGTCGAGGCGATCGCCGCGTTGTGCGCCCGACGCGTCGACGTGCTCGTCCTCGCGCGCGGCGGCGGGAGCTTCGAGGATCTGCTGCCCTTCTCGGACGAGCGCGTCGTCCGCGCCGTCGCCGCGTGCTCGGTACCGGTCGTCTCCGCGGTCGGCCACGAGCAGGACACGCCGCTGTGCGATCTCGCAGCCGACGTGCGAGCGTCGACGCCGACCGCGGCCGCGCGCATCGTCGTCCCCGACGCCGCCGAGTTGCGCGCTGCCCTCGGCCGGTCGCGGGCGTCGCTGCATCGCGGCGCCGCCGTTGCCGCCGAGCGCCACGCACAGCGCCTGGAGCATCTGCGCGAACGCCTCGGCCGCGCGCCGCTGCTGGCGCTCGAGCGGCGAACGAGCAGGCTCGCGACCACCCACGCACGACTCACCGCGCTCGCGCCGCAGGCGACGCTCGAGCGCGGCTACGCGATCGTCCGCCGCGGCGAGCAGGTCGTCCGGTCGCCGACGGAGGTCGCGACCGGAGAGCGGCTCGACGTGCTGGTCGCCGAGGGCGCGTTCGGAGCGACGGTCGAGTGAGCGAGCCGACGTTCGAGGAAGCGCAGCGCGAGCTCGACGCGATCGTGCAGAAGCTCGAGCGCGGCGACGCCGACGTCGACGAACTGACGAAGCTCTGGGAACGCGGCGAGGAGCTCTACCGGCTGTGCGTGGCGAAACTCGACAACGTGCGCGGCCGGATCGAAGAGCTGTCACGTACGACCGAGGGCTAAGCCCTCCGCGAGGTCTGCGAGATCGTCCTCGGCCCGGCCGGGGTCGCCCGAGAGCTCGTGCGCGTCGATGCCGGAGTCGACGAGCCCGCCGAAGAGCTCGCAGCGGACGCCGAGCCGCCGGCAATGCGCGGCGACCGCCCCGGGCCCCTTGCCCTCGAACGTCGTCGCGTCGACCTTGCCCTCGCCGGTGATCACGAGCGCCGCGTCACGCGCCGCGTCGTCGAAGCCGATGCGATCGAGCACGAGCTCGGCGCCCTCGACGAGCTCGGCGCCGAGCGACGCGAACGCCGCGCCGAGGCCGCCGCCCGCCCCAGCGCCGCGCACGTCCCGGAACGCCGCCAGCGCGTCCATCGCGGCGAGACGGCGCTCGAGCTCCTCGACCGCACCCTCGTCCGCTCCCTTCTGCGGCCCGAACGCTCGGGCCGCACCGCGCTCGCCGAGCAGCGGGTTGCGGACATCGCACGCCGCACGGACGGTCACGTCGCGCAGGCGACCGCCGAGTACGCGGCGCATGCCGTCGCCGCCGTCCACGGTCGCCGTGCCGCCGATGCCGACGACCAGCGAGGTGGCGTCCTGCGACAGCGCGCACAGGATCAGCTCGCCGAGGCCGTCGCTCGTCTCGCGCAGCGGGTCGCGCTCGTCCTCGGCTACGAGCGGAAGGCCGAGCGCAGCGGCCGCGTCGACGATCGCCGTCCCGTCGTCGAGCACGAGCCAGCGCGCATCGACCGGACGCCCGAGCGGATCCGGCACGCTCGCGCTCCGCCACTCGCCGCCGAGCGCCGCGTGCAGGACGGCGGCTGTCCCCTCGCCGCCGTCGGCGACAGGCAGCTCGCGCGCCTCGACCCCGTCGACCCGACGCAGGCCACGGGCCAGCGCGGCGGCCGCCTCTGCAGGCGACAGGACGCCCTTGAGGCTAGCCGGAGACGCGAGCGCGAGCACGTTCGGGCCGGTCGGTCTCCTCGATGCGGATGTCGTCG
Organism: Gaiellaceae bacterium; assembly: GCA_036557145.1. Classification (GTDB taxonomy): domain Bacteria; phylum Actinomycetota; class Thermoleophilia; order Gaiellales; family Gaiellaceae; genus PALSA-600. The sequence continues at coordinate 4,901 of DATBIC010000110.1, forward strand.
TCGGGAACGGGGACCGGCTGCTCGAACTGCTTGAGCATGGCGTACGACAGTCCTTCGCGCGCGAGGAAGATCAGGCCGATGCCGATGCCGACCGATGCCTCGATCAGCTGCAGGCCGATCCCGAACGCGAAGCCGTGCGCATAGTCGACCCCGTAGCGCACGAGCGGCAGCGCGATCGCCGCCTGCGTGAGACCGACGTTGCCCGGCCAGAGCGGGAAGATCGTCGCGACGTTCATCAGCACGAGCACGAGACCTGCGGCGACGATCGGAAGGTGGAGGTGGAACGCGTACATCGTCGACCACACCGCGAAGAGCTGGCAGGCCCAGCCGAGGAACTGGAACGTCGTCGCCATTGCCGCCGCCAACGGCTTCCGCATCACGCCGAGCCCCTGGCGCGCACGCGACCAGAGCAGGCGGAGGCGGCCGACGCCGTCGGCCACGCCGGCCTGGTGCATGCGGGCGAGCGCGAGCGCGACGAGGAACAGCAGGATGCCGGCGGCCAGCGCGATCTCGATCGAGAGGTACGCCCAGCGCGGGATACGCGCGAAGAGGAGCACCCAGACGACGAGCACGATCATCGGGAAGAGGTCGAACATGCGGTGCGCGAACACCGAGCCGACGAGCCGCGGGGTCGCGCCCCTCCGGCCCGGCAGGTGGCGCCTCAGCACCGCCACGCGGGCCAGCTCGCCGACGCGCCCCGGCAGCACGGCGTTCCCGAAGAGCCCGACGCAGAAGGCCGAGAAGACGATCCGGTAGCGGGGGTGCGGCGGCGGCATCGACTGCTTGATCGCGACGTCCCACGCGAGCGACCGGGCGAGCACCGACAGCAGGTTGAACATGAACGCGACGACGACCCACTTCCAGTTCATCGCGGTGAGCGCGTCGTGGACCGGCCGCCAGTCCGGCCCGCGCCAGGCGATCAGGCCGAAGGCGACGGCGAGCACCGGCACGACGAGCAGGACGCGCCACCTGCGGTCGCGGAAGTTCACGCAGCCACCTCGACGTACGTCTCCTCGAGCCGGCGCGCGATGTCGTCCCAGGCGTAGTTCGCGAGCGCGTGCGCACGCGCCGCGCGGCCCATCGCGACGCGCCGCTTCTCGTCGGACAGCATGTCGACGATCGCTGCGGCGAGAGCCTTCGGATCGCTCGGCGGGACCAGCCGGGTCGACTCCGGCGTCGCGACGGCGGCGTACCCGGGAATGTCGGACGCGACCGCCGGCGTCGCACAGGCGAACGCCTCGGCGAGCACGAGACCGAAGCTCTCGCCGCCGAGGGCAGGCGTCACGGACAGCTTCGCCCGCAGCAGCTCTTCCGTCCTCACCTCGTTCGTCACGATTCCCAGTACGTCGATGCCCGCGTCGTCGACGCGAAGACGCGAGTGGAGCAAACGGTACTGCAGCGGGTCGGTGCCGATCAGCCGGAGGCGCGCGCCGGTCTCTGCGTGAACCCGCGGCCAGGCGCGAAGCAGGGTCGCGAGCCCCTTCCTCGGGTCGTGCCGCCCGATGAAGACGACCCGGTGCTCGCGGTTCTCGGGATCCGCCTCGGCGGGGATCAGCACGCCGTTCGGGATCACGCGGTAGTCGCCCGGCAGCCAGCGGGAGGCGGACTCGGCGGCCATCGGGGAGACGGCGATCCGCGCGTCGATGCGGTCGACCAGGAAGCCCCAGACGGGGACGCCGACGCGCAGCCAGCCGAGGTCGCCGTGGGCATGCCAGGTCGCCACGATCGGGCACCGGGCGATCGCCAGCGTCGCCACGCAGACGGCGGGCGTCATCGGCTCGTGCAGGTGCACGACGTCGAACGCCTCGTCGGCGAGGGTGCGCCGCAGACGCCCGACCGAGCGCGGCGACAGGACGATGTTGGGCAGCGATCCGTTCGCGGGCACGACGACGGAACGGCCGACCGGGATCACGTCGGGCGGCAGGTTGCCGTGGCGGCCGCTGCGCGGGTGGAGGAACCGCGTGAACTTCCCGGGCGGGTCATGCCCCATGACGACTTTCACGTCGTGGCCGCGGCGCCGCAGCGCGTCGGCCTGGTGCTCGGCGTGCTCGACGACGCCGCCCCAGTACGACCAGGAGAAGGGCACGACGATCCCGATCTTCATGCCGCGACCGCCGCGAATGCCTCGTGCAGGCGTTCGGCGCCGAGCTCGCTGGTCGCTTCGTCGACGGCGAGCGAGAGGCGCGCCCATCCCGCCCCACTCGGCCCGAACCCTTCGCCGGGCGCGACGGCGACGCGATGTTCCTCGAGCAGCCGCTCGGCGGTCAGCCCCTCGGGGAGCCGCAGCCAGACGAAGAAGGTGCCTTCGCAGACGATGGGCTCGGGCAGCGCCTCCGCGATCCGGTCGCGGCGGCGGCGGTAGCTGTCGACGCGCTCGCGCACGGAGTCCTGCGGTCCCTCGAGCGCGGCGATCGCCGCGCGTTGCATCGGCTCGAAGATGCCGACTCGATTGTGGTCGTTGAGCAGGTTGATGCGCTCGACGATCTCGGCGTTCCCCACGACGAATCCGATGCGCCACCCGGCCATTCCGTACGTCTTCGACATCGACCACATCTCGACGCCGACATCCTTCGCGCCTGGCGTCGCGAGGAAGCTCTCCGGCCGGCGTCCGTCGTAGACGAGATCGATGTACGCGGCGTCGTGGACGACCGCTCCGCCGGTGCGGCCTGCCCACTCCACGGCCGCTTCGAAGGTGCCGGGCGGCGCGCACACGGCGCAGGGGTTCGAGGGGTAGTTGAGATACAGCGCGGCCGCCGCC
>DATBIC010000111.1:0-5991 GCA_036557145.1 Gaiellaceae bacterium
GTCGACCAGGATCCCGAGCCGGTTGCAGGCCGCGACGAGCTCGCGGCCCGCATCGGTGAGGCCGGGCCCGGCGTCGGGCGACCCGGGGAACGCGAAATGGACGCCGTACGCGAATGCGTTCGGCCGCGACCAGACGAGCCCGATCGAACGGAGCCCGCGCTCGTACCACGCCTCGAGATCGGAGAGATCCTCCGCGAGCGGGTCGGCGCCCTCGAGGTGCACGATCGCGGCGATCTCGCCTTCCCGGAAGTCGTCGACGGAGGTCGCCCGGCGGACCGGCAGCGCGCAGAGCGTCTCGTACAGCTCGGCGGCGATCCTCGCCGCCTCGGGCTGCGGGATCGGATCGGCGAGCGGCAACACGTAGGGCACCTCCGGCATCGCCGAGGGGTGTGGCGACGGCACGAACAGTGCGAAGAAGCCGCCGGCGTACCCGGCCGCACGGGCCTCCTCGAGGTCCATGTGCTCGGACGGCTTGCCGAGCCAGCGGCGGAGCGCCAGATCGTTGTGGCCGTCGATCACCATCGCCGCCCGATCCTACGGGCGGGATGTCAGGCGACGGGGACCGGAACCGGCGCGCCGACGTTGCCGAGCAGGTCGGCCAGCGCCTCGACGCACTCGGGATCGAACTGCGTCCCGCTGTGCTCGAGCACCTCGGCGAGCGCCTCCTCCGTCGTGAGCCGCGTCCGGTACGGCCGCCCTCCCGTCATCGTCTCGAAGGCATCGGCAACGGCGAGCACGCGCGAGGCAAGCGGGATCTCCTCGCCGGCGAGCCCGGCCGGGTACCCGGCGCCGTCGTAGCGCTCATGGTGGTACAGCACCCACTCCGCCTCCGTGTCGAGATCTGCTGCGAGCAGGATCGCGTGGCCGATCGTCACATGCTGCTCGAGCTCGGTGCGCTCACCGGACTCGAGTGCCCCGGGCTTCTGCAGGATCACGTCCGGGAGCCCGATCTTGCCGACGTCGTGCACGAGCCCGGCGAGCCGCAGCCGCTCGAGCTGCCCGGCGGGAACGCCGACGCGCTGCCCGATGCCCACCGCCAGCTCGGCGACCGTCTCGCAGTGGTTTCGCTCGCCGCTGTCCTTGGCATCGATCGCATGCGCCAGTGCCGCCGCGAGCGTGCGTTGGTTGGGAGTCGGGATCGACGCGCTTCCATCCGGTGAGACCGTTCCCTCGAGCGCAGGGCGGTAGATCACCGCGAGGAGCTTGTTGCGCTTCGCTTCGTAGAGTGCGATGTCGGCCTGGTGGATGAGCGCTCGCGACGCTTCGGTGCTCGCCGACTCGGTCACGCCCACGCTCAACGCGCGCTGGCCGGTCGCGTCCGTCGCGGCGCGCTGGATGTTGTGCGCGATCGCGAGTGCGCTCCACGCGCGGCGGTTGGGCAGGATCGCCATGAACTCGTCTCCGCCGGTCCGGTAGATCGAGCCGATGCGCTCGACCTCCATGCGGATCGCGTGCGCGACCTTCTTGATGTACTCGTCGCCGGCGAGGTGGCCCTGCTCGTCGTTGATGCGCTTGAGCCCGTCGAGGTCGAGCGCGAGCAGGCTGAACGTCGAGCCGGTCTTGGCGCGGCGTTTGATCTCGCGCGCGAGATGGTTGTAGAAGGTGCGGTGATTGCCGAGCCCCGTCAGGCTGTCGGTGTGGGCGGCGTCGTGGAGCCGCTCGATCTCGCGCGGGTCCTCGATCGTGCGTCGCAGCCCGGCGAGGCGGCGTGCGATCTGGACGAGCCTCCAGATGCCGATCGCGGTGACGAGCGCGAGCGCGAAGGCCTCGAGCCGTTCCATCGTGCCGACCGGCCAGGGCCGCGGCGACACGGCGATGCTCGCCGCGCGCAGGCGCGCGTCAATCGTACGCAGCAAGCTTTGCGCCTCGGCGATCTCCTGGGTGCGTACCCGCGGCGTCGTGCCGGGCGCGAACACCCGTGAGGCCTCGGCGACGACCTGATCGTGCAGGCCGTCGGCGGCGACGAGGTCGGCGCTGCGCCCGGCCGGGCTGAGCCGGATCATGTGCCCGAGCTGCCGCGTTTGCTCGACGGCGACGAGGCCGAAGGCGGCGGCCTCCCGCTGCCGCGCAGCCGGCTGGCGAAGGTCCGAGCCGGCGATGATCGTGCGCTCCTGTCGCGATGCGCTGCGTGCGTCCGCAATGAGGCTCTCGAGCGAGCTGCGGTCGACGTCCCGACGCCACGCCGAGACGGCGCCGACCGCGCCGACGCCGGCGATCAGGACGCCCGCAAGGACGCCGACGATGGTGAACGTCCGCACGAGACGCATGGTCTTTTCGCCTCTCAACATTTGCCGCAGTGCTGCCCCTCCACCCCTTGGCGTCCGGGCAATCGCAGCGTCATCTGCGCCGCGCGCCCCGGCAATCCCCCGGCCGGGGGTGGCTACCCTGAACGGGTGAGAGCGGCGAACCGGCCGCCCGGCGCGGGCGGACACCGACCGTGATCGTTCGTCTGCTCGCGGGTGTCGCCGCAGTCGCCGTCGGTGTGGCGGCGATCGCCCTCGTCGCCGTGCTGGTGCACGACACGCCGGGCCCGGTGGCGACCACCTCCGCGACCACAGTGCCGGCAGCCACCACCCCCGCACCGCCCTCCCGCACCTCGCTGCGCTTCCCCGCGCCGCCACCCGGCGCGGTCGTGTTCACCCACCAGGACGTCGGGACCGTGCTCGCCCTTGCCGTGAACCCGGGGCGACGGCTCGGACTGCAGGTGTCGGCGCTCGGGCCGAGCGGCAAGGGGACGCGCGGGCTCGAGCTCTCGTTCACCGTCGCGGGACGGAGCGCACGCGGCCGCCCCTGCGGAGCAGGCTGCTACCGCGCGTCGGTTCCAGCCCCGGCACACCCCAAGGTGGTCGTCGTCAGGGTTCGCGGCGGCGGCCTCGACACCGTCTGGCGGCAGCGACTTCCGGCCGCGTGGCCGGCGCCGGCCGCCTCGGCGCTCGTCGCACGGGCCGGAGACGTGTGGCGCTCGCTTCACTCACTCGCGTTCGTCGAGCATCTGGCCTCGGACCCGCAACACGCGATCACGAGCCTGTGGCGGGTTGCGTCGCCCGATCAGGCCGCGTACCAGATCGTCGGCGGCTACGCGGGCATCGTCATCGGCGACCGCCGATGGGATCGCGCTCCCGGAGGCCGCTGGATCGAGTCGGAGCAGGCCTCGCCGATCACCCAGCCCGTGCCGACCTGGAGCGCCGTCAGGAACGCGCATCTGCTTGGCAGCGGCACGGTGCGCGGCCGGCCGGTCTGGATCGTCTCGTTCTACGACCCGAGCATCCCGGCCTGGTTCAAGGTCGCGATCGAGAAGGCGACGAGCCGGACGGTGAACGTCGGAATGATGGCGACGGCGCACTTCATGAACGACGCCTACGGTGCGTTCGACCGCGCCCGGCCGATCACCCCTCCGTAGCCGACGGCGCGCGACTCGTCCCCCTCATGTTCGCCGCGTTGCCCGGCCGGGTACCTGCCGGATGATGGTCGATCTCGTGGTCTTCCTGCTGATCGTCGCCGTAGTGATCCTGCTCTTCCGACGGGGCCGAGCGCGGGGCATCGGGCGCGGCTTCCGCTCGGGCATCCGGGAGTTCCGGCGGGGCCGGGCCGGCCTTCCTCCTGCCGACCCCGAGCTGCGGCGGGACCGGTCTCCCGCCGACGACAACTCGCACACCTAACGCGGGACGCGTGCGGTCAGCAGCTGGCCGCCGCCCTCATTCTCGACGGCGACGGCGTCGAGCCCCGCCTGCTGTCCGAGCCCGACCAGCTCCGCATCGTCGTAGAAGTGGCCGAGGCTCGCCATCGGCTCCGGCGCCGCGGGCGTCCCCCGGAGCTCCGGCGACGTCGTGTACGCCGCAAGCCGCCCGCCCGGCACCAGCACGCGAACGCATTCGCGCAGGACGCCGACCGGGTCGTCGAAGAAGAAGAACACGACCGACATCGCGACGGCGTCGAAGTTTCCGCCCTCGAAGGGGAGGCTCTCCGCGCGGCCGACGACGAGCTCCGCACCCGGTGCGCGCTCCCGCGCGAGCGCGACCATCTCGTCGCTGTGGTCGAGGCCGGTTGCCACGACTCCGGCCTCAAGGGCCTCGCGGAGCAGCAGCCCGCCGCCGCAGCCGAGCTCGAGCAGCCGTTCGCCGGGCTCGAGCGCGAGCGCGTCAAGGATCGCGCGCCGTGCGAAGTCGTGAACGTCGTCGGCGCCGTACACCGCTCGGGCACGCTGCCCGGCCGGCCGGCGGGCGACGCGGTCGGTCAGCCAGGCGTCGAACCGGTCGTCGGCAAGCCCGCTCGCGCGCCACGCGTCGACGTCCTCGGAGCCGAGCCCGAACTGCGCGATCGTCTCTTCGGGAGTCTGCTTCATGCGAAATCGCACGCCCGGTCGGGCTCTCGCAAGTGGGTGAACATGTGCCGGAGATCGTCGTGCGTCCCCCGGCCGGTCGACAGCTCGGGCAGGTCGTCCGCGTCGAAGAACGCGACCTCCGGCACCTCATGCACCGCCGCCTCGGCGAGCGACTCGCCGAGGTCGATCCAGCCGCCGGGCAGCGACCAGCGCCGGTCGGCGGAGTCGCGCACGAGCAGGAGCTCCTCGCCACGGAAGGCGACCGCCCGGACGTCCAGCTTCGGCGTCGGATAGAGGTACCGGAGCCACATCGGCGCGACGCCGATCGCCAACGCCCTGAGCCTTCGGCGTATAGCGAGGAGCACCGCCCGACACTAGACGACTGCGGCTACCGTGCGCGCGAAGCCCTTGACGGTTTGTCGGCAACAGCAAAGGATGCGACGGTGACGACCAAGATCTCTGCGGCGATCGCGGTTGCGGCGTGCGTGTGCGCGGCCGCGGCCTCGGCTGCCGGGACCGACCCGAAGCCGTTCGTCCTGCGGACGGCCGATCTCCCGAGCGGGTTCAAGCGTGACGCTCCCCATTACGTCTCGAAGAAGCTCGCCGCGAAGGGGGTCCCTGCGAAGACGTTCGCGCGGTTCGGTTACGTCAACGGTTACTCGGTCGTCTACAACAAGACCGGCAAGAACGGCGCGTACAACGGCGTCCTCAGGGCCGACTCGAACGCGACCGTGTACACGGCTCCAGCCGGCGCTCACGCAGCCATGCGGTTCGTGGAGGCGAACGTCGAGGGCACGAAGAAGTTCCCGGTGAGCAGGCTCTCGGTCGGAGCGCCGCTCGGGAACGAGGCTCGCCTCTACAAGGTCGTCGAGAAGTCGTCGAAGCTCTCGGCGGACGTGTTCGTCGTGCTGTGGCGGTCGGGGCGCGTCCTGTCGACGATCAGTGCGTCGGGTCTCTCCGGCACCGTCGACCCTGCGCAGGTCGTGAGCCTCGCCCAGAAGCAGCAGCAGCACGTCAGCGGGAAGTAAGCGCCGGCTGCTGCCGGCGACCAAGTCTCGGCATCCGCGTATCTGGTCGAGTCGTGCCGGCTCTCCTCCTTGACACCAATGCAAGGAGGCAGCCATGTCCCGTTCCCACATCTGGCCCGGTCCGGCGTTCGCCGTCGTTCTCGTCGCGGCCGCACTCGCGCCGGTCGCAGGCGCGACCGCCCGCGTCATCCAGCCGACGAGCCCCTGGTACGCGTACGACGCGGCGGTCAGGAACACCCAGCACCAGCACACCACCGGCAGCATTCAGCCGACGAGCCCCTGGTACGCCTACGATGCCGCACTCAGGAAGGCGCAGCACCAGCGGCAGCACACGCTCCGCAGCATCCAGCCGACGAGCCCGTGGTACGCCTACGACGCGGCACTCAGGAAGGCGCAGCACCTGCGGCAGCAGACGAGCGGCTAGAGCGGATCGCGCGACGAGGTCATCGACATCGGGCCCCGCCCTCGGGGCCCTCGTCGTGCTCGCAAGCGGCCCTCGAGAGAGAGCGGATGATGGGACTCGAACCCACGACCTTCTGCATGGCAAGCAGACGCTCTAGCCAACTGAGCTACATCCGCGAAGCGGCCGAAGTATAGCCGCGGCCGTTCGGCGCCCTACGGGGCGAGCCGCGCCGCCACGGC
>DATBIC010000112.1:0-29360 GCA_036557145.1 Gaiellaceae bacterium
CGACGACCTCGACGTCGTCGAGCAGCGACAGGTTCGCCGCGAACAGCGAGCCCACCGCGCCGCAGCCGACCACACAGATCCTCATGACGTGTACGAGGCCTCCTTTGCCTTGACGAGCCGGTAGACGGCGGTGTGCAGCGGAACGGCGACGCCGTGGAGCCGCGCCGCCCGGATCAGCGAGCCGTTGATCGACTCGACCTCGGTCGGGCGACGCGCCTCGACGTCCTCGAGCATCGACGGGTAGTGGCGGTGGCCGCGCTGCGGGGCGAGCACGTTCATCTCCCACGGGTCCTCGTCCAGCTCGACGCCGGCGGCGGCCGCCGTCGCCCTGCCCTCGTCGACGAGATCGCGCACGAGCAGGCCGAGGTCGCCGTCGTGCTCGACCTCGGCGAAGTGGAAGTCGTGCGGCAGCTCGGTGAGCGCGGCGACGCCGTTGACCGTCGCGTTGAAGATCAGCTTCGACCACTGCGCCGGGCGCAGGTCGTCGAAGGCGACCGCCTTCAGCCCGGACGACTCGATCAACGCCGCGACCGATCGCGCGTCGTCGCCGGTGGTGTCGCGGTACGGGCCGATCCAGGTCGCCGTGTCGAGCACGTACTCGACGTGCGTGTCGTCGTGGCGCGTCCCGCTCATGAACGTGACGGACGAGAGCAGTGGCCAGTCCCCGTGGCCGGCGACCACCTCCTCGGCGCCGAGCCCGTTCTGCACCGTCATCACCGTCGCGCCGGCGAACCGCCCCTCGATCCTCGCCGCGAGGCGCTCGAGATCGGTGCCCTTGCAGGCGAGGATCACGAGGTCGGCGGGCGGCAGCTCCGCCGGGTCGTCGGACGCGGTCACGCGGGCGGTGAAGTCGCTGCGTCCGGACACGCGGAGGCCGTCGCGCTCGAGTGCCTGCGCGTGATCGGCGCGGCGCGTGAGCACCGACACGTCGGTGACGCGGGCGAGGTGGCCGGCGAGCAGGCTGCCGATCGAGCCGGCGCCGGCGACGCACACCCGCGTCACGGGCGCCGCCGCCTGAGCACGAGCTCGCGCCCGTTCGTCAGCCCGCCCGGACGGAAGATGAGGACGAGCGCCATCAGCGCGCCCTCCGCGATCACCCGCGTGCCGCTCGGCAGGTCGAGCGTCCCGCCGAGGATCTTCACGCCGTTCTCCGCCTCGGCCAGGAACGAGTCGAGCGCACTCACCGCCAGTGCGCCGACGACGGCGCCCCAGAGGCTCGTGGCTCCGCCGATGACGAGCATCGCGAGCGTGATGAACGTGAGATCGAGGTACAGCCCCTCGGTGTTCAGCGGCAGGAAGTGGACGTACAGCCCGCCCGCGAAGCCGGCGATCGCGCCCGACAGCGCGAAGGCGACGAGGCGCTGCCCGTACATCGACACGCCGGCGGCGGCGGCCGCCGCCGCGTCCTCGCGCGTCGCGCGCAATAGGCGCCCGTAACGGCTGCGCGCGTACAGAAAGGCGGCGACGATCGCCGCCAGCGCGCCGACCCCCGCCTGCCAGATGCCGGTCGTCTCGGGGACGGACGAGAACGTGTTCAGGCCGGGGCCGATCTTCTCGTAGTAGCGCAGCAGGTTGTGCGTGATCTCGAGCACGGCGAACGTCGCGATGCCGGCGGCCAGCCCGGACAGGCGCATCAGCGGCAGCCCGACGACGACCGCCGCCACGCCGCCGACGAGCGCGGCGAGCAGCAGCGAGGGGACGTTGCCGACGGTGGTGTGCTCGAGGAAGCCGGCGAGGCCCGGCATGATCGCCGGCTTCTCGGCGCGGGGCACCGTCAGCACGCCGGCCGTCCAGACGCCGAGCGCGACGAAGCTGATGTGCCCGAACGACACGACGCCCGAGTTGCCGATGAAGACGTACAGCGCGACGACCATCGCCACGCTGATCAGCGCGGTGACGAAGTAGACGCCGGTCGCGCTGGAGACGACGCTGCCGAGCACCGCCGTCGCGGCGACGAGCAGGCACGGCGCGGCAAGAGCGGATCCGCGCGTCACAGGCGAGCCGCCGCCCCTCGCCGGACGAAGAGCCCGTCCGGCCGCACCAGCAGGACGAGGATCACCGCCGCGAAGATGAACGAGGGCAGGTACTGGCTCTGGGCGGTCGGCAGCGCGCCGCCGAGCAGCCCGATCGCGAAGCCGATCGAGAACCCGCCGAGCGTCGCCGGGATCGGCCGGTTTAGGCCGCCGAGCACGACCCCGGCGAGCACGACGATCGTGTCCTGGAGCGCGAAGTCCGGCGTGACGAGCGGGTTCTGGACGGTGAGCATCACGGCGACGACCGCGGCGAGCGCGCCCGAGATCAGCACGGCGAAGGCGATCACGCGATTCGCGCGCACGCCGAGCAGGCGCGCGGTGTGGAAGTCCTGTGACGCGGCGCGCATGTGCAGCCCGACGGACGTCCGCGTCAGCAGCAGCTGCAGCAGGACCAGGCAGACGACGGTGACGACGATCGCGACGATCGAGATCTTGCGGATGTCGACGCTGAAGACCGTCCACGGCTGGTTGAGCGGAGCGAGCGAGGTGGCGATCTTGCCGAGCGACCCGAACCAGACCTGCGCGATGTTCTGCAGCAGGAAGGCCACGGCGAACGTCGCCACCAGCATCACCGCCGGCGACTGTGTGCGCAGCGGCCGGAAGACGAAACGGTCCATCAGTACCGACAGGGCGAGCACGACCGCGAAGCAGAGGACGATCGACAGCCACGTCGGCCAGTTCCACTGCGATCCGAGCGCGAGCGCGAACGCGCCCGCCATCACGAGCTGGCCGTACGCGAAGTTGACCAGTCGCAGCACGCCGAACACGAGCCCGATCCCGATTGCCATCAGCGCGTAGATCCCTCCGAGCGCCAGCGCATCGGCGAGCGTCTGCCAGTCGACCGTGAGGAAGAAGGACAACAGCGTCATGCCATGTACGCCTGCACGAGGCGGTCGGTGTCGGCGGCGTCGCCCGGGCCGAGGGTGAGCCGGTGCTCGCCGTTCGCGATCACGTAGGAGCGGTCGGCGAGCGCGATCGTCCGCTGCGCACGCTGCTCCACCAGGAGCACCGCGACCTCACCGCCCGTGCGAATCGTGTCGAGCGTCTCGAAGACGCTGTCGACGACTCGCGGCGCGAGGCCGAGCGACGGCTCGTCGAGCAGCAGCACGTCCGGCTCGGCGACGAGCGCGCGGGCGATCGCGAGCTGCTGCTGCTGGCCGCCCGAGAGCGCGCCGGCCTGCCGCGAGCGGAACTCGTGCACGACTGGAAAGAGCTCGTGAACACGGTCGACTGCGGCCGCCGCGCCGGTTCGGGACCGTCGTCCGGCGAGCCCGAGGGTGAGGTTCTCGGCGACGGTGAGCTCGGCGAAGATCCGGCGGCCCTCCGGCACGAGCGCGATTCCGCTGCGGGCGACGGCCTCCGGTGAGCGGCCGACGAGCGAGCGGCCGCCGAGCCGCACGTCGCCGCCGACGATCGGCGCGGCACCCATGATCGCGTGTAGCGTCGACGACTTCCCGGCGCCGTTCGGCCCGATCAGGCCGACGATCTCGCCCGGGTGCGCCTCGAGCGACAGGCCGCGCACGGCGGTGACGGCGCCGTAGCGGACCTCGAGCGACTCGACCGTGAGCGAGCTCACGGCTTCTCGTCCTCCCGCACGGCGCTCTCGCCGAGATAGGCGGCGGCGACGTCGAGGTTCGCGCGGATCTCGGCCGGCTGCCCTTCCGCGAGCGTGCGCCCCTGGTCGAGGACGTGGATGCGGTCGCAGACGTCCATCACGAGCGCCATGTTGTGGTCGATCAGCAGGACGCCGGCGCCGTGGTCGTCGCGGATCGACCGCACGACCGACGCGAACGCGGGCACCTCCGCCTCGGGGAGGCCGGCCGCAGGCTCGTCCATCAGCACGAACTGCGGGTCGGTGGCAAGTGCCCGCGCGACGCTGAGGCGCCGCTCGTCGCCGTGCGCGAGCGACCGCGCCGGCGTCTCGGCGCCGGCTGCGAGGTCGAGCAGCTCGAGGAGCTCCTCCGCCTTCGTCGAGGCGTCACGCGGCGACGCGCCGACGCCGAGCGCGGACACCTCGACGTTCTCGCGGACGGTCAGCGAGCCGAACGAGTGGCTGTGCTGGAACGTGCGCGCGAGGCCGCGGCGGCCGCGCCGGTGCGCCGGCCAGCGCGTGACGTCCCGCCCGTCGAGCTCGACGCTGCCGCTCGTCGGGCGGTCGAAGCCGGAGAGAACGTTGACGAGCGTCGACTTGCCGGCGCCGTTGGGGCCGATCAGCCCGAGCACCTCGCCGCGCGCGAGCTCGAGCGTGACGTCGCTCAGCGCCACGACCCCCTCGAAGGTTCGCGAGACGGCGGAGGCCCGGAGTGATCCTCCGGGCCTCCCGTCCGTTGGTTCCGTTACCGCCAAGCGCCCGGTTAGATCTTGGGCACGACCTTGGCGACGACGAGGCCGACCAGCTTGGGCACGTTGTTGTTGATCTCCATCACCCGGTACTGCCGGCCGAACACGCTGTGCAGCTGCGGCGAGAAGCTCACCAGGCCCGACAGGGTCGGCACCTTCTTGAACTTCACCATCTGCGCCGCGAGCTTGGCGCCGTTGGTCGAGCCGCCGGCCCGCTTGATCGCGGTGACGACGCCGTCGATCGCAGCCGGCCCGGTCACGAACCCGCCGGTCGCAGCCTTCACCTGCTTCGCCAGCTTGTTGATCGCGGCGTTCGGGTCGTTGCCGAAGCTCGAGGCGTACGTGACGAAGTAGTAGTTCGTCACCTTCGGGCTCTTCGGCAGCCAGTACGTCCCGTCACCGGCCCACGAGTTGAGGATCGGCGTGTTGTTGCCGAGCGTCCGCAGCCCCGTGACCATCGGTGCGAGCGCGCCGTACGCGCCGGCGGTCGACGTCACGATCACGTCGGCCTTGGCGTTGTTGAGGCGGCTGACCGCGTTCTGCACGTTGTTGCCGCCGAACGTCGGATCCTGATACGTCTCCTCGTCGGCGATCTTCCCGCCGAGCTGGAGCCAGCGCGCCTTGAACGCCTGCACGACGTTCTTGAAGTAGACGATCACCGTGTCGGTTGCCAGCGAGGCGGTGCGCCAGCCACGTCCCCACGCGTACTGCGCCATCGCCGATCCCTCGTCCTGCGCGACGTTCCCGAAGCTGAACGCGAGTGCGCCTTTCTTGCCGAACCGCTTCGGGCCCATCTGGTCGGTGCCGATGCACGGTGCGACCGCCAGGATCCCGCGGTTGATCGCCTCCTGCACGACCGGAGCGGCGAAATCGACGTCGCAGGTCGTGAAGATGATGTTCGCGCCCTGCCCGATCAACTTGAGGGCGCAGGACTTGGCGATCGGCGCCTTGTTGCCCTGCGTGTCGCACGTGATGATCTTCAGCTTCCTTCCGTTGACACCGCCGCGTGCGTTGACCTGATTGACGCGCAGCTTTGCGGCAGCCAGCGCAGGCTGGTCGAACGGCGCCATCGCGCCGTTGCCGTCGGCCGCCCAGCCGATGACGATCGGCTTGGCGGCAGTCGTGCGCGCCGCCGCCGTCGCCGCCACGGCAACGGCCACCGCCGCGAGTGCGAGCAGCACAAGCCCCAAACGGGAACTCGGTCCTCTCATCCTCTACTCCTTCGTTGTCAGCCGCCGCAGGTCGCGGTCGGACGGGGTACTGGGGGGACTGGGAGGCAGGGGGATGGTGCCAGCAACCTCGCGCGCCTGCCAGCACGCCAGGAAGCTGTCGCGGAGGAGCGTCGCCGCCTCGAGCGGGTCGAGCCGCCAGAGCGAGCCCTCGTGGTCGAGGCCGAACGTCCCGTCGTCGGAGAAGATCTCGACGTCGTAGAGGCCGTCGAAGCCGGCTGCGTCGAGCGCGCCGAGGATCTGCGGCACCTCGCCGATCCCGTCGCCGGGGGCGAGGCGGTCGGCGAAATTGCGGGTCGGGAGGCGCACGTCGGAGACGTGGACGCCCGCGAAGCGGTCGACGTGGGCGGCGATGTCGTCGAAGAGCGTGTCGGTGTTCCACAGGTGCCAGACGTCGAACTGGAGCCGGAGCGCCGGCGGGTCGCCGGCGTCGCGGATCAGGTCGAGCGCCTCGTGGATCGTCGAGGCGATCGTCCACTCGGCGCCGCCCTCGCGCTGGTACGGCTCGAGGGCGATCGTCAGGCCGAGCGACTCGGCTTCCAGAGCCAGCTCGCGGAGCCCGTCGACGACGATCGCGCGCGCTGCGTCCGGATCGCGCCCGGCGCCGGTCCCGGTCAGGCAGACGACGCCGCCGGGCTCGAACGCGGCGAGCCGGTGGAGCGAGCCGAGGAAGGCGTCCAGGCGCTCGCGAGGATCCACGGGCCCGCCGAGGAGCGGCAGCGGCAGGATCGAGGGGACGGCGGGCACCGCCGAGGCCCGGCCGAGCCCCGAGTCGGCCAACTGCTCGAGCGCCTCGTCGTCGGGGCCGTCGCCGAGCTTCAGCTCCCACACGCCGATGCCGTCGAGGCCCGCCGCGCGGTACGCGGAGACGTCCTCCGCGAAGCTCGCGTTGAACGTGGAGATCTGCGAGATCGACACCCGCGGGCCGCCTGAGGGCATTGCCGGATCCTCGCACAGCGTTTGACATCTGATCAAGCGCGTGTGAGCCTCCGCCGCGAGGTGCCCTCGACACGCGAAACGGACGGCCGCCGGCTGCGCCACCGCACGATGGCCGAGTTCGCGCTCGAGCAGCTCCGCGAGGCGATCATCATGGGCGAGCTGCAGCCCGGCACGCCGCTCCGCCTCGACGAGCTCGCCCGGTCGCTCGGCATGAGCATCTCGCCGATCCGGGAAGCGGTGCGGCAGCTCGAGGCGCTCGGCCTCGCGAAGCACGTGCCGCACCAAGGCGCGCGCGTCGTGCCCTTCGACGTCGACGATCTCCGCGACCTCTTCGAGGTGCGGCTCGCCCTCGAGTCACTCGCCGTCCGGCGCGCGGCGGTGCGCGTGACCCCGGCCGACGTCGAGGCCGCGCGGGCGCACCTCGGCGATCTCGACGAGGCGCGGGCGGGCCAGGACGTGCTCGCCGCGATGCGGGCGCACACGGACTTCCACTTCGCGCTCTACGACGCCTGCGGGGCGCCCTGGCTGCTGCAGATGATCAGGCCCGCCTGGGACCGCACGGAGCGCTTCCGGCCGGCGCTCTTCTCCGCGGCCGGCGAGCTTCAGGACCGGCACCGGGAGATCGACGGCCGCCTGCTCGAGGCGGTCGCCGCCGGCGACGCCGATCTCGCCGGGGCGACGCTCTTCGAGCATCTCGACCTCGCCGGGCGCTTCTACGGCCCCGAGCTCGGCGACCGCGGCATCTTCGAGCGCTAGCCGTCGTTCTCGGCCGCCCTCCCCCTCACGGGGGATGAGCGCGGTCGGCACGGGCGCCGACGCTTCGTTGTGAACGGTCGGCTCACCAGGTCAGGGGTGCCCGGATGGCAGTACGTGCGGCAAGCGCGAAGGCGAACAATTCGAGGACGGTCCTCGTCACCGGCGGCGCCGGGTTCATCGGTGCGAACCTCTGTACGCTGCTCGCGCGTCGCCACCCCGACTGGGAGCTGATCGCGCTCGACAACCTGAAGCGGCGTGGCTCCGAGCTGAACCTTTCGCGGCTCCGCGAGTCCGGCGTCGAGTTCGTCCACGGCGACGTGCGCCGCCCCGAGGATCTGGCCGAGCTGCAAGGGCTCGATGCGATCGTCGAATGTTCCGCCGAGCCCTCGGTGCTCGCGGGCGTCACGTCGTCACCCGACTACGCGCTGCACACCAATCTCGCCGGCGCCTACCACTGCCTCGAGCTGGCCCGGCGGCAGGACGCGCAGATGGTCTTCCTCTCGACGAGCCGCGTCTACCCGGTCGCCGCGCTCTCCGCCGTCAGGTACGCGGAGGATTCGACGCGCTTCACGCTCAGCGCCGACCAGGAGCTGCCCGGCGTCAGCGCTGCCGGGATCTCCGAGTCGTTCCCGCTGACCGGCGCTCGTACGCTCTACGGCGCGACCAAGCTCGCCGCTGAGCTCCTCGTCGAGGAGTATGCGTCCGCCTACGGGCTCCGCTCGGTGGTCGACCGGTGCGGTGTGGTTGCCGGGCCGTGGCAGATGGGCAAGGTCGACCAGGGCGTGTTCACGTACTGGATGGTGGCGCACACGCTGGGCAGGAGCCTGCGGTACCTGGGCTTCAACGGTTCCGGCAAGCAGGTGCGCGACGTGCTTCACGTCGCCGATCTCGCAGACCTCGTCGACGACCAGTTGTGCCGCCCCGACATCTGGGCCGGTGCGACCGTCAACGTCGGCGGCGGCGGGGAGCGCACGCTGTCGCTGCACGAGACGACCGAGCTCTGCCGTGAAATCGCCGGACGCACGGTGCCTGTCGAGCCGGCGGGCGAAGAGCGTCCCGGCGACCTTCCGATCTACGTCAGCGACTGTGCACGGCTCGAGTCGTACACGTCGTGGCGCCCGCGGCGCAGCTGTGTGGACGTGCTGGCGGACATCCACGGCTGGCTGACGGAGCATCGCCGCGAATTGCATGCGGTGTTCGCGTGAAGCTCTCCGTCGTCATCCCGGCGCACAACGAGGAGGGCTCGGTCGTGGAGACGGTGTCGGGTGTTGTCGCTACGCTGACCTCGGCCCGCATCGAGCACGAGGTGATCGTCGTCGACGACGGCTCGACCGACGGCACCGCTGCAGCCGTCGCCGAGGTCTCGCGGCGCGACCCGAAGGTTCGCTGCGTCTCGTCTCACTATCCGCGTGGCTTCGGCTACGCGGTGCGCTCCGGGCTCGATCTCTTCACCGGCGATGCAGTGGCGATCGTGATGGCCGACGGCTCTGACGACCCGGCAGATCTCGTCGGCTACTACACCGTGCTGGAGCAGGGGTACGACTGCGCGTTTGGCTCACGGTTCATGCGCGGCGCGACGGTCGTCGGCTACCCGTGGTTGAAGCTCGTCATCAACCGCATCGTCAACACGGGGATCCGAGTGCTGTTCCGCACCGGCTTCAACGACACGACGAACGCCTTCAAGGCGTACCGGCGCGAGGTGATCGAGACGGTCTCGCCGCTGCTCTCGAATCACTTCAACCTGACCGTAGAGATCCCCCTGAAGGCCTCCGTGCGCGGCCACACCTTCGGCGTGATCCCGATCCGCTGGCGCAACCGCGCCAGCGGCCGCTCGAAGCTGTCGCTGAAGGAGATGGGCAGCCGCTACCTGTTCATCGTTCTCTACGTGTTCCTCGAGGCGCACCTCAGCTGCGGCGACTACCGGCGCAGCGGTGCGAGCGCGTCCTGGCGGCGGTCCAGCGTCGTCCAGCTTCGGCGGCGGAGCGCGGTCGAGCAGACGCCTGCAGATCGAGTCGCAGTCCGGTGATGGACGCCGGGCTCGTCGTCGCTCCGCCGCGCGCGAGGCGGCTGTTCGGTGCGCGGGGACTGGCGAAGCTCGCTCTCGGCGCGGCGTGTGCCGGTGGTGTCGTCGCGCTGTTCTTGCGCCAGTTCGGTGCTCCCGGCGCGGAGATGGACGAGGGGATGGTGCTCGCCTACAGCGAACGCGTGTTCCACGGCGCCGTCCCGTGGCGGGACTTCCTGACCTTCTACGGACCGGGGAACCTATGGCTCGTCGGCGGCGCCGGCAAGCTCTTCGGGCTCAGCGTCGCCACCGAACGCTCGGTCGGGCTCGCCTACCGGCTCGCGATCGTCCTCGCTCTGTATCTCGTCGCGCGGCGCTTCGGCTCCGCCGCGGGCTTTCTCGCGGTGGTCGTCTCGGCGTTCCTGCTGGCCGGCCAGGGAGTCCAGGCGATCGCGTTCTACGGCTCGGTCGCCTTCGCAGCCTCCGGGCTCGCCGTACTCGCGCACGCACTTGCGACTCCGGCCGGACGGCGCCGCAACGCGTCGCTCGCCGCCGGCGGTGCGCTGTTCGGCTGCTGCTTCCTCGAGCGCTTCGACCTCGTGCTCGCCGCCGCGCTGCCGATTGCCATCATGCTCGGTGCGCTGTCGTGGCGCGAGCGCATGCGCGCGGTCGCGGGGTTCCTCGTGGTCGCCGCCGCCTATCTCCCGCAGGCCGTTCTGGCGGGTCGTTCCGGTCTCGAGCGGCTCGCGCACCAGCTGCTTGCGAGCGAGCCGGGCAGGCGGCTTCCGTTCCCGACGCCGCGCGGGTTCCCGGGATTGATCCTGACGCCGTCGATCCTCGCGACCATCTTGCTCGTGGTCGTGGGAGCCGTCCTCCTGCGTGCTGACCGTCGTGATCTCCAGGCGCGCCTCCTGCTCGCCGGCGGGTTGCTGTCGGCGGCACTCCTGCCGACGACGTTCTCCCGTGCCGACGAGGTGCACGTCGTGGCAGGCTGCGTGGTCTCGCTCACCTTGCTGCCTGCGCTCGTCGCGGCGCTCGCATGGCGGGCCGGGAAGCACTCGCCCGTCGGTCTCGCGCAACTCTCCGGATACGTGGCGGCCTTCGGCGTCGCGGGGCTGGCGGTCGCCGTCTTCTTCGGCGCCGGCGCGGACCCGCTCGGGCGCATCTCGGCGCCGTACCCGCTCGAAGCGTTCCAGGTCCGCGTCGGGCCTCGCTCCTTCCCCGTCGGAGGCTCTTCTGAGGCACAGCAGGCGCAGGCCGTCGCCCGAACGGCCGCCCGGCTGGCGAAGCCCGGACAGTCGCTGTTCGTCGGCCCGGTCGATCTCCGCCGCAGCAACTACAACGACGCGTACCTCTACTACCTGCTGCCGCAGCTGAAGCCGGCCTCGTTCTACATGGAGCTCGACCCGCAGACCGCCAACCGCGCTGGGTCGGGGCTCGCCCGGTCGCTGCGGGCGGCCGACTGGCTCATCCTCACGAGCCGCTACGACGGCTGGTCCGAGCCGAACAGCTCCTCCAAGCTCGGGCCGGCGCTGCCGAACCGCATCGTCTCGCGCGACTTCTGCCTGGTCTCGGCCGACGGCCTCGACGCGCTCTTCCGGCGCTGCAGGTAGCCGTCAGGCGGCAGCGGCGACCGCGCCGAACTGCCCGAAGAGCTCGTCGAGCCCCAGCTGCCGCTCCCACTCCGGGTAGTCGGTGCGGAAGCGGCTCAGGTCGGTGATGTAGCAGACGTGATCGCCGCGCCGCGGCTCGTCGACGTAGGTCCAGTCGAGCCGGCGCGCGTACAGGTCTTCGAAGCGCGCGATCGCCTCGAGCATCGAGACGCTGTTCTCGCGCCCGCCGCCGAGGTTGTAGACGGCGCCGGCGCTCGGGCGCTCCGCGAACGCCATGATCGCGGTGCAGACGTCGTGGGCATGGATGTTGTCGCGAACCTGCTTGCCCCTGTAGCCGTACACCCGATAGGGGAGCCCGTCGCGCACGGCCCGCGCGAGGTACGCGAGGAACCCGTGCAGCTCTGCGGCCGAGTGGTTCGGCCCCGTGAGGCAGCCGCCGCGCAGGCAGACGGTCGGCATCCCGAAATACCGGCCGTACTCCTGCACGAGCAGGTCGGCGGACGCCTTCGACGCGCCGAAGAGCGAGTGCGTCGTCCCGTCGATCCTCATGCCCTCGTCGATGCCGTCCCGTAGCTTCGGGTCGGCGTAGTCGAAGCGCGTCTCCAGCTCGACCAGTTCGAGCTCGTTGGGCGCATCTCCGTAGACCTTGTTCGTCGACATGAACACGAACGGCGTCTCCGCGACGTGCATGCGCACGGCCTCGAGCAGGTTGAGCGTCCCGAGCGCGTTGACCTCGAAGTCGTCGAACGGCCGGCGCGCGGCCAGGTCGTGCGACGGCTGCGCCGCGCAGTGCACGACGAGATCAGGCCGCGACCGGGCGACGATGCGCTCGACCCGCGCACGGTCGCGGATGTCGATCGCGTGATGGGTGAAGCTGCGAGTCGTCGCGCGAAGCCGGTCGAGGTTCCACGACGTGTCGCCGTCCGGCCCGAAGAACTCGCGGCGCATGTTGTTGTCGATGCCGTCGACCTGCCAGCCGCGGCGGTCGAGGAATGCGACCATCTCCGAGCCGATCAGGCCGCTCGATCCGGTCACCAGCGCGCGTCTCTTCCGTCCCACCTCGAAGTCATCGGGCCTGCTGCCGGGGGCGAGCTACCCCGATCGGGGGATTCGCGTCTAGCCCGACTCGGCCGGCGCGTAGCGCGACTTCGCGACGCGCCGGATGCGGCCCTCGGCGAGCGCCTCGTCGAGCGCCGCCCGGAAGCGGCCGGGCCCCCAGCGCCCGGCGCGCACGCGGCGCGCGAGCTCTTCGCGCCCGACCGGGTGCTCGGCCTCCTCGACGGCGCGTGAGATCGCGTCGAGCTCGACGTCGAGGATGCGCGGCGAGGCGCGGCGCGACCTGATCGACGTCCCGAGCATGCCGGGCGAGTAGAACCAGTCGCCGGTGCCGGGGCCGGGACGGTAGCGGCGCCTGCCGGCGCGCTCGCGCTGCCGGCGCCGCTCGTCGCGCTCGCGCCAGCGCTGCTCGTCCGCGTCCTCTTCTTCCTTCCCCTCGCCGGCGAGCTCGCCGCTCTCCGCCTCCTCGGCGGTGAGCGGCTTCGCGATGTCCTCGAGCTGCGCGTTCTCCGCGCGGACGCCGAGGAAGAGCTCGGCGACGCCGCCGAGTGCCATCACCGCGGCGCCGATCAGGAAGGCGACCATCACCATGTTCTTGTCGTTCGTCGCGATCAGGTGCCCGAAGAGCAGTGGGCCGATGATCCCGCCGAGGCCGGTGCCGATCGCGTAGAAGAACGCGATCGCGAGCGCACGGGTCTCCATCGGGAAGATCTCGCTGACGGTCAGGTACGCGGCGCTCGCCCCTGCCGATGCGAGGAAGAAGGTCGCGAAGATCAGCGCTTCGAACGCCCACGGCGAGTTGAGCGCTCCGCCGACGAAGAGGAGCGCGAGCACGACCGCGACCGCCGCCGAGCCCAGATAGGTGGCGGTGATCATCGGCACGCGCCCGACCGTGTCGAAGAGCCGCCCGAGCAGGAGCGGCCCGAGCAGGTTGCCGATCGCGAACACGATGATGAACACCGGCACGTACGACGACGAGACGCCGTAGAACGTGCTGAACAGATCACCCAGGTTGAAGGTGACGCCGTTGTAGATGAACGCCTGGCCGACGAAGAGCGCAAGTCCGAGCACGGCGCGCCGCGGGTAGAGCTTGAACGCGGTCTTGCCGATCGTGCGGAACGGAATCGACTCGCGCTGGCGCACTTCGATCGTGTCGTCGACCTCCTCGAGCTTCTCGTCGGACTCGCGCTCGATGTCCTGCTCGATGCCGCGGACGATCTTCTCGGCCTCGTCCTCGCGGCCGTGGATGAAGAGCCAGCGCGGGCTCTCGGGCACGTTCCGTCGCACGAGCATGATCGACAGCGCGAGCACGGCGCCGAGGGCGAACGTGATCCGCCAGCCGATGTCGGTCGGGAACAGCGAGCTGAGGAAGAACAGCGCGGCGAGCGAGCCGAGCGCCGAGCCGAACCAATACGAGCCGTTGATGATCAGGTCGGTGCGTCCGCGGACGCGCGCGGGGATCAGCTCGTCGATGGCCGAGTTGATCGCCGAGTACTCGCCGCCGATACCCGCGCCGGTGAAGAAGCGGCAGAGGTAGAAGTACCAGGGCACCCACGCGAACGCGGTCGCCGCGGTCGCGACGAAGTAGACGCCGAGCGTGATCAAGAACAGCTTCTTGCGGCCGAAGCGGTCGGTGAGCTGCCCGAAGAACAGCGCGCCGATGCAGGCGCCGGCCACGTAGATCGCCGCGGCGGTGCCGATCCCGCCGGCCGTCAGCGAGATGCCGCTTCCCTTCTCGGTGAGCCGCGCGCCGATCGAGCCGACGATCGTCACCTCGAGGCCGTCGAGGATCCAGACGGTGCCGAGGCCCGTGATCACGAGCCAGTGGAACCGCGACCAGGGGAGGCGGTCGAGCCGCCCCGGGATGTTGGTCTCGATCGTCTCCGGCTTCGCGTCCGGACTCCGGCGCACGGCGGTCTCGGTGCTCATCGTCCGTTGGCTACCCGCCGCGCCCGGCGTTAACCGCAGCTCACGGACTGTTTACGCGGAGACGCGGCGGGACAACGTCGAAGGGAGTCGTGACGCCCCTTCGCTGCCGCCTCGCCGGACATCGGCTGCGCTTCCACGCCGAAGGAGCGACGATGTCGTGGCACTGCGAGCGGTGCGGCGGCGGGGCCGGTGAGAAGCGCTACGCGTCGCCTGCCGACGCCGCTCGCTACGCCGCCGCCTTCGATCGCGAGGACCGCGAAGACCTCGGGCGGCGCGCGCCGCTCGTCGGCCTGCTGCCGTTGCGCGTATGGCGCATCGTGCACGACCGGCGAGCGGCGCGCCGTTGACTACCTCGCGTCTGCTGACTACCTCGCGCCTGCTTTCTCGCGCTGCTGCGCGTGGATCCCTTCCGCGAACTCCTCGATCATCTTCGCGTTGAACGCAGGGATGTCGTCCGGCTTGCGGCTCGTGACGAGGCCGCCGTCGGCGACGACTTTCTCGTCGACCCACTCGCCCCCGGCGTTGCGGATGTCGGTCTGCAGCGTCGGCCACGAGGTCAGCTTGTGCCCGCGGACGACACCGGCCTCGACGAGCATCCAGGGGCCATGGCAGATCGCGGCGACCGGCTTCCCCTGTTCGAAGAACGCGTGCGTGAACGCCACCATGTTCTCGTCGCCGCGCATGAGGTCCGGGTTGCCGACCCCGCCCGGGATCAGCAAGCCGTCGTAGTCCGACGCGTCGGCCTCCTCCACGGTCTTGTCGACCTTGTGGGTGTCGGCCTTGTCGAAGTGGTCGAAGCCCTGGATCATGCCCGGCTTCATCGAGATCAGCTCGGTCTCGGCGCCGGCCGCCTCGAGCGCCTTCCGAGGCTCGACCAGCTCGACCTGCTCCACCATGTCGGCCGCGATGATCGCGATCCGCTTGCCCTTCAGCTTGGTGTCCGCCATTCGCTCTCTCCTTCGTCGCTTGCGTTCACGCCTACCGCGCTCCGGCGCTCGGCAAACACGCCGTCGAGCAGCCGCACGAGCTCGTGGGCGTTGGCCGGCGCGAAGCCTTCCCAGTCGTTGTTGAAGTACGCGAAGACGTCGCCTCGCGTCCTCCAGTCGGCGATCCGCCGCGCCCACTCCTCCAGCTCGGCGTCCGAGTAGTTGCCCCGCCGGCCGCGTGAGCCGTGGTGGAAGCGGACGTAGGCGAAGTCCGCCGTCAGCTCGTGCGTCTGGAACGCGTGGATCTCCGGACGGTCGGCGATCACCAGCGCGGCGTTGTGCGACCGGAGCAGCTCCAGCACGTCGGGCGTGAACCAGCTCGCGTGCCGGAACTCGAACGCGTGGCGCAGCGAGACGGGCAGCTCGGAGAGCGCCGCCGCGAGGCGATCGTCGTCGCGCCGGAAAGTCGGCGGCAACTGCCAGAGCAGCGGGCCGAGCTTCGTCGATCCGGAGAGCGGCGCGATCCGGTCGAGCAGCCGTCCCAGCACCTCACCCGCTTCGGCGAGGCGCTTGACGTGCGTGGCGAAGCGGCTCACCTTCACCGCGAACACGAAGTCGTCCGGCGTCTCGTCGAGCCAGCGTCCCGCGGCGGTCGGCGGCGGCAGCCGGTAGAAGGTGGTGTTGAGCTCCACCGTGCCGAACCGCGTGGCGTAGTGGCTCAGCCAGCTCCGCGCCGGCATCCGCTCGGGGTAGAAGACGCCGCCGCGCCAGTGCGCGTAGTTCCAACCCGAGCAGCCGACGCGGGCTCGGCGCACCTAGTGGCCTCGTCCGCAAGTTCGGTTGTGTGCTTGGCCGGCTGCAAAGCGGCGCATGCCAGCGTCCTCGGTCACCCCCGTACCTCAGTCGGTACGGGGGCTCCCTGCGTCCTTGGCCTGCTTGCTCTTCGCTCGGCCAATCACGAACAAACTTACGGACGCGACCACTAGTGCGGACGGCTGCAGACGTCGCAGCAGGCGCGGCGCGTCAGCTTGCGGCCGCACGACGGGCAGCGACCGAACGTCCGCCGCTCGAGCAGGTGCCTGTGTTGCCCGAGCGCCACCATCAACATCCCGACGCCCCAGGTCGCCGACACCGCGACCGCGAGCTGCACCGTCATCTCACGTCTGGACGTGCCCGGCGGTCCGGCCGGTAAACGCGGCTTGTCACGCGAGGAGGGACGAGGCGTGGCCGAGATCGTCGGCGAGCCCCTGAAGCGCCGCGGCCCGCTCGTCGCGGTCGCCGATGCGCAGGATCGCCGACGGGTGCAGTGTCGCGACGACGAAGTCGGCGAAGCCGGTGTCCGCGATCGGACGCCCGCGCTCGCGCGTCACGCGAAACGTGCGGCCGAGGAGGCTCTGTGCGGCAGTCGCGCCGAGGAGGACGAGCACCTGCGGCTGTACCACCGCGAGCTCGGCGTAGAGCCACGGGCGGCACGCGCCGACCTCGCTCCAGCTCGGCTTGTCGTGGATCCGCCGCTTGCCGCGTGCCCGCCACTTGAAATGCTTGACCGCGTTCGTGAGGTAGACCTCGTCGCGGGAGATGCCCGCAGCGAGCAGCGCCTCGTCGAGGAGCCGACCCGCCGGCCCGACGAACGGCCGCCCCTCGACGTCCTCGTGGTCGCCCGGTTGCTCGCCCACGAGCATCAGCGCAGCATCGGCAGGTCCCTCGCCGAAGACGGTCTGCGTGCCGGTGCGCCACAGGTCGCAGTTGCGGCAATGCGCCGCCGCGTCGCGCAGGTCTGGCAGCGACGCTGGAGCGGGCCGATGCGCGGATGGTGCGCGGTCGGGCTCCGCGAGGCTCATCGAGGCACGGGTGCGCGAGCGAGGACTTCGCGGGCGTAGAAGCGCATGAATCCCGCCTGGTCGGGCCCGACCTGGTGCACGTAGACCCGGTCGAAGCCGGCCCGCTCGAACTCGGCGATCGCCTCGCGGTGGCGGTCGGGATCGGGCCCGCACACGACCGCCTCGGCGACCTGCTGCGGGTCGAGCATCGCCGTCGCCTGCCGGAAGTGGCGCGGCAGCGCGAGCTCCTGCCCGAGGTCGCCCTCGACCGCGGCGTTGGGCCATACCTCCGCGGCCGTGCGGACGGCCTCGGCCTCGGTCTCTGCCCAGCACACCGTCAGCTGGCCGTAGCGCGGGCGGCCGGAGCCGCCGGACGCCTCGAAGCGGTCGACCAGCTCGGCGTCGGGCGCGGTCGACACGAGTGCGTCGCCGATCCGCCCCGCGAGCTCGGCGGCCTGCTCGCCTCCGGCCGCGACGGCGATCGGCGGCGGCTCGTCGGGAACGCTGTAGAGACGCGCGCGGTCGACCGTGTAGTGCCTGCCCCGGTGCGAGACGAGCCCTCCCTTCCAGAGGCGGCGGATGATCGCGACCGCCTCCTCGAGCATCTCGGCGCGCTCCTCGTAGCTCGGCCAGCGGTCGCCGAGCACGTGCTCGTTGAGGTTCTCGCCGGTGCCCACGCCGAGGAAGAACCGGCCGGGCATCAGCAACGCACAGGTCGCCGCCGCCTGCGCGATCACCGCGGGATGGATGCGCATCGTCGGGCAGGTCACGCCGGTGCCCAGCGTGAGCGTCGACGTGGCCTGCCCGATCGCCCCGAGCACCGACCAGGCGAACGGGCTCTGCCCCTGCCGGTCGATCCACGGGTGGTAGTGATCGGAGATCAGCGCGAACTCGAACCCTGCCTCTTCGGCGGCAAC
The DNA here is from genome assembly GCA_036557145.1 of Gaiellaceae bacterium. Classification (GTDB taxonomy): domain Bacteria; phylum Actinomycetota; class Thermoleophilia; order Gaiellales; family Gaiellaceae; genus PALSA-600. The sequence goes on from DATBIC010000112.1 coordinate 17,561, forward strand.
GGCCTGACGAACGAGCTCCGACGGCGGATGCTCCTCCGAGGAGAGCGCGTAGCCGATCTCGATCATCGCCGCGTCGTCACCACCAGGTTCGCCGCGTGCGCCCTCCGGTGCCGCCGGCGAAGAACGAGATCAGCCAGATCAGCGCGAGGATCACTGCGACGACGAACAACCAGTGAACGGTGAAGCCGACGCCGAACGCGATGATCGCGAGCAGCGCGATAACGATCAGCAACAGCATTGGAGTGCTCCTTTCGAAGTCATCGGCCGTTCCATTGCTCCGCGTGCAGGGCGCGCAAACCTCCGCGGGTCCGGTCCTCCGAAAAGCGCGCAGCGAGGTTTCGGAATCGGTCGATTCGGAGAACATGGAGCAGACGGTCTGCTTCGTGAAGCCAGGCCACGTTGGTTCGAAGAGCCGTTCCCGTCTCGCCGCTCCGGAGTATGGAACATGGAGCGACGCGGCGGTGACGCGGATGACCTGGGAGGGATCGATGACGACGATCGAACACACGGCTGCCGTGCCGCAGATCCGCGAGCGCCGCGCGCCCCGAGTTGCGAGGCCGACGCTCTGCTTCTTCTACTCGCCGACCTCCGGCCCCTGTCGGAGAGCAGAGGGCTTTCTCGCTCAGGTGCTCCAGCGGCGCCAGAATCACCTGGCGTTCACCCTGCAGCGCGTCAACTGCGACGAGCGCGCCGATCTCGTCGAGCGCCTGTCGATCGCGAAGCTGCCGACGCTGCTCGTCGTCGAGGACCGCCGCGTGCGCGCTCGCCTCGACGGCTCGTTCGGGTGCAAGGAGATCCAGGAGCTGCTCGCCCCGTGGCTCGGGGGCCCGCGCAGCGACCACGCCGCTGGCGCGAAGGTGAAGGCGGTGCCGCCGAGGAGAGACTCGGGCGAGCCGCCGGCGCTCGGCGGGATCTCGCTCGACGCCGGCCCGCAGGAGGCCTACGGCCGCATCGCGATGGGCCTCCCGGGCGATCTCGACTTCGACCGGTGGGAGGCGATCGGGCGGAAGATCTGCAGCTTCGCCGACGCGTCGACGTGGTGGCTTGCCGACTGGGCCTGCTTCGGCGAGGAGCGCTACGGCGACCGCTACCGCGAGGCCGAAGCGATCACCGGCTTCGGCTGCCAGACGCTCCGCAACTACGCCTGGGTCGCCCGCCGCTTCGAGGTGTCCCGGCGGCGGGACGGCCTGAGCTTCGCGCACCACTCCGAGGTCGCCGCGCTTGCCGAGGACGAGCAGGACGCCTGGCTCGATCGCGCCGAGCAGCACGGGTGGTCGCGCAACGAGCTCCGCGCCGAGCTGAGGGCTGCGCGTGCCTCGGACGGCGGGGGCACCGTCGAGCGCCTGCGGCTGGACGTGGCGCCGGACCGGGCCGACCGTTGGCGGCTCGCCGCCGAGGCCGGCGGCCTCGAGCTCGCCGACTGGCTGGTCGACGTCGCCGACGAGGCCGCGCGCCGCTGACGCCCCGACCTGGGCGTATCGTCTCGCGCATGAGCTCCGGCGCCTCGGCCCGGCGGCCCGACAGCGGGCTGGTCGCGCGGCGGCGGACGCGGCTCGCCCTCGCCACCATGCTGGGGCTGCTCCTCGCGATCACCGCTGCCGGTCTCTTCACGACGTACCGTCTGTACCGGAGCGCGGAGGACCGGTACGTCAAGGAGGCCTTTCCGCTGCGCCTCGTCTCCCGGGACCTGCTCGTGCAGATGCTGGACGAGGAGACGGGCGTTCGCGGCTACGTGATCAGCGCCGACCCCGCCAGCCTCCAGCCGTACGCCGGCGCGAGGACCCGGTTCGCGGCGGACCTCGCCGAGCTCCAGCGGCTGACCGTGCGCCGGCCCGAGATCGCCGGGCAGGTGCAGCGAACGGGACGGCTTGCGCATTCGGTCGACGCGTACCTGAGACGGCAGATCGTCCTCGTGCGGAGCGGCCGCGCCGGCCAGCTCCGCGCCCAGTCCCACGTGCTCGGCGGCAAGGCCCGCTTCGACCGCTTCCGAGCCAGCGCCGCGGCGCTCGGGAACCACGCCGACCAGATCGTCGCCGAGGCCGAGCGCGAGCAGCGGCACACGTTCTGGCGTGCGCTCGCCTTCGTCCTGCTGCTCGCCGCGGGTGCGGCGGCGATCGGCGCCGCCCTGCTCGCGCAGCTTCCGGGCCGGCTCCACGATCTCTACCGGCGCGAGCAGGAAGCCCGGCAGCGTGCCGAGCGCGGCGATCGGGCGTCGCGCTCGCTCGAGCACGTGCAGGAGGCCGTCGTGCTCGTCGACGCCGACGGGACCGTCCGCTACTGGAATCGGGCCGCCGCGTCCAACCTCGGCGTCTCCGAGGAGGCGGCCCTCGGCCGGCCGGTCGCGGCGCTCCTTCCCGAGCTCGCGGGTGTCGAGGCGTCGCTGGCGCGTGCCGGGACGGCACAGGTCCCGGTGCAGCGCGACGGCGCCGACCGCTGGTTCGCGGTCAGCGAGAGCCGATTCGCCGACGGTCGCGTCCTCGTGCTTCGCAACGTGACCGACGAGCAGCGGCTCGAGCGGGCGCGGGCCGAGTTCCTCGCGACCGCCTCGCACGAACTGCGCACGCCGCTCGCGGCCGTCTACGGAGCCGTGCGCACGCTGACGCGCGTCGATCGCCCGGCCGACGCCGACATGGACCGCCGGCTGCTCACGATGATCGAGGAGGAGTCGGAACGGCTGCGCGGCATCGTCGAGCAGATCCTCGTCGCCTCGCAGCTCGACCGTGGCAGGCTCACGCTCGACCGCAAGACCTGCGAGCTTCGGCAGCTCGGCGAGAGCGTGCTGGCCTCTGCCCGGGTCCGGGCGGCAGACAAGTACACGTTCGTGCTCGATGCGCCCGGAGACGTTCACGTCGAGTGCGACCCGGCGCGGCTGCGGCAGGTGCTCGCGAACCTCGTCGACAACGCGCTCAAGTACGCACCGGACGGCGGGTCGATCCGGCTCCGCGTGAGCGAGCCGAACGGCCATGCGCGGATCGAAGTCGAAGACGAGGGGATCGGCATCGCGCCGGAGGCCCAGCAGCGCGTCTTCGAGAAGTTCTACCGCGTCGATCCCGACATGCACACCGGCGTCGGCGGCAGCGGCCTCGGTCTTTTCATCAGCCGAGAGCTCGTCGAGCAGATGGGCGGAAGGATGAGCTTGCGCTCCATGCCGGGCGTCGGCTCGACGTTCGTGATCGACCTGCCGCGGGAAGCGCACCCGTGAAGCCGGCGCTGACCGGGGTGCTGCTCGTCGGCGGGGCGAGCACGCGCTTCGGCTCGCCGAAGGCGCTCGCGCGCGTCGACGGCGAGACGCTCGCCGAGCGCGCCTGGCGTCTCCTCGGCGAGTCGTGCGACCGCCGGATCGCGGTCGGGAAGCTCGCCGACGGCCTGGAGCTGCCGTTTCCGCTGGTCGACGACGACACCGAGGTGCGGGCGCCGCTCGCCGGTCTCGTCGCCGCGCTGCGCGTCGCGTCGACCGACCTGTGCGTCGTCGTCCCCGTCGACTGCGTGTCGCTGACCGGGGACGCGCTTCGCGCTCTTGCCGATGCCTGTGACGGGAACGGCGCCGCCGTGCCGTCGCGCGGGCCGCTGCCCGGCGCGTACCGAAAGGCGGCGCTCGCCGTGCTCGAGCGGCGCCTCGAGGCCGGTGAGCTTCGCCTCCGTGACGCCGTCGACGAGCTCGGTGCCGTTCGCGTCGAGCTGCCCGACGCAGTGCTCGTGAATCTCAACCGCGCCGCCGACCTCGCCGGTGGCTCGGCAGCGGCCACGCAGCGCGCGACGGCGCGCGTTCGCGTCGCGCGCGGCTCGACAGACGGTGACCTCGACGACGTCGCCGTCGAGGAGCCGCTCGAGATCAGGATCGACGGCGAGCCCGTCGCGGTGACGATGCGCACGCCCGGCCACGACGAGGAGCTCGCGCTCGGGTTCGCGCTCGGCGAAGGGCTCGGCCCCGTCGACGCGGCGCCGACCGCCGACCTCGCCGCGAACACGGTCGACCTGCGAGTGCGAGCGTTCGACCCCGACCACCTGCGCCGCCACTTCTACACCTCGTCGTCGTGCGGCGTGTGCGGCAAGGGAGCGCTCGACGCCGTCGCAGTCTCGGCGCCGCCCGTGACGACGGACGTCTCGGTCGAGGCGGGCGTGCTCGGATCGCTGCCGGACCAGCTCGCCGCTGCGCAGCCCGGCTTCGCCGCGACCGGAGGCCTCCATGCTGCGGGCCTCTTCGACCTCGACGGGACGCTGATCTGCGCGCGCGAGGACGTGGGCCGCCACAACGCGCTCGACAAGGTCGTCGGCTGGGCGTTCCGGTCAGGGCTCGTTCCTCTCGACCGGCGGCTGCTCTGCGTGAGCGGCAGGCTCTCCTTCGAGCTCGTCCAGAAGGCGGCGCTCGCCGGCTGCGGCGTCCTCGTCGGCGTCGGTGCGCCGTCGAGTCTCGCCGTTCAGCTCGCCGAGACGCAGGGAATCACGCTGTGCGGCTTCGCGCGCGCCGATCGCGTGAACGTCTACGCGCACGCGGAGCGCGTGCGCTTTCGGTCATGCCCGTGACCGCTCCTTCTGCGTGATGACCGTGTACTTCGGGTCGGCGGCCGACTGGAACCCGGCACGGAACACCGACCAGCGGAGGGCGAGCTCGCCGGCGAGCACGAGCGTGCCGCCGAGCGCGGCAGCCGCGCGGCTTCGCTTCCCGCGGGTCGCGATCAGCGCGGCGCCGGCTGCGGTGGCGGCCTTGGCGATCTTTCCGTACCTGCCCGCGTCGCCCTGCTTGTAGACCTCGCCGACGACGCCGAGCTTGCGCTCCATCAGCTCGGCGAGGCCCAGCGCGGCGAGCGAGCCGCCGATCGCCGCCCGCCTCGCCGGGGCCGCGCTCTCGGCCGGCGTCGCGATCAGCGCCGCTGCGCCTGCGCTCGCGGACGCGCTCGCGCCGAAGAGCCACGGCAGCTCGTCGCGCGCCTCGCTCCAAACCGGGATCGCCGTGTTGGCGAAGAGCGCGCCGGTGTACGTCGCGAGCGGCGGACCGGTGACGAACGAGACCGCCTCGGCGAGCCACTTCATCGGGCCGCGCAAACCGAGCAGCTCGAGCGCGGCGGCAGTGGCGGAGGCCGTGCCCGAGACGCCGAGGATCCAGCTGCCGACGCTCATCGGCGACGTCACCTTGAAGACGCGGAACATGTTGAGGAAGCGCTCGGGCCGTCCCAGGTCCGAGATCAGGAGCAGCGGCGACACGGCGTCGGCGGCGGCGCCGATCAGGAGCGTGCGCTTCGCGAGCTCGTGGTTGCCCGTGAGCCGCGCGACGCCGTGCAGGACCGACGACGCGCCGCCGATGCCGCCCGTCCACAAGTAGAAGGGGATCTCCGGCTGCCACACCGGCTCCTTGACGATCGGCCGGCCGTAGTAGGAGCGCATCTGCGACCCGAGCTCGGTGACGGAGCGCTTACCCGACGGCGTGCCGGTCATTCGCGGCCGCCCAGGAACGCGAGCGCGACACCGGCGAAGACGGCCGCCGACGCGAGCGCCGTCGACGCCCACAGCCGCGGCAGGTGCTTCGTCGGCACGACCGGGTCGGGCGGCAGCCCGTAGACCTCGGGCTCGTCGAGCAGCAGGAAGAACGCCCCGAAGCCGCCGACGCCGTCGTCCTCGTCGCGACCGTAGAGGCGCGCGCCGTTCCACTGCTCCGCCTGCAGCTTCTCGAGCCGCTTGTCGGCGCGCTCGCGCAGCTCGTCGAGCTCGCCGAACTGGATCGACTTCGTCGGGCACGCCTGGGCGCACGCGGGCTCGTGCCCGCCCTTCAGCCGGTCGTAGCAGAGCGTGCACTTCCAGACTCGCCCGTCCTCGTTCTTGCCGAGCAGCGGCAGCTGTAGTGGCATGTCGTCCGGCTTGCGCGGCAGATGTCGCTTGTCCAGCACGCCGAACGGACACGCCGGCACGCAATAGCCGCAGCCGTTGCAGACGTCCTCCTGGACGACGACCGTCCCGAACTCGGTGCGGAACAGCGCCCCCGTCGGGCAGACGTCGAGGCAGCCGGCGTGCGTGCAGTGCTTGCACACGTCGGACTCCATCAGCCAGCGCATCGGCTCCGCATCGAGCGTCGCCACGTCTCCGTCGAGACGCAGCGGCGCACGCTGCTCGACGAACGCGACGTGCCGCCACGTGTTCGCGCCGAGCTCGCTCGTGTTGTCATACGAGTCGCCGGTCCACACGAGGCCGTCCTCCGGGACCAGGTTCCACTCCTTGCACGCGACCTCGCAGGCCTTGCAGCCGATGCAGACAGACGTGTCGGTGAAGAAGCCGACACGTTCCGCGGTTGCGTTCACTCGTCGCCGCCTTCCGCCTCGCGGCGCACGCGCTCGACGAAGGCAGGAAGGTCGGCGCCGCGCGGGCGCCGCCCCGGGCGCACGTCGCACGTGAACGCCTTCACCTCCTGGATGTGCACGTTCGGGTCGAGCGCGAGACCGGACAGGTCGTTCGCCGCGTCGCCGGTCGTCAGGCCCTTCGATCCCCAGTGGTACGGCAGCCCGACCTGGTGGATGCGGCGTCCGTCGACCATGCGCGGCTTCATGCGGTCGGTGACGAGCACCCGCGCCTCGATCGCCGCGCGCGTGGTGACGATCGTCGCCCAGCCTCCGTGCTCCAGCTGCCGCAGCTCGGCCAGCTCGGGATGGACCTCGACGAACATCGCCGGCTGTAGCTCGGCGAGGTGCGGCACGCTGCGCGACATCCCGCCGGCGGTGTGGTGCTCCGTGAGGCGGTAGGTGGTGACGACGAACGGATACGCCGGCGAGCCGGCGGGGTTCGTGGGATTCTCGGGCCGGTCGAACTGCTGGCGCGCCGGGTTCGCGCGCTGCCCGTAGAGCGGATTGCGAAACGGCGACTCGTCGGGCTCGAAGTGCGCGGGAAGCGGCCCGTCGACGAGCCCGTGCGGCGCGTACAGCCACCCTCGCCCGTCCGCCTGCATGATGAACGGGTGGTTGCCGGCGATCGCCGCCGGCCCCTTGGCGTCGTCGGGCGGAACGTAGTCGGGGCGCTTCTCCTCGTCGAAGTCAGGGACGTCGATGCCGGTCCACTTCTCCTCGGCCTCGTCCCACCACACGTAGCGCTTGCGCTCCGACCAGGGCTTCCCATCCGGGTCGGCGGACGCGCGGTTGTAGATGATCCGCCGGTTGGCGGGCCACGCCCAGGCCCACTCGAGTGCCGTGTGGTGCTCCTGCTCCCAGCGCGGCTTCTTGCGCGCCGCCTGGTTGACGCCTTCGGCGCGCACGCCGCAGTAGATCCAGCAGCCGCACGCCGTCGAGCCGTCGTTCTCGAGCTCCTTGTAGCTCGACAGCGGCTCGTGCTTCGCGTTCCAGCCGTTGATCTCGGCGAGGACGGCGTCGGCGCTCGGCTCCTCGATGTCGCCGGCGACCGGATAGTCCCAGGTCAGCTCGAGGATGGGCCGGTCGCGCTCGTCCTTCGCGTCGGCGAGCTTCTGCCGGATCAGCCGGCCGAGGTGGAAGTAGAACCAGAGCTCGGACCGGCAGTCGTCCTTCGGATCGACCGCCTTGAAGTGCCACTGCAGCAGCCGTTGGGTGTTCGTGAACGAGCCGTCCTTCTCGACGTGCGACGCCGCCGGCAGGAAGAACACCTCGGTCGCAATCTGCTTCGTCTCGAGCTCGCCCGTCTCGATCTCCGGCCCGTCGAGCCAGAACGACGACGACTCGATGTCGACGAGGTCGCGCACGACGAGCCAGTCGAGCTTCGCCATCGCGAGCCGGTGCAGCTTCGCGTGCGACGAGCCGACCGCCGGGTTCTCCCCGACGACGAAGAATCCCTTGACCGACCCGTCGAACATGTCGAAGACGCACTTGTAGATCGAGTTGTCCTGGTCGATCCGCGGCAGGTAGTCGAAGCAGAAGTCGTTGTCCTTCGTCGCGTGCTCGCCCCAGTACGCTTTCAGCAGGCTGACCGCGTAGCTGCCGAAGTTGCCCCACCAGCCGGCGCGCGACGTGTTCGCGTCGACGTAGTGCGCCAGGTCGTCGTACGCGCCGACGTGCGGCATCGTCAGGTAGCCCGGAAGGATGTCGTAGAGCGTCGGGATGTCGGTCGAGCCCTGGATCGACGCGTGGCCGCGCAGGGCGAGGATGCCGCCGCCGGGTCGGCCCATGTTGCCGAGCAGGAGCTGGACGATCGCTGCGGTGCGGATGTACTGCACGCCGACCGTGTGCTGGGTCCAACCGACCGAGTAGACGATCGCGCTCGTGCGCTCGCGCCCCGAGCTGTCGCACAGAGCGTCGGCGACGGCGACGAACTCCTCGACGCTGCAGCCGCAGGCCTTCGCGACGAACTCCGGTGTGTACCGCGCGAAATGCCGCTTGAGGATCTGGAAGACGCACCGCGGATGCTCGAGTGTCGGGTCTTCGTCGGGCGGCTCGCCGTGCGGGAGCGCCGAGCCGCCGCCTCCCTCGCCGGCCGCGTGCCCGCTCTTGGCGGTGAACCCCTTCTCGCGGCCGCCGGCGGCCGCGTGCATGTCCATCCCCTCGTACTGCCAGGTCTCCGGGTCGTACGCCTGCTCGTCGCGGTTCCAGCCCGAAAAGAACCCGTCGAGGTCCTCGGTGTCCCGGAAGTCGTCCCGGACGATCACCGGCGCGTTCGTGTAGTTGACGACGTAGTCGTGGAACCAGCGGTCGTGCTCGAGGATGTAGTGGACGATGCCGCCGAGGAACGCGATGTCGGAGCCGGCGCGGATCCCGGTCCACTGTGTGGCCATCGCGCTCGTCCGGGTGAAGCGCGGGTCGACGTGGATCACCTTCGCGCCGCGCTCGCGCGCCTCCATCACCCACTGGAACCCGACCGGGTGGTTCTCGGCCATGTTCGAGCCCATGATCAGGATGCAGTCGGAGTTGGCGAGATCCTGCTGGAAGGTCGTCGCACCGCCTCGTCCGAACGAGGCCCCCAGACCGGGGACCGTGGAGCTGTGTCATATGCGGGCCTGGTTCTCGACCTGCACGATGCCGAGGGCCGTCATCAGCTTCTTGATGAGGTAGTTCTCCTCGTTGTCGAGCGTCGCGCCGCCGAGGTTGGCGATCCCGAGCGTGCGCCGCGTCGGGTTGCCCTCGTCGTCCTCGGCCTGCCACGTCTCGCGGCGGGTGGCGATCACCCGGTCGGCGATCATGTCCATCGCCCGGTCGAGCGGCAGCTCCTCCCACTCGGTGCCGTGCGGGCGCCGGTACTTCACCTTGGCCTCGCGGAGCGGGCTCGTCGCGTACCCGAGCGAAGCCGAGCCCTTGGGGCAGAGGCGTCCGCGCGAGATCGGGCTCGCCGGGTCGCCCTCGATTTGGACGACGTTGCCGGCCTCGGCGTAGACGAGCTGGCCGCACCCGACCGCGCAGTACGGGCAGACCGACTGCACGACGTGGTCGGCGTCCGCGATGCGCGGACGCAGCTCGCGCGAGCGCGTCGACTGCGCGGCCTTCCCGACTCCGAGCCGGTCGCCTTCGCGAACCTGACGGACGAGCGGCCATGATTCGAGCAGCCGCGTCAGGCTCATAGACGCGTTCTACCGCGGGCGGCGGACCGTAAAACCCCAGAGAGGCTCCTCTAACCCCAGCGTGGCGCCGTTGGATCGAACGACTCCGCGAGCACGAGCGAGCCGTCGAGCGCGATCGCGAGATGCCGCCGCTGGACCGGCAGCGCCCACGCCGCCAGTTCGGCGACGTCGCCGGCGCCCGCGCGGTCGGCCAGCACGGCCACCGCCGACCACGCTGCGACCTCGGCCGCCTCGCCCATGGCCAGGAAGCTCCACGCGCGCAGGGGGTCGGTGCCGGCCTTGAACCACGCGCCGACGAGATCGGAGGCGCTGTCGTTCGTCGAGTTCGCGTGCGCGCGCACCTCGTCGTACGCAGCCGGGGAGAAGCTCTCCTCGACTGCGAGGCAACGTGCGCGGGTCTCCTCGGCGTCCTCGCGCATCGTCTCGAGCGTGTTGCGAAGCGAGGAGGCTTCGAGCCGCTCCGCGACCTTCACCGTCACGACGCCGGCCGCCTGCGCCAGCCCGTGCGCCTCCGCCAGCTTCTGCTGGAGCACCGTCAACATCAGCCCGCCCGTTCCGTCTCCGCCAGCGCCTCGGCACGTTGCTGCGCGCGCTTCCGCGCCCGTTCCGCCTCCTCGCCCTGCTGAAGCTCCACGCACACTCGGTAGGCGATCGCGCCGACGACGAACGGCACGATCCAGATCGCAACGCGGAAGAACCAGATCAGCGACGTGTAGCTGATGCCGAACATCACGTCGATGCGGTCGGCCGCACCGGCCACGAACACGAGGAAGACCCAGGCGAAGACGCCCAGGCCGATGGCGGTGCGCAGCGGCGCCTCGCGCGGCCGCTCGGCGAGGTTGTGGAAGCGGTAGTCGCGGGTGACGAAGCGGCGCTCGAGGAACGGCCAGAAGGCGAGGAAGCCGAAGACGACGCCTGGGAACAGCACGCCGCCCCAGAACGGGTTCGGCACGAGCGTGTAGTTGCCGATCGTCACGTCGAAGCCGGGGACGAGCCTGAGCGCGCCGATCAGCCAGCCGAGGTACCAGTCGGGCTGCGCGCCGTTCGTCGAGAGGTACGTGTGGTACGGCCCCCACAGCCAGATCGGGTTGATCTGGGCGAGGCCACCGAGCAGGAAGAGCACACCGGTCGTGACGAGGAAGAGACCGAGCGAGCGGGGCGCCTGGCCGGGGTACATCGGGACACCGACGATCTTCCGGTCGGTCTGCTGCGGCCCTTCCTTGAACTGCGTGTGGTGCTTGAGCGCGACGAGGGCGAGGTGCGCGGTGAGGAGGACGGCGATCAGCGCCGGGAACAGGAAGACGTGGGCGATGTACATGCGCGAGAAGAACGCCTCCGTCCCCGGGAACGGCCCGCCCCAGATCAGCTCGCCGAAGTTGCCGCCGATGAACGGGATCGAGATCGCCACGCCGTACCCGATCGCGAGCCCCATCCCGGAGAGCAGGTCGTCGACGAGCGAGTAGCCGAGGTAGCCCTCGAGCAGCGCGACGATCAGCATCGTCAGGCCGAGTAGGTACGTCACCTCGCGCGGCTTCCGGTAGGCGCCGGTGAAGAAGACCCGCAGCAGGTGCAGCACGATCGCCGCGATGAAGACGTCCGCCGCCCAGTGGTGCGTCTGGCGCATGAGCAGGCCCGCGCGCACGCTCATCGAGATGTTCAGGACGGAGTGGTACGCCTCGCTCATCTGCTGGCCCTGGAGCGGGGCGTAGCTCCCGTGGTACGTGACCTCCTTGGTCGAGTCGGTGTAGAAGAGCGCGAGGTACGTGCCCGTGAGAACGAGCACGACGAACGAGTAGAGCGCGACCTCGCCCAGCAGGAACGACCAGTTGTCGGGGAAGAGGTAACGGAGCGTCTTCCGCAGCAGCGGCGAGGTGCTCGAGCGCTGGTCGACGAACCGGACCGTCTTCCTGATCACGGGCTCGGGCTCCTGAGGCGGACGCCCCACCACGACGGCCCGACCGCCTCGTCGAAGTTTCCCTTCGCGCGCAGGTGCCCGGCGTTGTCGACGGTCAGCGGCAGCATCGGCAGCCGCCGGCCGGCGGGCCCGAAGAGGACGGTGCCGCCGTCGGCCGGGTCGAACGTCGAGTAGTGGCACGGGCAGACGAGCGCCGGCTTCGGCTCGACCGGCTCGTAGAGCGGCGCGCGGTAGAGGTTGATCGCACAGCCCGCGTGGGTGCAGATCTTCGAGTAGGCGAGGATGCCCTCCGGCGCCCAGTGCTCGCGGCCCGACGGCAGCTTCAGCTCGTGCAGCGGTAGCCGTACGAGCACGAGCGGCGACCCGACCTGCTCCCGGTCCGCGTC
>DATBIC010000113.1:0-13588 GCA_036557145.1 Gaiellaceae bacterium
CGCAACGACCCGCGCTGGCTTCGGCGCAACGCGCTCGTCGTCCTCGGGAACGCGGGCGACGAAACGGCGCGACCGCTGCTCGAGCGCTACGCCGGCGGCAGCGACGAGCTGCTCTCCGAGCACGCGCGCTGGGCGCTCGACCGGTTGAGCAAGTAACAGACTGTTACTTGCTAGGTCTTCGCGCGGGACGGCCGGAGCTCGCTCGCGAGCTCGCGTGCGCGCTGCGCGACGCGCGCCCTCAGGTCGTGCGGCTCGAGCACGATCGCCTCGCCGCGGTACGAGACGACCTCGCCGACGAGCCATTCAGCGCTGCCGACCGCCTTCTCCGACAGTGCAGAACCGTCGACGAGCGGCGTCGCGCCCTTCTCGACCTCCCACCGTGCAACGGCGGGCGAGTACCAGATCCGCGCCGTCGTCGCGCGCTTCAGCTCCGACGGGTCGAAGCCCTCGCGCGGCTTGAACGACTTGCGCAGGAGCTTCGCCCTGCGCATCCGATCGAGGCGATACGAGCGCGGCTCGTCGCGCTCGATGTCCCAGGTATGCACGTACCAGTGCGGGAGTCGGCGCTCGATCGCGTACGGCTCGACCGTACGCACGACGACCTCCTGCTCCTCGGGCTTCAGGTACTCGATCTCGACCAGCCGGTGCGCGTCGATCCCTGTCGTCAGCTTGGCGACGAGATCCTCCTCCTCGCCGGCGTGCGGCTCGGGCGTCTGCGACAGCTCGAACTGCCCGAACGTCTCCTCGAGCTTCGCGCGCACGCGGTCGAGCGGCGAGTGCGCGCCCGCCGCGATCATCGGGCCGACGAACTCGAGCGCGAGCCTGATCGCACGCGCTTCGAGCGGCGTCAGGCGTGGCGGCCGGCGGAACGTGTCGCCGAACAGCTCCTTGTCGACCCACACCTGGTCGCCGCGCAGCTCGGCGTAGACCGCGTAGCAGCCGCCGCCGAAGTTCACCAGGTTGAGCAGCGACAGGTGCTCCTCGAGCTGGTCGGCCGGGATCGCGAAGCGCTCGACGAGCTCGGCCGCCGGCAGCGTTCCGTTGCGGCCCTCCCCGCAGGCTGCGAGCAGGTACGCGAGCAGCGACTGCAGCACGCCGAAGCGCTCGGGCGCGACGGGGCCGGCGGGCCGGTCGGCGCTCGCGGCGGCCACGCCCGGCTCGGCTGGGCCGGCGGGCGTGCGGGGCGCCCCTTCGTGCGCAGTCCGTGCGGCGCGCGCGCCTTCGACGACGAGCCGGCGCAGCTCGGACGGCTCGAGCGGCACGGCGCGGCCGTCCTGGCGGAGGATCCAACGCGCGAGCAGCTCCGATGAGGCATAGCGCGTCGTGAAGACGTCGCCGTCGACGTCGTTCCGTTCGCCGCCGTACGCGCGCTGCACCCACCACGCGGTGTCGGGTGCGACCTCGATCCGCGCTTCGCCGGCGTCGTCGCCGAACTGCCACTCGGCGCGGCCGCGGAATTGCTCGACGTCGAACTCCGGCGGCAACCTGAAGTCGCGCTCGCGCCGGGTCGCGAAGCGGATGTCTGAGCGGATGCGCGAGACCCTGAACGTGCGGATGTCCGCGCGGTCGAGGTCGTGGCCGATCACGTACCACGAGCCGTTCTCGGGCAGGAGCGCGTACGGGTTGAGCGTCCGCTCCTGCTCGCTGTCGCGGTAGATCGACCAGTAGCGGAACTTGACCGTGCGCTGCTTCGAGATCGCGCCCTCGAGCTTGCCGAGCCGCCCCTGGAGCTCGGGCGAGTAGTCGGGGTCTCGGACGAGCGCGCGGACGGCGGTTCCGGTCGGCGGCGCGGCGAGGCTGCCGGCGGAGCGGCCGAGCGCGAGGTTCTGCAGCGCGAGCCGCAGCGGCTCGGCGTAGGCGAAGCGTCCTTCGAGGAGATAGAAGCACGTCTGCAATGCGGCGAGCTCTTCGTCGTCGAGCTCGAGCTCGGGCAGGAAGTAGCGCTCGGACCGCAGCGTGTACAGCTCCTCGCCGGTGAACTCGTCGCGTTGGCTGTCCAGCGGCACGCCGAGTGCGACGAGCTCCGCGCGGTCGGAGTAGAAGCGCCGCGCGAACGCCTCGTCGCTCATCTCCTGATAGCCCTCGACGTTCGACTTGATGTCGCGCGCGGTCAGCGGCCGCCGCTCCGCCATCAGGAACGCGACCAGCGAAAGCTGACGGATCAGCTTGTCCGTGTCATGGCTCATTCCCGCTCCGGCGCCGGCCAAGCCGGCGCCTTCGCTCCTTGTGAGCCTCCGTCGAGCCTACGTCTCATGAGCTTCGCGAGCTTACCGCTCGCTCGGCGGTCTAGCCTGACGCGGAGCGTCAGGCAGCGACGCGGCTGCGATCGAGATGCTGGTGCGACGGGCAGTAGTCGCGTTCCGGCAGGGGCGTGCGCTGGCACGGCTTGCCCTTGCGCGTCGTCGCGCGGCAGCGTGCGACGCCGCCGTCGAAGGCGCCGGCCTCGATCTGCCCCTCGACGAACCCGACGGCTGCGTTGACGCCCTCCGAGACGGCCCACGCGACCTGCGCCTGGACGGTGATCGGGAAGTACCGGCGGATATCGCCGAAGAGCGCCTTGTCGGGCTTCGCGAAGTAGTGGGGGTCGGCGGCGAGCCGCTCCATCGTCCCCTCGCACGCAACGAGCACCTCGCGCCGGTACTCGAGCTGCGTGTGCGGGTCGGCGTAGGGGTCGATCAGGTCTCGGATCGAGCGGTAAATCGCTCGCGAGTACTGATACATGCAGTGCTGGATGTGCAGGATCCGCTCGTCCATAGGCGTCACGTTTTCTCCTTCAGACTCGTGCTGCGGCCCTTTACAGGCGTCGTTTTCCGTCGTCCTCCGATGTGACCCAGCGCCACTCTACACAGTCTCCCGCGCTGTTACAAATGTTTTCAGAGCGGAAAACGATCAGCGCGCGATCTGCCGCGAGTACGCGCCGGCGAACCCCGCCGCGCGCACCGTGGGGACGGCGGTGTCCGCGTCCGTCTGTGAGCCGTAGATTCCCGTGAACACCACGAAATACCCCGGCTGCAGGCTCGCGAAACGGCTCGAATCGATCACGCCGACCTGGGCGAGGCCGGCCTTGGCGGCCGCCGAGGCCTTGGCGAGGGCGGCGAGGCGGCCGGTGGTCTTCGGATAGGACACGAGCACCACCGTCCAGCCGTTCGCGTTCTTCGGCCAGGTGAGGCGCCCCGGGCGGGCTTTGCCGGGCTCGGGCGCCTTCGGCAGCTTGCCGGTGCCCACCCGGGCACGGAGCCTCGCGGGCGGCTCGGCGGCAGGCGCCCGCACGGGGACGGCCGTGGTCGCGGCGGCGAATGCGGCCTGGCCCCCGGCCGCCCGGTGCCGGCTGACCGCGATCGCGGCAGCCGTGCCCGCGATCGCGACGACGAGCGCGAGGAGCGCGGGCCAGACAAAGTCGCCCGGGTACCAGCCGAACGTGCGCAGCCAGCGGCGCCTGAGTGCCGGGACGGTGCCCGTGACGTCGGGCAGCAGCAGCCCGCAGTCGAGGCAGTACTGCTGATCGTGCTGCCGGCGGGCGCCGCAGCGTGGGCAGCTCTCGTCGGTGCCCGCGATCGCGGCGAGCCGCTCGGTCTCGCGCGGTGCCGATGCGGCCGACACCCGCGGTCAGGCGTCGCCGTCGGCCGCGGGCCGGGCCGCGAGCACGGTGTCCTCGGACGGGACGTCGGGCCCCGCCTCGGGATCGAGCGTCCGTCCGCAGTTCGGGCAGAAGTGCGAGCCGCGGAGGATTGCGGCACCGCAGTCGCACCGGGGGACGTGGCGCCGCGTATGCAGGAGATCGTCGATCTCGGCGAGCCGCGCGTCGATCCCGACGACGCCGGCGCACCGCTCGGCGAGCAGGTCCTCCCGGAAGCCGCCGCGGCGGTACATCTCGACGAGCAGGCCGCCGAGCTCGCCGAGCGCTTCGGCGCGCGCCTTCTGCAGCAGGCGGCGCTCACGCCGCAGCGTCCCGGGGTGCGGGCGCCGCGGTGCGATCCCCTCGACTTCGGACCGCCGGCGATGGAGCGGCGACATGCGGGAAAAAGTCTAGAGGTCGATCACGACGAGACGCTCTTCCGTCATCTCGCGCACGGCCCACGCGGGGCCTTCCTTCGTGTTCCCCGAGGCCTTGACGCCGCCGTACGGCATCTGGTCGGCGCGGAACGTCGGCGCCTCGTTGACGGTGACGCCGCCGAACTCGAGCCGGCGCGCCGCCTCGAGGCCGGTGCGGAGGTTTTGCGAGAAGACGGCCGCCTGGAGCCCGTAGCGCGTCGCGTTGGCGAGCTCGATCGCCTCGTCGAGGCTCCTCGTGCGCGTCAGCGTCACGACGGGCCCGAACACCTCCTCGCACTGGACCTTGTCGTCGGGCGCCGGCGCCGCGATCACCGTTGGCTCGAGCAGCCCGTCGCCGGTCTCGTTCCCGCCGGTGAGCACCTCGCCGCGCGTCTCGCCGATCCACTCGATCACGCGGTCGCGCTCGCTCGCCGAGATCAGCGGGCCGAGGTCGGTGTCCTCGTCGGCGGGATCACCGACCTTGAGCACCTCGACCGCCGGGACGAGCTCGTCGACGAACGCGTCCCACGCCTCGTCCGCGACGTAGATGCGCTGCACCGAGATGCAGCTCTGGCCCGCGAATGAGAACGCGTTCGCGGCGAGCTTCTTGGCTGCGCCCGGCGGCGCGTCCGCGCAGACGATCGCGGGCGTCGCGTTGCCGAGCTCGAGCTTCACGCGCTTGCGGTGCGCGCGCTCCGCGAGGCTCCAGCCGACGGCGCCCGACCCGGTGAACGTGATCAGCTTGACCCGGTCGTCGCCGACGAGCTCGTCGCCGATCGGCGCGGCCGAGCCCGCCACGACGTTCAGCCAGCCGGGCGGGAGACCTGCCTCCTCCGCAAGCTCCGCCAGGAACAGCGCGGACAGCGGCGTCACGCCCGCCGGCTTCAGCACGACGGGGCAGCCCGCGGCGAGCGCCGGCGCCACCTTGTGCGCGACGAGATTGAGCGGAAAGTTGAACGGCGAGATCGCGCCGACGATCCCGATCGGCAGCCGGAGCGTGAACGCCAGCTTTCCCTCGCCGGCGGCGGATGCGTCCATCGGCACCATCTCGCCGGCGAGCTTGCGCGCTTCGACCGCCGCGAACGTGCACGTCGACACCGCGCGTGCCGCCTCGACGCGCGCGGCTTTCATCGGCTTTCCCGCCTCGGCGGAGATCGTCCGGGCCGCCTCGTCGCCGCGCTGCTCGAGCAGCCTGGCGAGCGCGTCGAGGATCCGCGCGCGCTCGTGGGCGGGCAACGGCGTGCGCAGGGCGTCGTCGGCGGCGTCGAGCGCCCGTCGCGCCTCGGCCCCTCCTCCCGCCGCGACGCGGCCGATCACCTCGCCGGAGTACGGGGACGTCACCTCCACCCACGAGCCGGTTTCGACCTGCTCGCCTCCGATCGGGAGCAGATGGTCGGTGACCGTGGTCGCCATCGTCTGAACACTAGACCTTCGGCTTCGTGTGAGAATGCCGCCGTGAGCGCCGTGCGGATCGGCGCGCCGATGGCGTGGGCGGTGGCGACGGTGGTGCTCGTCGTCGGCCTCGGCGTCCCCACCTCGCGCGAGCTGATCATCGCCTGGTTGCTCGCCGGGATGATCGCGTTCTCGGCGACGAACCTGCGCCACCGGCTGCCGCGGCTCGTCGTCGACTGGGCGCCGTTCGTCGCGCTGCTCCTCGTCTACGACCTCCTTCGCGGCTTCGCCGACGGGCTGCTCTTCCCCGCGCACGAGCTCCCGCAGATCAGGCTCGAGACCGCGCTCTTCGGCACCCCTGCGCCGACGGTCTGGCTGCAGACGCACCTCTGGCACGGCGCGAACGACCTGCGCTGGTGGGACTACGCGTCGTGGCTGGTCTACCTCTCGCACTTCCTCGTGACGCTGATCGCGGCGGCTGCGCTCTGGACGTTCGCCCACGACCGGTTCCGCCGGTACGCGGTGATGGTGTGCGTCCTCACCGTCTCCGGCTTCGCGACCTACGTGCTCTATCCGGCGGTGCCGCCCTGGATGGCGGCGCAGCACGGGAACCTCGGTGAAGCGAACCGGATCGTGCCGATCGTCTGGCAGCACGTCCCGGTCGGCGACTTCGACTCGCTGTTCGAGCACGGTGTCCGCTACGCCAACAATGTCGCAGCGATGCCGTCGCTGCACGCGGCGTACGCGTTGCTGTTCACGTTGTTCTTCTGGTCGATCGTGCCGTGGTGGATCCGGCCCGTGCTGGCCGCCTACCCGGTCGCGATGGCGTTCGCGCTCGTCTACATGGGCGAGCACTACATCGTCGACTGCCTCGCCGGTTGGGTCTACGCCGCCGCGGCGTTCGTCCTCGTCAACGCCTTCTACGACCGGCGCCGAGTGCGCGTGGTCGAAGGGGCATACGCCGACTGATGCGCGTCGAGCCGGTGCACTTCTGCGACGTCACCGTCGACGGCGATCTGTGGCCGGTCTACGGCTGGTCGATCCGCCGTCCCGAGGGGACGATCCTCGTCGACACCGGGATGATCGACTCCACGCCCGAGCTCGACGAGGAGTGGGGGCCGGTGCTCCGGCCGTGGCCTGCGCCCGACGACGTCGTCGCGGTGATCAACACGCACCTGCACTTCGACCACTGCGGCGGCAACCGCCGCTTCGCCGGCACGCCGACGTACGTGCAGCGCGCCGAGCTGGCGGCGGCGGTCGCGCCCGACTACCTCGAGGAGTGGGTGCGCTTCCCCGGCGCGACCTACGTCGAGGTCGACGGGGACGCCGAGCTGTTCGACGGCGTCTCGGTGCTCTCGACGCCCGGGCATTCGGCCGGCCACCAGTCGGTCGTCGTCGAGACGGGTGACGGGACGATCGTGCTCGGCGGCGACGTCACTTATTCGATGCGCGAGCTGATCGACGGTGCCACGCCCTCGATCCTGCGCATCCACGAGCTGAAGCCCTCGCTGGTCTATCTCGCGCACCACGAGCAGCCCTGGGCGCCGGTCTACAGTTGACGGCGATGGACGCCTACATCGTCGACGCCGTCCGCTCGCCGATCGGCCGGCGGAACGGGACGCTCGCGGCGATGCGTGGCGACGACCTCGCCGCGCAGGTGCTGAACGCGCTCGCCGAGCGGGCGAGCCTCGATCCCGCTGCGGTCGACGACGTGCAGATGGGCTGCGTCACCCAGATCGGCGAGCAGGGCTGGAACATCGGGCGCATGGCGGTGATGGCGGCAGGCTGGCCGATGGAGGTCTCCGGAACGACCGTCGACCGCCAGTGCGGGTCGTCGATGCAGACGAACTTCAACGCCGCCGCCGCCGTCGCAGCCGGCCAGCTGGACGTCGTCGTCTCTGCCGGTGTCGAGATGATGTCGCGCGTTCCGATGGGGTCGAACGGCGGCGACCTGTCGAGCCTCGTCACCGACCGCTTCCAGATCGTCCCGCAGGGGATCTCGGCCGAGCTGCTCGCCGAGGAGTGGGATCTGAGCCGCGAGGCGCTCGACGCGTACTCGCTCGAGTCGCACCGCCGCGCGCTCGCCGCGATCGACGAGGGGCGGTTCGAGCGCGAGCTCGTCCCGATCGAGCTGCCGGAGCCGCGCCCCGGGCCGGACGCAAGTAACAGTCTGTTACAAGCCGGTGGGTCGACGGTGGCCGCGCCGCCGCGCTTCGCGGTCGACGAGGCGCCCCGCCGCGACACGTCCGCGGAGGCGCTCGCAGCGCTGAAACCGGCCTTCCGTCCCGACGGGGTCGTGACCGCCGGGAACTCGTCGCAGATCGTCGACGGCGCCGCCGCGGTGCTGGTCGCAGGCGCTGCCGCGTGCGACCGGCTCGGCCTCGAGCCGCGCGCCCGGTTCGCGGGCTTCGGGCTCGCCGGCGTCGATCCGACGCGGATGCTGCACGGCAACCCGCAGGCGATTCGCAAGGCGCTCGGCCGTGCGGGCATCGGGCTCGACGACGTCTCCGTCTTCGAGGTCAACGAGGCGTTCGCGTCCGTCGTCCTGCAGACGACGCACGACCTCGATCTCGACGACCGGCTCGCCGACGTCAACCCGAACGGCGGCGGCATCTCGCTGGGGCACCCGCTCGGTGCGACCGGCGCACGCGTCACCGCAACGCTGCTCAACGAGCTCGAGCGGCGCCGGGCCCGCTACGGAGTCGCCTCGATGTGCGTCGGCTTCGGCATGGCGATCGCCGCCGTCGTCGAACGCGTCTGACGCTACGACCGAGCGGGTCTCTCGACCCCGAAGCGCCGCGCGGCGAACGGGATCGTGCCGCCCTGGACGAGCACCGACGCGAGCACCACGACGAAGACGGTCTGGTAGATGCGGCGTGCGTCGTCGACGTTCGCGGCGACGGCGAACGCCGCGAGCAGGATCGGGACGGCGCCTTTGAGGCCGCCCCAGATCACGAACAGCCGCTCGCCCACCTGGAGGTCGACGGGCGCGAGCAGCGCGCCCACGACGACCGGGCGCGCGAGCAGCGCGAGGAACGCGGCCACCGCGAGCCCGTCGCCCCACCGCACGGCAGAGATCGAGCCGAGCCCGATCGTCAGGCCGAGCGCGACGAAGACGACGATCTCCGCCAGCGCCGCGAGCCCCTCCTGGAACACCTCGACCTCGTGCGTGAACGGGGCGTCGACGTCGCCCGCGATCACGCCGGTGATGAACACGGCCAGGAACCCGGAGCCGTGCGAGACGGCGGCGAGGCCGTAGACGACGCCGGCGATCGCGAGCGTCCGGAGTGTGTAGAGGCCGGGTGACGGCAGCGCCACGCGGCGCAGCAGCGCCCTCGCGGCGATTCCGCCCGCGATCCCGAAAGCGACTCCGATCGCCATCTGCTCGCAGAAGACGCGCACGACGATCCAGAAGCTCGCGTCGGCGTGCGTCGCCAGCTCGACGAGGCCGACCATCAGGGCGATCCCGACCGGGTCGTTGGCGCCCGACTCCCCTTCGAGGATCGTGCCGGAGCGGCCGCGGATCTCGCGTTCGCCGAGCACCGAGAACATCACCGCCGGGTCGGTCGGCGCGACCGCCGCCCCGAGCAGCCCGCTCGTCAGCCATCCGAGCCCGAACGCCACGTGCACGAACACCGCCACGAGAGCCGCGCAGCCGAAGGTGCCGAGCACTCCGAGCAGGGCGATGGGGGCGAGCGCGATCCTGAACGGTGTGAGCCCGATCGAAGCGCCGCCCTGGAACAGGATCACGATCAGCGCGACCGTCGCGATCCGCTCGACCGTCGGGATCCCGAGCACGAGCGACGGGAAGAGCTCCGACGCTCCCGCCGCCGCGAGCAGGAACAGGACGGCGGACGGGATCCGGAGCCGCGCGCTCAGCTTTGCCAGGAAGAGCGCGGCGAGCAGTGCCGCCGAGACGACGAGGACGACGAGGCCGGAGCTGGTGAGTTCGTGCACGGGGAGGCGACGCTACTAGGCCGCCCCGCCGGCGAGGACAAAACCCTGGCCTCGCAAACTCCTTACAACTCCCTCATGAGCGGCATAATCGCCGCGGAAACACTTGTTCTGTCGATGCGTCGGCTTTCTCTCATCCTGCTCGCGTGCCTCGTCGCCGTCCCGGCGGCACTCGCCGCGTCCGGCGCGGCCGGCGACGGCTCGCTCGAGCTGCGCGCCGTCTACGGCAACGTCACGATCGCCGGCGACGGGGTGCTCTGGGGACAGATGGACCGGGGGGCACTTGCGGTCACCGATCCCCTTCCCGGCGACGGCACCGTCTACGTCACCGGCGCCGACAAGCCGATGAAGCTGCTCGCCGACGGCTCGACGCTCTACACCGGCCGCGACCTCACCTTCCGGATCACCGGTGGCACGTACAAGCTCAAGTTCACGAACGGCAGCGGGATCGACCTGACGACGGTCGGCGTCGGCAAGGCGACGATCCTCCCGTCGCTGACCGCGATCGACGACGGCGACTATGCCGTCGACGGCAACAAGTGGAAGTCGGTGCCGATCCTCGACCCGATCACGGTCCCGTTCGGCACGAAGACCACGCCGCCGCCGCCCGCCGGCCCGTAGTGAGGCGGCGGGGATGACCAGCCCGGCGGCGAACATCCTGGTGGTCGAAGATGAAGGCTCGATCGCGTCCTTCGTCTCGCTCTACCTGAAGAACGCAGGCTACGGCGTGCGGACCGCCGCCACCGGCGGCGACGCACTCGCCAAGGTCGCAGACGAGCTCCCCTCGCTGATCGTGCTCGACCTGATGCTGCCCGACATCGACGGGATCGAGGTCTGCCGGCGCATCAGGCAGTCGAGCGACGTCCCGATCCTCATGCTCACCGCGCGCGACGAGGACGTCGACAAGATCATCGGTCTGGAGGTCGGCGCCGACGACTACCTGACGAAGCCGTTCAACCCGCGCGAGCTCGTCGCACGCGTCAAGTCGATCCTGCGCCGTGCCGCGCCGGAGCGGCGCGAGCGCGAGACCGAGGTGATCGTGCACGGCGATCTCCGTGTCGACTCGGGCCGTCGCGAGGTGACCGTCGGCGACGACGAGGTGCAGCTCGCGCCGAAGGAGTTCGACCTGCTCTGGGAGCTGCTCGACCATCGCGGCCTCGTGCTCACGCGCGACCAGCTGCTCGAGCGCGTCTGGGGCTACACGTTCGCCGGGGACACGCGCACGGTCGACGTGCACGTCCGGCAGCTGCGCCGCAAGCTGGGGGACGCCTCGCCGATCGTCACCGTCTGGGGCGTCGGCTACAAGGTGTCCCCCGCGAAGGATGCGCGCAAGGAGAAGACGAAGACGTAGTGGTCGTGTCCATACGTTTGTTCGTGGTTGGCCGAGCGAAAAGCAAGCAGGCCAAGGACGCAGGGAGCCTTCGTACCTGAAAGGTACGGGGGCGACCGAGGACGCGGGCATGCGCCGCTTTGCAGCCGGCCGGGCACACAACCGAACGTGTGGACGGGGCCACCCCTAGGCGATGTTCAGGTCACTGAGGTCGCTGCGAGTCCAGATCCCGCTGATCTTCCTCGCAGGCATCGTCCTGGCCGGCGTCGTCACGACGCTGATCTCGGTGCGGCTCTTCCAGCAGTTCGCCCGCGACCAGGCGATCTCGCAGCTGAGCCGGGAGGCCCACGGCATCGCCGACCTCTACGCAAGCGCGGTCGAGAAGGGCTACGGGAACCTCTCGGGCAACCAGAAGCCGCCGATCTACGCCGCGGCCAACCTGCGGCTCGCGACCGGGGCGAAGCTCTACTGGGTCGGGCCGCGCACGATCTTCCCCGGCCAGGCGGTGAACTTCGGGCTGCCGCGGCTGCCGGTGAAGACGATCGACTGGACGTCGGGCAAGGCGCTCTCGTTCGAGTTCACCCCGCCCGGCTCGCATCACCGCTACATCGCGGTCGCGAACCCGCTCCTCTTCGGGACGAAGTCGATCGGCGCGGTCGTCGTCGCCCAGCCGAAGACGGACATCAGCCGGCACGTGCGCTCGCTGGTCGAGCGGCTCGCGATCGCGGGACTGCTCGGCCTCGCCGTGGCCGCGCTGCTCGCGTGGTATCTCTCGCGCCGCGTCGTTCGTCCCGTGCTGCAACTCTCGCGCGCCGCCGACGACGTCGCGGCCGGCAACTACGACGTGCGGGTCCCGCCGCATGCGCCGGGCGAGCTCGGGCACCTGTCGGAGCGCTTCGGTGAGATGGCGCAGCGGCTCGCCGAGGTCGAGGCGATGGAGCGCAACTTCCTGATGTCGGTGTCGCACGAGCTGCGCACGCCGCTCACCGCGATCCGCGGGCATGTCGCCGCGCTCCGCGAGGGAGTCGTCGAGGACGCCGAGCTCGAGCAGCAGTCGCTCGAGACAGTGGAGCTGGAAGCGCAGCGGCTCGAGCGGCTCGTCGGCGACATCCTCGACCTTGCGAAGCTCGACACGCATCGCTTTGCGGTGACGCAGGAGGAGGTCGACATGGGCGAGCTCCTGCGGCAGGCGTACGAGCGCTACCGCGACGAGGCGCAGCGTCGGTCGATCGACTACCGCTGGGAGGTGCGCGACCGGCCGGTGATCGAGTCGGACGGCGATCGGGTGCTGCAGGTCGTCGGCAACCTGCTGTCGAACGCGTTCAAGGCGACGCCCGACGGCGGCCGCATCTCGCTCGGGCTCGCGCAGCAGAACGGAACGGTGCACGTGTCGGTCGAGGACTCGGGCCCCGGCATCGCGCCGGACAGCAGGGACCGGATCTTCCGGCCGTTCGTCTCGCACGTCGGCGGGGGAACGGGGCTCGGGCTGCCGATCGCCCGAGAGCTGTCGGGCGCGCTCGGCGGCCGCCTCGACCTGCAGAGCGAAGTCGGCAAGGGCTCGCGCTTCGAGCTCGTCCTGCCGGCGCGCTCCTCGTCGTAGTCAGGCGCTCTCGCGCAGCGGGACGATCGTCGCCGGGTTGCCGGCGAGCAACGCCTCGATGCGCTCGAGCCTCGCGTTCATCGCCCGCCAGCCTTCGGTGAGCAGCTCCACGAGCAGCGCAAGGTCGTCGACCCGTGCGAGCCGCTCGGCGTCGAGCGTCGACTCGATCCGCTCGAGCCGTCGTGCCGCGTTGTTCGAGAGCCCCTTCACCTCGGCGAGCCGGCGCGCGATCGGGGCGGCCTCTTCGCGCAAGCCGTCGCGGAGAGCCTCACGCAACTCGTCCATGGACTGCGACGCTAGCGTCACCACCGGATGGACAGCTCCGAGCTCGAGTACGACCTGCCGCCCGAGCTGATCGCGCAGCGGCCGACCGAGCGGCGCGACGAGTCGCGCCTGCTGGTCTACGACCGGGCGT
The DNA here is from genome assembly GCA_036557145.1 of Gaiellaceae bacterium. GTDB lineage: Bacteria > Actinomycetota > Thermoleophilia > Gaiellales > Gaiellaceae > PALSA-600. The sequence goes on from DATBIC010000113.1 coordinate 12,724, forward strand.
CGGGCGGGGTGCGCGACCGGACGTTTCGCGAACTCGTCGAGGAGCTTCCCGCGGGGGTGCTCACCGTTGTCAACGACACGCGGGTGATCGCGGCGCGGATCCCGATCGAGTCCCCGAGCGGCGAGGTGCTGCTGCTCGAGCGGCGGGACGGCGACGTCTGGGAGGCGCTCGCGAAGCCGACGCGCCGCCTGCGTGCCGGGCGCCGCGTCGGGCAGGTCGAGCTGCTCGAGCACCTCGGCGAGGGGCGCTGGCTTGTGCGCGTGGCCGGCGAGCCGGCGGGGAGGGTGCCGCTGCCGCCGTACATCACCGAGCCGCTCGACGATCCGGAGCGTTACCAGACGGTGTACGGCGAGGAGCCGGGCTCGGCGGCGGCACCGACGGCCGGCCTGCACTTCACACCGGAGGTGCTCGCGCGGCTCGACGTCGAGCGGGTCACCTTGCACGTCGGGCTCGACACGTTCCGTCCGCTGCAGTCCGACGTGGTCGAGGAGCACCCGATCCACGGCGAGCGCTATGCGGTGGGCGCGGCCGGGTGGGAGCGGATCCGCGCGGCGAAGCGGGTGCTCGCCGTCGGGACGACGACGGTGCGCGTGCTCGAGACGCTCGCGCGCGGAGCGCCGCTCGAGGGGCGCACGGAGCTCTTCGTCACGCCCGGCTTCCGGTTCGAGCGCGTCGACGCGCTGCTGACGAACTTCCACCTGCCGCGCTCGACCCTGCTGGCGCTGGTGATGGCGTTCGCCGGCGTCGAGGAGGTGCGCGCCGTCTACCGCCACGCGATCGCCGAGCGCTACCGCTTCTACTCGTTCGGCGATGCGATGCTCATCCTGTGAGCGCGTTGCACTTTCGTAACCCTCGTTTGGTGACG
>DATBIC010000114.1:0-11580 GCA_036557145.1 Gaiellaceae bacterium
CGGCGCCGGTGGACTACGGGCGGGATCTCGGCGACCCGGGCGAGTTCCCGTTCACGCGCGGCGTCTACCCGTCGATGTACCGCGGCCGCCTGTGGACGATGCGGCAGTTCGCCGGGTTCGGGACGGCGTCGGAGACGAACGAGCGGTTCCGGTACCTGCTCGAGCACGGTCAGACGGGGCTGTCGACGGCATTCGACATGCCGACGCTGATGGGCTACGACTCGGACCATCCGCGTTCGCTCGGCGAGGTCGGCCGGGAGGGAGTGGCGATCGACTCGCTCGCCGACATGGAGACGCTGTTCGATGGGATCCCGCTGGGCGAGGTCTCGACGTCGATGACGATCAACTCGCCGGCGGCGATGCTGCTCGCGTTCTATCTCTGCGTCGGCGAGGAGCAGGGCGTGCCGCGTTCGGCGTTGCGCGGGACGATCCAGACCGACATCCTCAAGGAGTACATCGCGCAGAAGGAGTACATCTTCCCGCCCGAGCCGTCGATGCGGCTCGTGACGGACATGATCGAGTTCTGCACGGCCGAGATGCCGCTCTGGCATCCGGTCTCGATCAGCGGCTACCACATCCGCGAGGCGGGCTCGAACGCGGTGCAGGAGCTGGCGTTCACGCTCGCGAACGGCTTCACCTACGTGCAGTGGGCGATCGAGCGCGGCCTCGACGTCGACGACTTCGCGCCTCGCCTCTCGTTCTTCTTCAACGCGCATCTCGACTTCTTCGAGGAGATCGCCAAGTACCGGGCCGCACGGCGGATCTGGGCGCGCGAGCTCCGGGACCGCTTCGGGGCGAAGAACGAGCGGTCGCTGCTGATGCGCTTCCACACGCAGACGGCCGGCGTCTCGCTGACGGCGCAGCAGCCGGAGGTGAACATCGTGCGGACGGCGATCGAGGCGCTGGCGGCGGTGCTCGGCGGGACGCAGTCGCTGCACACGAACAGCTTCGACGAGGCACTGGCCCTCCCGACCGAGGACGCGGTCCGGCTCGCGCTGCGCACGCAGCAGGTGATCGCGCACGAGACCGGGGTGGTCAACGCGATCGACCCGCTCGGGGGCTCGTACCACCTCGAGCAGCTCACCGACGAGCTGGAGCGCCAGGCGTACGAGTACTTCGAGCGCATCGAGCAACTCGGCGGCGTGGTCGCCGCGATCAAGGAGAACTTCTTCCAGCGCGAGATCGCGGAGGCGTCGTTCCGCTACCAGTCCGAGGTCGAGCTGGAGCAGCGGATCGTCGTCGGCGTCAACCGCTTCCAGCTCGACGAGGAGAGCGAGCTGCCGATCCTGAAGATCGACCCCAGGCTGGAGCAGGAGCAGGTCGCCCGGGTGCAGGCGCTCAGGGCGCGCCGCGACTCGGCGGCGGTCGAGGCCGCGCTCGCCCGGCTCGCCGAGGACGCGGCGGCGGAGGGGCGCAACCTGATGCACCCGATCGTGGACGCCGCCCGGGCCTACGCCACGATGGGCGAGATGTGCGACGTGCTCCGGCAGGCCTGGGGCACCTGGCGGGAGACACCGGTCTTTTGACGCAGTTGACGCAGATGCGCCAACAAATCCCAGACGGCGCCGTCTAACCTCCAGGTAGATGAGATCGCAGGCCGATCCCCTCCGCCCTGATCACGTCAGCATGGGCGCCGCGCCGTTCTGGCGCCGTCAGCAGTTCTGGCGGATCGTGCTGCCCGTAGCCGCGGCGCTCGCCGTGATCGCGGCGATCCTGGTCATCCTCCAGGTCACGCAGGGCAGCAACGGATCGCCGAACGCCGTCACCGGCTGGGGCGTCACCTATCCGACGCCGAAGCCGCCGAAGACGGTCAAGTTCGACCCGAAGGCGCAGGCGGTCGCGACCAAGTTCGTGCGGACCGCGGTCGCGCGGAAGAACCTCGACGCTGCGTACATGATCTCCGGGCCGCACGTTCGCGAGGGGATGACGCTGAAGGAGTTCCTGACGGGGAACATCGCGGTCGTGCCCTACCACGTCACGCCCAAGACCCAGGCGCACATGAAGATCGACAAGTCGTACGCGAACAAGGCGACGGTCGAGCTGTACCTCGTCACGCCGCCGCACCCCGGCCGCGACTTCTTCGTCGACCTGATCAAGGTGAACGGCAAGTGGTTCGTCGACGGCTGGGTCCCGCGCGGGACGCCGCCGATCCCGGTCGCCACCGGTTAACCTGCCCCGGATGATCCGGGTCGTGATCGCGAAGCCGGGGCTCGACGGCCACGACCGCGGCGCGAAGATCATCGCCCGTGCGCTTCGTGACGCGGGGATGGAGGTCATCTACACCGGGCTGCACCAGACGCCCGAGCAGATCGCGGAAACGGCGATCCAGGAGGACGCGGACGCGGTCGGCATCTCGATCCTCTCGGGAGCCCACATGACGCTCGTGCCGCGGATCCTCGAGCTCCTACGCGCGGACGGTGCGGAGGACGTGCTCGTGGTCGTGGGCGGCACGATCCCGGCGGAGGACGTCGTGGCGCTGAAGGAGCAGGGCGTGGCGGAGGTCTTCACCCCCGGCGCGCCGACGTCCGAGATCGTCGACTTCCTGCAGTCGCGCATCGCGGTATAAGCGGTCGGACGCCTGCGTCCGCGCGGGTAGAGTCACGCCGCGATGAAGATCGCCGTCTGCGTGAAGGCCGTGCCCGACGCCGCGTCCGGCCGGCGAATCGATCCCGCGACGAGCCGCCTCGACCGCTCGGGCGAGCTGGCGATCTCGGAGTGGGACACCTACGCGATCGAAGAGGCGCTGGTGCTGCGCGAGGCCGCGGGCGACGGCGAGGTGGTCGTCGTCTCGCTCGGCCCCGAGCGTGCCGTCGACGCGCTGCGCAAGGCGCTCGCGATGGGCGCCGACCGGGCCGTGCTGGTGTCCGACCCGGGGTTCGAGGGCGCCGACCTGCTCGGCACGGCGCGCGCGCTCGCCGGTGCGCTGGAGCGCGAGTCGGCGGAGCTCGTGCTCTTCGGGCAGCAATCCGCGGACGGGGGCGGCGCGTGTCTCTGGGCAGCGGTTGCCGACCGGCTGCGCCTGCCGATCGTCTCCCAGGTGAGCGAGCTCACGGTCTCGGGAGACTCCCTGACCGGGAAGCGCCAGACGGAGTTCGGCTACGACACGCTGCGGTTGCCGCTGCCGGCGGTGGTCGCAGTCGCCGACTCGATCAACACGCCGCGGTATCCGTCGCTCAAGGGGATCATGGGTGCGAAGAAGAAGCCGCAGGAGACGCTGGCGGCGAGCGACGTCGGCGGTGTCGACGAGCCGAAGACCACCGTGCTCGCGCTGAACGCTCCGCCGTCGCGGGGCGACGCGCGCCGGATCGAGGACGACGGCTCGGCGGCCGAGCAGATCGTCGAGTTCCTCGCGGAGCGGAGGCTCCTGTGAAGACCCTCGTCTTCCTCGAACACCACGACGGCGGCATCCAGAAGGGCTCGCTCGGCGTGCTCGCGAAGGCGGTCGCGCTCGGCGGCGAGGTCGCGGGCGTGCTCGCCGGCTCGGGCGTGGCATCGCTCGCCGAGGGGGCGGGGCGCCACGGCGCGGCCACCGTGTGGGTCGCCGACGACGAGCGCCTCGCGGCGCCGCTGCCGCAGCCGCGCGTCGACGTGCTCGCGAGGCTCGTTCGCGACGAGGGCTTCGAGGCGGTGCTGTTCGCGCAGTCGGTGCTCGCGGCAGACGTCGCGGCCGGCCTGGCGGCGCGACTCGACGCGGGCCTGAACTGGGATCTCGTCGACCTCAGCGGCGAAGGCGTCGGCACGCGTCCGGCGCTCTCGGACAGCGTCTATGTCGACGTCGGCTGGTCGTCCGGCCCGCGGCTCGCCGTCTTCCGCTCGGGGACCTTCGATCCGGCGGAGACGGGCGGCACGGCCGAGGTGAAGGAGGCGGCGGTCGAGCTCGAGGATTTCTCGCTGCTCGCAGAGATGGTCGAGCAGGCGCACGCCGAGCAGCAGGGCCCGTCGATCGAGGAGGCGGACGTGATCGTCGCCGGCGGCCGCGGGCTCGGCGAGCCCGAGGGGTTCTCGCTGGCCGAGGGGCTCGCGCAGGCGCTCGGCGGTGCGGTCGGCGCGACGCGGGCCGTGGTCGACGCCGGCTGGTACCCCTACGCGGCGCAGGTCGGGCAGACCGGGAAGACCGTTTCGCCGAAGCTGTACGTCGCGCTCGGCATTTCCGGGGCGATCCAGCACAAGGTGGGGATGCAGGGGTCGAACACGATCGTGGCGATCAACAAGGATCCGAACGCGCCGATCTTCGAGTTCTCGGACCTCGGCGTCGTCGGTGACCTACACCAGATCGTGCCGAAGCTGACCGAGCTCGTCCGCGCGCGGCGGTCGTGACCGTTCGGCCTGCCGACTACCCGCCGCCGTGGTCGGTCGGCGAGGCCTTCCGTCCGCCGACCGATCCGGCCGACGAGCGGATCGAGGTCGGCTTCCTGATCGTCGGCGCGGGCCCGGCCGGGCTTGCGGCGGCGATTCGGCTCGGCCAGCTGATCGAGGAGAGCCCGGAGACGGCCGAGCGGCTGGGCGACGTCCCGGTGGCGGTCCTCGAGAAGGGCAAGGCGCCGGGCTCGCACCTCGTCTCGGGCGCCGTCGTGAACCCGCGGGCGCTGCAGCGGCTCTTCGGCGACCGCAAGCGCCTCGACGAGCTCCCGTTCGCAGGCCGCGTCGAGGCCGAGTCGGTCCTGTTCCTGACGCGGAGGCATGCGTATCGGATCCCGACGCCGCCGACGATGGCGAACGACCACAACTGGATCGTGTCGCTGTCGAAGCTCGGCGGGTGGTTGGCCGAGGAGGCGGAGTCGCTCGGCGTCGCGGTCCTGCCCGAGACGGTGGCCGAGTCGCTGCTGGTCGAGGGTGGGCGCGTCCTCGGCGTGCGCACCGCCGACCGCGGGCGCGACCGCAACGGCGCGGCGCTCGCGAACTTCGAGGCGGGCTCGGACGTGACGGCGCGAGTGACGATCCTCGCCGAGGGCACGCAGGGTCATCTCACCAGTGCGGCGCTCGAGCGGTTCGGCCTGCAGGGCGAGAGCCCGCAGGTGTGGGCGCTCGCGGTCAAGGAGGTGTGGCGCGTGCCGCGGCCGCTCGGCCGCGTCATCCACACGATGGGCTGGCCGCTCCGCGGGCGCGCCAAGTACCGCGAGTTCGGCGGTGCGTTCGTCTATCCGCTCGGCGAGGACCTGGTCACGATCGGGATGGTGGTCGGGCTCGACTACCGCGACGCGGCGCTGTCGGTGCACGACCTGCTGCAGGAGCTGAAGACGCATCCGCGCATCCGCCGGATCCTCGCGGGCGGCGAGCGGCTGCAGTGGGGCGCGAAGACGATCCCGGAGGGCGGCTTCGTCGCGCTGCCGCGGCGGTTCCACGCCCCCGGCCTGCTGCTGACCGGGGACGGGGTGGGGCTAGTCAACGTGCCGGCGCTGAAGGGGATTCACTACGCGATCGAGTCGGGGCGGCTCGCGGCCGAGGCGGCGTGGCGGACGCTCGAGCGCGGGACGTCGATGCGCACGGCGCTCGCGTCGTACGACGACGCGCTGCGGTCGTCGTACGTGTGGCGCGACCTTCGGGAGGTGCGCAACATGCGCCAGGCGTTCGGGCACGGGCTCGTCATCGGCGGCGGGATGGCCGGCGCGATGACGGTGTCCAAGGGGCACTTCCCGCCGGGGGATTCGCGCCTCGAGCGCGACGTCGACCACTCGCTCATCCGCACGAATCGCGACCGGCTGTACCCGCCGGCGGACGGGAAGCTCACGTTCGACAAGCTGTCGAGCGTGTTCGCGTCGGGGAATCGGACGCGCGACGACCAGCCGAATCACATCCGCGTGCAGCGGCGCGTCCCGCGCGAGCTGGCGGAGATGTGGGTGCGGATGTGCCCGGCGCAGGTGTACGAGGTGGGGGATGCCGACGGCGACGAGACCGTGGAGGTGCACCTGGCGCCGTCGAACTGCGTCCAGTGCGGGGCGATAACGGCCAAAGGCGGCCGGTTGACGCCGCCCGAAGGCGGCAGCGGCCCCGAGTACACACTCACGTAGCGACTCGGTTGCGGTTCCGTCACGGCGGCTGCCGCTGGACAGGTCCCGCGACGACGGGCTCGCCGCAGAACTCGACGAAGCTGCGCACAGCCCTCTCTCGCCGGCTGCCGAACAGCGCGAGCACCTCCCCGGTGGCGAGTTGCGCGAACGACAGTGCCATGCCGATCGTCGCCGCATAGCTCGACCACGCGTAGCGCTCGAGCGGCCCCTGGCGTCCGGCTCGGCGCGGATTCTGGACGACGTATCGCACCGCGTTCAAGAGGCGCCGGTCGTCGGCGAGGTACTCGTTCCAGAAGCGTTTTCCGAACAGATGGTTGATCCGTCGGTGTCGCGTGTTGAACGTAAGCGCATATGCGGTGTTGAGCTCGCACATGCCTCGCGAGAGCCCACGCTCGTCGATCTCCATGACGAGGTGGTAGTGGTTGCGCATCAGGCAGTACGCGTAGAGGTTCCAGCCGTACCGTCTTGCGACTTGCGCGAGGATGGCCAGAAACTCCCGGCGATCGATGTCGTTCAGGAAGATGCGTTGTTTGTTGTTGCCGCGCGTCACGACGTGATGAAATCCAGGCCGCTCGTCGCGTGGTTTGTACGCCACAACACCACGGTACGAACGACCAGGTTCAGCTGTTGCCCGCACCGGCAAAAGTCACGCTTTCGAACGACATTCGTGGCAGTTCGTTGCGCATGGCTGCCGCCCGGGTGTCGGTTCCGGCCTAAGCAGCCGGCTGAAGCCGGCGTGAGCCTTCAGACTGCGTCACCACCCTGGACACCCGACCCTCGAGGAGGCGGCGAATGGCAACCGATCCGATGAGCTCCGACGAGATCGCCACGCGGATCGGCGAGTTCCGGACGACGGTGTCGGAGATCGAGCGCCTGGCCGACGAGGCGATTCGCTCCCGCGACGTCGACGATCTGATCACGGTCGTCCGCGGCTTGCTGGACGCGCTCGACGCCAGCCTCGCGATGGCCTCGAGGCTCGCGACGAACGACCCGATCGAGCCGGCGGATCACGGCGACGCAGCCGGTTGATCACCAGCATCGACAACCCGCGCGTGAAGGAGGTGCTGCGTCTGCGGCGCTCCCGGGAGCGGCGGCGCTCCGGCTTGTTCGTCGTCGAAGGGCAGCGCGAGATCGAGCGTGCCCGAGCCGCAGGCCTCCGCTTCCAGGCGACCTACGTCTCGCCGGAACTGCTCGCCGCCGGCCGCCTCGCCGCGCCCGCCACCCCTTCCGCCGACACCGAAGAGGTCACCGCCCGCGTGCTGCGGCACATGGCCTACCGCGCCGCGCCCGAGGGCGCGATCGCGGTGGTCGAGGCGCCCACGCACACCCTTCCCGCGAGCCCGAGCCTCGTCCTGGTCGCGGTCGGGGTCGAGAAGCCGGGCAACCTCGGCGCGATGGCGCGCTCCGCCGAGGCGGCCGGCGCCGACGCCCTGCTCGTCGCCGACGGCGCCTTCGACCCGTGGAACCCGAACGCGGTTCGCGCGTCGACCGGGGCCGTCTTCACACTCCCGGTCGTCGCGTCGACCCTCGACGAGCTGCGCACGCTTTCCCTGCGGCGCGTCGCCGCGGTCGTCGGCGCGCGCACTGCCCACACCGACGCCGACCTCCGCGCGCCGACCGCGTTGATCGTCGGCGCCGAGGATCGCGGGCTCGACGAGCGCTGGCAGGCGGCCGCGGACGAGACCGTGTCGATCCCGATGCGCGGGACGGCGACCGACTCGCTGAACGCGAGCGCGGCCGCCGCGGTGCTGTTGTTCGAAGCGGTGCGACAGCGCGGCTGATGCGTACGATCGGCGCCGTGCTTCCGACCCGCGACGACGTGCTGCGCGCACGCGAGACGATCGGTGACCGCCTCGCGCGAACGCCGCTGCTGCCGAGCCGCACGATCGGCGCGCGGCTGAAGTGCGAGCTCTTCCAGCGCACCGGCTCCTTCAAGGTGCGCGGCGCCCTGAACAAGCTGAGCTCGCTCGCCGATACAGAGAAGCAGCGCGGCGTGATCGCGATCAGCGCGGGCAACCACGCGCAGGCGGTCGCGTATGCCGCGGCGGAGGAGGGTGTCGACGCGCTCGTCGTGATGTGGCAGGGCGCGTCGGAGCAGAAGGTCGCCGCGACGCGCGGTTACGGGGCAACCGTCGACCAGGAAGCTTCCGGCCCCGGCGACGCCTTCGACCGGCTGCACGAGCTGATCGAGGAGACGGGACGCACGCTCGTGCACCCCTTCGACGATCCGCTGGTGATCGCCGGCGCCGGCACGGTCGGCCTCGAACTCCTCGAAGACGCACCCGATGCCGACGCGGTGATCGTCGCCGTCGGCGGCGGCGGCCTCGTCTCCGGCATCCAGACCGCGATCGGCGACCGTGTCCGTGTCGTCGCCGTCGAGCCCGAGACGAGCACAGCGCTCCACACCGCGATCGAGCACGGCGAGCCTACGCCCGTCGAGCCGACGTCGGTCGCGGACGGCCTCAACGCCCCCTTCGCCGGCGCGCTGCCGCTCGAGATCTGCCGTGACCTCGAGCGCGTGCTCGTCTCCGAGGAGGAGATCGAGCATGCGTTCCGCTTCCTCTACGAGCGCGCGAAGCTCGCGTGCGAGCCTGCCGGCGCCGCCGCCGCGGCCGCGTGGTTGACCGGCAAAGTGGCCGCCGAGCGTCCGGTGCTCGTCGTCTCGGGAGGCAACGTCGCCGCCGCAACGGCCGCTGCTATCCTGGCCCGGCGATGAAGGCCGGAATCCACCCCGAGTATCAGCTCGCGACCGTTCACTGCAGCTGCGGGAACACGTTCGTGACGCGGTCGACGAGCCCCGAGCTCCACGTCGAGATCTGCTCGAACTGCCACCCGTTCTACACCGGGAAGCAGAAGCTCGTCGACACGGGCGGTCGCGTCGAGCGCTTCCAGCGCCGGCTCGAGAAGGCCGAGCGCGCCGCGCGCTCGTAAGCGAGAGCATGTCGCAGGCCATCGGAGGTCAGGCCGTCCTGGAGGGCGTCATGATGCGCGGACCGCGTAACTGGGCGGTCGCGGTTCGCACGCCGACGGGCTCGATCGCGCACGTCGCGCGGACGATCGACCCGATCGCAGCCCGCCACTGGTCGCTGCGGCTGCCGGTCGTGCGCGGCGTCGTTGCGCTCGGCGAGAGCCTCACGATCGGTTTCCGCGCACTCGGCGTATCGGCCGGGTACGCGGCGCAGGAGGAGGCGGAGGGCTACGACGAGCCGGCCGAGCTCGGCCGCTGGGCGCTCGCGTTCGCCTTTCTCGTGGCGATCGGCTTCGCCGTGATGATGTTCAAGGTCGGCCCGGCACTGCTCGCCGACCTGCTCCCGATCTCGAACGGCGACTGGTTCGTGCTCGTCGAGGGCCTGATCCGCGTCGCCGTCTTCGTCGCCTACCTCACGCTGCTCAGCTTCATCCCGTCGCTGCGGCGGGTGTTCGAGTACCACGCCGCCGAGCACAAGGCGATCAACGCGTACGAGGCCGGCGAGGAGCTGACTCCGGAGAACGCTCAGCGCCACTCGCTGATCCATCCCCGGTGCGGCACCGCGTTCCTGCTCTGGGTGATGGTGGTCGGCGTGTTCGTGTACGCGCTGCTCGGGCGCCCGGTCTGGTACTGGCTGATCATCAGTCGCATCGCGCTGCTGCCGGTCATCGCAGGCGTCGCCTACGAGCTGATTCGCTTCGCCGGCAAGCACAGCGACAACCGCGTGCTGATGACCCTGCTCGCTCCCGGCCTGTGGCTGCAGCGACTGACGACGCGCGAGCCGACGCTCGACCAGCTCGAGGTGTCGATTCGCGCGCTGCGGGAAGTGCTGGCACATGAGGGCCGGCTGCAGCCGGCCGACCGACGAGTGGAGGTGATGGCGTAGTGGCGACGGAGCGCAGAGCCGAGGTCACCTGGACCGGGGATCTGATGTCGGGGAGCGGCACGATCGGCGAGGTGGGAAGCGGCGCGTTCGGCCCGCTCGACGTCTCCTGGGCCGCGCGCTCGGAGGAGCCGAACGGCAAGACGAGCCCCGAGGAGCTGATCGCCGCGGCCTGGGCGGCGTGCTTTGCGATGGCGCTCTCCGCCGGGCTCGCGAAGGGCGGCACGCCGCCGGAGCGGCTCAGCACCTCCGCCACCGTCACCTTCCAGCCCGGCGAAGGGATCACGAAGGGCGCGCTGACCGTGCGCGGCAGCGTTCCCGACCTCGACGCCGACGGCTTCGCCGCCGCCGCGGAGGGCGCGAAGGCGAACTGCCCGGTGTCGCAGGCGCTCGCAGGCATCCCCGAGGTCACGCTCGACGCGGCGCTCGACTAGCGGCACGTTCTTCTACCCTCCCGGGTGCGATGGCGGCACTCGACGATCTGATCGCGGAGCTCGAACGCTCGTACGCGGACACGCAGGAGCGGCTGTCCGACCCTGCCGTCTACAACGACCGTCGCGAGGCGGCCGAGACCGGGCGACGGCTGAAGTCGCTCGAGAAGCCCCACGCGCTCGCGCTGGAATGGCGCGCGCGCCGCGAAGATCTCGACGCCGCGCGCGACGACGGCGACCTGGCCGAGCTGGTGCCCGATCTCGAGGCCGACGTCGCCCGGCTCGAGGAGGAGCTCAAGCTCGCGCTCGCGGAGCGCGACCCGGCCGACGAGAAGGACGTGATCGTCGAGATCCGGCAGGGCGTCGGCGGCGACGAGGCCGGATTGTGGGCGGCCGACCTCGCGCGCATGCTCCAGCGCTACGCGGAGCGGCGCGGGTTCAAGTGGGAGGAGCTCGAGGTCACCGCGAACGAGGGCGGCGGGGTGAAGGAAGGCGTGTTCGCCGTCAAGGGCGACGGCGCCTACTCGATCTTCAAGTTCGAGGGCGGCACACACCGCGTGCAGCGGGTGCCGGAGACGGAATCGCAGGGGCGCATCCACACGTCGACGGCGACGGTCGCCGTGATGCCCGAGGCCGAGGACGTCGACGTCGAAGTCGACGAGAAGGATTTGAAGATCGACGTGTACCGGTCGTCCGGTCCCGGCGGTCAATCGGTGAACACGACCGACTCCGCGGTGCGGATCACGCACCTGCCGAGCGGGATCGTGGTCGCGATGCAGGACGAGCGCTCCCAGCTGCAGAACCGCGAGAAGGCGATGCGCGTCCTGCGCGCCCGCATCTTCGAGTCCGAGCGCGAGCGCCAGGCCGCCGAGCAGGCGGCCACCCGGAGTGCGCAGGTGGGGACCGGCGCGCGCGCGGAGAAGATCCGCACTTACAACTTCCCCCAGAGCCGCGTCACCGACCACCGCGTGAAGGTGAACGTGCCACTCGAGCAGGTGCTTGCCGGAAGCCTCGACGACTTCACCGATGCGCTCACCGCGGACGAGCAGCGCCGCGCGCTCGAGACCGCGTCGGTGTGACGCTCGGCGAGGTCCTCGACGCGACGACGGACTATCTCGCGTCGCGGGGTGTCGAGCATCCGCGGCTCGACGCGGAGCTGTTGCTGTCGCGGGCCCTCGGGCTCGCGCGGATCGACCTCTACACGCAGCACGACCGGCCGCTGACGCGCGAGGAGCGGGAGTCCGCGCGCGACCCGGTTCGCCGCCGTGGGGCGCGCGAGCCGCTCGCGTA
>DATBIC010000115.1:0-11249 GCA_036557145.1 Gaiellaceae bacterium
GATCGCCACCTCGTCGGCCGCCTGCTCGAGCGTCTCGGGGAAGTGCACGACCGCGAGCGCGTCGCGGCGCACGGGCAGCCCGAGGTCGGCGGGCAGCGGGTCGAGCACGTCGCGCGCGTGACCGGCGAGCGCGCCGCGCACGAGCTCGCGCAGCCTCGTCGACGGCACCTCCTCGCTCGCGGGGTACACGGGCGCGAAGTCGGCGGTCGCGCGCGCCTCGCCGACGTCGTAGCTCTTCACGTCGAATCCGTGGCGCCCCAACTTGCCGCGCAGGCGGACGTGCGTTCCCGGCTTGAGCCGGTCGACGAGCCACGGCTGGTTGAACCACGACGCCGAAATCGAGCCGGTCGCATCCTCGACCTTCGCCGTGACGATCGTGCGGCGGCCGCCGAGCCGCCGCGAGCGCACGTCGCGGACGACACCGCCGATCGCCACCTCGTCGTCGCCCCAGAGCTGGGCGATCGCCACCTCGTCGGCCGCCTGCTCGTAGCGGCGCGGCACGTGCAGCAGCACGTCGCCGACGGTGGCGATGCCGAGCGCCCGCAGCCGCTTCGCGACCGCCGGGCCGACGCCGGGCAGCGTGTCGACGCCGAGGCCGAGCCCCTGCGGGTCGCCGAAGCTGCGCGTCCGCTCGAAGCGGTCCTGGTCCATGCCGCTGAAACCCGCGTGCCGGGTCATGGTCAACACCCGTCTTCGAGTATAGGACCCGGACCGGCGGGTACGGTGTCGAGCCGTGAAAGCGGTGCTGCTGACGCGCGAGTATCCGCCCGACGTCTACGGCGGCGCGGGCGTGCACATCGAGTACCTGGCCCGCGAGCTCGCGCGGCTGATCGACGTCGAGGTGCGCTGCTTCGGCGAGCCGCGGGACGGTGCGACGGCGTTCGAGCCCTGGGAGGCGCTCGAGAACGCGAGCCCCGCGCTGCAGACGATGTCGGTCGACCTGGCGATGGCGGCCGACCTCGGCGGAGCAGACGTCGTCCACTCGCACACGTGGTACGCGAACCTCGGCGGCCACCTCGCGAAGCTGCTGCACCGCGTGCCGCACGTCGTGACGACGCACAGCCTCGAGCCGATGCGCCCGTGGAAGGCGGAGCAGCTCGGCGCGGGCGGCTACGCGCTCTCGTCGTTCTGCGAGCGCGTCGGCGTCGAGTCGGCGGACGCCGTCGTCGCCGTGTCGCAGGCGATGCGCGAGGACGTTCGCAGCTCCTACCCACAGGTCGACGCGAATCGGATCGAGGTGATCTACAACGGCATCGACACCGACGAGTACGCGCCGGACCGCGGCACCGACGCGCTCGAGCGGCATGGTGTCGCGCTCGACGTGCCGATCGTCCTCTTCGTCGGCCGCGTGACGCGGCAGAAGGGCATCGTGCACCTGCTCGACGCGGCGCTCGAGATCGACGGCGAGGCGCAGCTCGTCTTCTGCGCCGGCGCGCCGGACGAGCCGGAGATCGAGCGCGCGACGCGCGAGCGCGTCGAACGGCTCCGCGCGCACCGCGAGGTCGTTTGGATCGAGGAGATGCTGCCGAAGCGCGACGTGATCCAGCTGCTCTCGCACGCGGCCGTGTTCTGCGTGCCGTCGATCTACGAGCCACTCGGGATCGTGAACCTGGAGGCGATGGCATGCGAGGCGCCCGTCGTCGCGTCCGCCGTCGGCGGCATCCCGGAGGTCGTCGCGGACGGCGAGACCGGGCTGCTCGTGCCGGTCGAGCTCGACGGCGAGGGGAACCCTGTCGATCCGGAGCGCTTCGCCGCCGACTTCGCACGGCGCGTCAACGAGCTGCTCGCCGCCCCGGAACGCGCCCGCGCGATGGGCGAAGCGGGCCGCCGGCGCGCCATCGAGGAGTTCGGCTGGCCGGCGATCGCGGCGCGAACGGTCGCGCTCTACGAGCGGCTCTTGACGGCGCCGTGAACGCCGTGTGATAACCGCGCTCCCGCCGGGCCCCGGCGGGATGACTGCGGAGGAACTGCGATGAAGAGGACGTACTGGCGGCGGCTCACGGTCGTTCTGGCCGGCGTCGCCGTGATCGCGGCAGTCGCGACGGTGACCGCCTCGGGCGGATCGCGCGCGGCGGCGCCGGGGAGTGCGACGCTCACCGTGACCGCAACCGGCTCCGTGACCTACGCACCGGACGTCGCGACGCTCGGCTTCGGCGCGAGCTCGCAGCGGAAGACCGCCACCGCGGCGACCGCCGCCAACGCGACCGTCATGAACGCCCTGCTCGCCGCGCTACAGCGGGCCGGCGCGCAGAAGGTCTCGACCGACCAGCTCTCGGTCGGCCCTGTCTACCCGCAGACCGGCGGCAGCATCATCGGCTTCATGGCGAGCAACGGGGTGGAGGCGTCGACGTCGGTCGACCACGTCGGCGCGCTGATGGACACCGCCGTCGCCGCGGGGGCGACCACGATCTATGGGCCTTCGTTCTCGTCGTCGAAGGACCAGAGCGCGCTCTACAACACGGCGCTGCGCAACGCCGTCACCCAGGCCAGGGCCCAGGCGCAGGTGCTGGCGACGGATGCCGGCGTGACGCTCGGCCCGATCGTGAGCATCAATCCGGGCTCGACCGCACCGCCGGCGCCGGTGACCGCCGGCGCTGCCTCGGCTGGAACGCCGGTGTCGACCCCCGTCGTCCCGCCCACGCAATCGGTCTCGGCGAGCGTGACCCTGGTGTTCAGCGTGAGCTAGGGGCCGAACCAGAAGAAGCCGACCGTCCCCGGGCCGGCATGCGTGCCGACGACGGCTCCGAGCGTGGTCGCGATCTCGACCTGCGCGTGCGGGCGCACGTGCTCGACGAGCTCTCGCAGCGCCTCCATGCGCTCGGGCGCCGCGGCATGCGCGATGCCGATCACGAGCTCCGGCGAGTCGGTCGACGTCGACTCGAACATGCTCCTGAACTCGGCGTACGCCTTGGCATTGCCGCGTACGCGCTTCAGCGGGACGACCTCGCCGTCGCGGATGGTCAGGATCGGCTTGACGTTGAGCAGGTTCCCGGCGAGCGCCGCAGCGCGCCCGATCCGCCCGCCCTTCGCCAGGTACTCGAGCGTGTTGACCGTGAACAGGAGGTAGTGCGCGGCCTGGTAGCGCGCGACGAACGCATCTATCTCCTCGTGGGTCGTTCCCGCCTCCAGCAGCCGCTGCACGCCGATCGCGACCAGCGCGAGCGAGGCCGACACGGTGCGCGAGTCGATCACGCGCACCGCGTCGCCGCCGAGCAGCTCCGCTGCCGCCTCGGCGCTCGCGAAGGTGCCGGACAGCGTCGAGGAGATCTGGATCGAAAGGATGCGCTCGTACCGGCCGGCGAGCTCCTCGTAGACCGCGAGGAAGTCGGCCGGCGTGGGCTGCGAGGTCGTCGGCAGCTCGGGGGCGGTCGCGAGCCGCGCATAGAACTCGTCGGGCGTGATGTCGACGTAGTCGCGGTAGCTCTCGTCGCCGAAGCGGACGTACAGCGGCACGACGCGGAAGTTCGGGTAGCGCCCGGTCGCGTCGGGGAAGTCGGCGGTCGAGTCGAGCACGATCGCCGTGTTCTCGGCGGTCAGCTTCACGATCCCGCCGCCTCGCAGACCGCGAGCACCAGCCGGTCGAGCTCCTGGTCCTTCGTGATGCACGCGACGGCGCCCGCGGCGCGCAGCTCCTCGATCTCGGCGGCGGCAACCGAGGCGGTGAGGCAGATCACGCTCGTGCCCGGAGCGGCTTCGAGCACCGCGCGTGTCGTCTCGGCGCCGTTCATCCCGGGCATCCGGTAGTCGACGAGCACGACGTCCGGCGCGAGCCTCGCGCAGAGCTCGACCGCCTCGCTGCCGTTCGCCGCGCTCCCGACCACGCGCACCTCGGCACGGAGCTGCAGCAGCAGCTCGAGCGTCTCGCGGAAGACGTCGTTGTCCTCGACGAGGACGACGCGGGCCGGGCGGAAGCTCACTCGGCCGACAGAAGCAGCGGGTAGTGGGGCTGGCCCCCCTCGTGCACCTCGACCTCGAGGTCGGGGTGCGCGGCCTGCAGCTCGTCGAGCAGGCCGTTGAGGGGCGGCGACTCCTCGCCGGTGAGGATCGTGACGACGCCGCGCGGCTCCTCGAGCAGCCGCGCGAGCACCGTGCGCACGACCTCGTCGAAGGCCTCACCGCCGGCGACGACGCTCTCGCCGGCGAGACCGAGCCACTGGCCGCGCCGCACCTCGACGCCGTCGAGGCTGACGTCGCGGGAGGCGACCGTGACCGCGCCGGTCGCGACAGCGTCGACGGCCTCGCGCATCAGTTCGGCGTTCGCCTCGGCGCCGACCGTCGGATCGAAGGCGACGAGCGCGGCGATCCCGGCCTGCACCGAGCGGGTCGGAAGGACGCGGACGAGCTTGGTCGCGTGCTCGGCCGCCTGCTCGGCGCTCATGATCACGTTGCCGTTGTTCGGCAGCACCACCACTTCTCCGCCCGCAGCGGTCTCGATCGCGGCGAGCAGGTCCGCGGTCGACGGGTTCATGGTCGCACCGCCCTCGACGACGGTCGCGCCGAAGCTCTCGGCGAGCCGGCGGTTGCCGGCGCCGGTCGTCACGGCGACGACGGCGCAGCCATTCGGGACGGCATGGAGCAGCCGCTCCTCGCGGTCGAGTGTCTGTTCGTGCATGTTCGCAACCTCGACACCGCCGACGATGCCGCGCGCGACGCCGAGCGAGAGCGCGCGACCGGGATCGTCGGTGTGCACGTGCACCTTGAGCGCGCTCGGGTCGCCGACGACGAGCAGCGAGTCGCCGAGCTGCTCGAGCTCTCCTTCGAGCTCGTCGGCGTCGAGACCCTCGCCCTCGACGACGAAGACCGTGCAGTAGCGGAACTGCGACAGCTCTTGGTGAATCGCCTCGACGCCGAGCTCGCGCTCGTGCACGGGCGCCTCCGGCAGCGGGGCGCCGTCGATGGCGGCGACGATGCCGCGCACGATCTCGACGAGGCCCGCCGCACCGGCATCGACGACGCCCGCTTCGCGGAGCACCGGAAGCATGTCGCGCGTCCGCGCGACGGTGTCGTCGCCGCGGCTCACGATCGTGTGCAGGTCGCCGCCGTGCTCGGCCGTGTCCGCCATCGCCGCGATCGCGGTCAGCATCGTCCCCTCGACCGGCTTCTTCACCGCGCGGTACGCGGCGTCGGACGCGGACCGGAAGACGCGCGCGAGCTCGTCCGTCTCGGCAAGCGCCTCGGTCGCTCCGCGCACGACCTGCGACAGGATCACGCCCGAGTTGCCGCGCGCGCCCATCAGCGCCGCGCGCGCCACCTCCTTGGCCAGGGCGCTGCGGTCGTCCGGGCCGTCGCCGGCAAGCGCCTCGGCGACCGCGCGGACGGTGAGCGTCAGGTTCGTTCCGGTGTCGCCGTCGGGCACCGGATAGACGTTCAGGTCGTCGATGCGCGCCCGGCTCGCCTCGATCGCCGCCAGCGCGCCCGCGACGAGCTCGCGCACCCTCTTCCTGAGATCCGCTCCGGCGCCGGCAAAGCCGGCACCTCCGCTCTCCGAGCCTCCGTCGAGCCTACGGCTCATGCGCTCTGCCTCACGCGCTGGATGACGACCTCGACCGCGGCGACGGCGAGCCCGGTCAACCGCTCGACCTCGTAGGCGACCTGCGAGCGGACGGTCGACGCGACCTCGGCCAGGTTGAGCCCGTGCTCGACGACGACGTGGATGCCGATGCGGAGCCCCTGCGCGTCGCCCTCCACCGAGACGCCGTCGCGGCGAAGGACACGGCCGATGCGCGTGCCCGCGGACAGGCCGACGACGCCGTAGCAGGCGAGCGTCGTCTCGGCGACGATCTCGCCGACCGCATCGCGCGAGATCGTCAGACGGCCGTGCTCGAGCTCCAGCGTCAGGTCTTCCGCCACCGCGTGCGTTAGACCCTAAACGAGGTGGTCGGGTTGCCCGGAGGCTCAGGCCTAGACGGCCTTGGTGACCTTGCCGCTCTTCAAGCAGCGCGTGCAGACGTACGCGCGCGTCGGCGAGCCCTTCAGGAGGACGCGGACACGCTGGAGATTAGGGTCGAAGCGCCGCTTCGTCGCCACCATCGAGTGCGACCGGTGGTTCCCGAACGCGGGCTTCTTGCCGCAGACTGCACAGACCTTCGACATCGCGGCGGGCAGTGTAGCTGGTAGGCACCTCTGCGAGTTCGGTGGCCCTCCGGCGACCGGATCGTCGTTCGTGGCAAGGACGCAGGGAGCCCTCGTACCGAAAAGGTACGAGGGCGACTGAGGACGCAGTCCACGGACGACGAGACGCCGCGGGAGGGCTGCCATGACTCGCGGAGGGGGCTACCTCACTGGCGGGCGCTCGCACGGAGCCGCGCGAACAGATCGGCCATCTCGAGCGCCGAGCGGACGGCCTCCGCCGCCTTGTGGATCCGAGCCTCGGCCTGCTCCACGGTGTTGACGGTCAGCACGCCGAAGGAGACGGGGATCCCGGTCTCGATCGCCGCCAGCTGCAGCCCCGAGGCCGACTCGGACGAGACGTACTCGAAGTGCGGCGTCTCGCCGCGGACGATCGCGCCGAGCGCGACGATGCAGGCGTAGCGGCGCGTCTTCGCGAGCGCCATCGCCGCGAGCGGCAGCTCGAAGGCGCCGGGGACGGGCAGGATCGTGATCGCCTCCTTGGCGACACCTGCGGCCTCGAGGGCGTCGAGCGCGGTCTCCAGCATCTGCGTCGTCACGCCGCCGTTGAAGCGCGAGACGACGATGCCGACCGACCGCCGCTTTCCGAGCGGCGCGCCCTCGAGCATCGTGTAGCCGTCGGGCACGTCGATCTCGCCGCGCACGTGCTCGACACTCACCTCGGCGGGGAGCTCCTCGATCACGGCGGACGACTGGGCGGCGGGCCACCCCTCGAACGCCTCGTCGCCCGGCTCGGCTGGTTGCGGCTCGGCATCGGGCAGCGTCTCCGGCGGCGCGATCTGGGTCGCCTCGAGCTCGTCGGCGGAGACCGCCTCGTCGGGCTCGAGCGGCGCCTCGTCCGGCTCGTTTTCGTTGCGTGCCTCGGGCTCGGGCTCGAGCCCGGCCGGTGCGGTTTCGCGCTGCTCGTCGATGCCGTCGCTCACTCGCCGTCCCCTTCGTAGTCGAGGTTCTTCAGGTCCTGGTGGTGCAGACGGTGCCCGAGCTTAGAGCGCTTGGCGGCCAGATACCTCCGGTTTTCGTCGTTCGGCGACACCTCGATCGGCACCTGCTCGACGACGGTGAGCCCGAAGCCGTCGATGCCTGTCAGCTTCTTCGGGTTGTTGGTGAGGATGCGGATCGTCGTCAGACCGAGGTCGGCGAGGATCTGGTTGCCGATGCCGTAGTCGCGCGCGTCGGCCGGGAACCCGAGCTCGAGGTTCGCCTCGACGGTGTCGAGGCCGCGCTCCTGCAGCTCGTACGCGCGCAGCTTGTTGAGCAGGCCGATACCGCGTCCTTCCTGCGCCATGTAGAGCAGCACGCCGACCCCCTCGGCGTCGATCTGCGACAGCGCCTGCTCGAGCTGTTCGCCGCAGTCGCAGCGCAGCGAGTGGAAGACGTCGCCGGTGAGGCACTCGGAGTGCACGCGCACGAGCACGTTCTCGGCGCCGTCGACGTCGCCGCGCACGAGCGCGACGTGCGTCTTGCCGGTGAGCTTCTCGCGGAACGCGACCGCCGTGAACTCGCCGTACTCGGTCGGCAGGCGCACCGACGCGCCGCGCTCGACCAGCCGCTCGTGACGGCGGCGGTACTCGACCAGGTCGGCGACGGTGATCATCTTCAGCCCGTGCCGCTCGCAGTACGGGACGAGGTCGGGCACGCGGGCCATCGTCCCGTCGTCGTTCATCACCTCGCACACCACACCGGCCGCCGTCAGCCCGGCGAGCCGCGCGAGGTCGACAGCAGCCTCCGTCTGGCCGATGCGTTCGAGCACGCCGCCCGGCTTCGCGCGCAGCGGGAAGACGTGCCCCGGCTGCACGAGATCGTGATGCGTCGAGTCGGGGTGGATCGCGACCTGGATCGTGCGGCTGCGGTCGGCGGCCGAGATCCCGGTCGTCACTCCTTCGCGCGCCTCGACCGACACCGTGAAGGCGGTGCCGAGCGGCGCCTCGTTGTGGTCGGTCATCGGGCGCAGGCCGAGGTGGTCGGCGCGCTCCTCGGTGAGGCAGAGACAGATCAGCCCGCGCGCGTGGGTGGCCATGAAGTTGATCGTCTCGGGCGTCGC
The DNA here is from genome assembly GCA_036557145.1 of Gaiellaceae bacterium. GTDB lineage: Bacteria > Actinomycetota > Thermoleophilia > Gaiellales > Gaiellaceae > PALSA-600. Next base: position 8,171 of record DATBIC010000115.1, read on the forward strand.
GAACTGCGCGGCGACGACCAGATCGCCCTCGTTCTCACGGTCGGGGTCGTCGACGACGACGACCAGCCGGCCCTCGCGGATGTCCTCGATCGCCTCCTCGACGGTCGCGAACGGAGTGGTGACGGCCATCGGCGAAGGCTAGCGGGCGAGGAGTTTTTCGACGTATTTGGCGAGCACATCGGCCTCGAGGTTGACGCGGTCGCCCGGCTCGAGGTCGCCGAGCGTCGTCTCGCCGAGTGTGTGCGGGATCAGCGCGACGGCGAAGCCGACGTCGTCGAGGTCGGCAACCGTCAGGCTCGTCCCCTCGACGGCGACCGAGCCCTTCTCGACCACGTAGCGCATCAGCTCGGGCGGCGCGTCGAACCAGATCCGGCGGCCGTCGCCCTCCGGCGCGACCGAGCGCACTTCGCCGACGCCGTCGACGTGGCCCTGGACGTAGTGGCCGCCGAGCGGCTCACCGGCGCGGAGCGCGGGCTCGACGTTCACCCTCGACCCCGGCTCGAGGGTTTGCAGGGACGACCGCGCGAGCGTCTCGGGGACGGCGTCGAAGGCGAGGCGGCCGTCGGTCCGGTCGACCACGGTCAGGCAGACGCCGGAGAGCGCCACCGAGTCGCCGAGTTGCGCAGCGCGCGCGGTCTCGGGCGCTTCGATCGTCAGGCGAACGCCGTCGGCGCCGCCGTCGATCGCCGCGACGCGCCCCACCTCGCGGATCAAGCCCGTGAACATGGCCGAAGGCTACGCGGCGGGACCGCAGCGGGGCCCGCAACCCAGGTGCCTGGCACCAAGGTGCCAGGCACCGGCTCGAGGCCTATTCGCCGTAGACGAGGGTCTCGACGGTCTCGCGGACGACGACCTCGAGCTGGCCGCGCTCGCCCGGCGCGGCGTTCCGCAGCTCGGCGAGCAGCTCGTCGACAGCGATGCGTTGCGCAGGCGCGAGCTCGTCGGTCCCGATCTCCTCGACCTTCCGCCGCAGTTCGTCGTTGCCGAGCTGGCGGGTCAGCCAGTGCGACAGCAGCGTGACGATCTCGTCGTCGGCGCGGCGCAGAGGATCAGGGTTCGTGGACATACGCTTCGAGGAGCACGTCCTCGCCCACCGGCCTCGCCGTCAGGTGCGAGAACGTCCGCGCGGAGGGTAGCGCAGCCACCAGTCGGGGCCCGTCGCCCGCGAGCACGGGCGCGACGAACACGAGCAGCTTGTCGACGAGGTCCGCCTCGACGAACGCCGCCGCCAGCGTCGCGCCGCCCTCGAGCAGGAGCGACTGCACCCCCTCCGTCGCGAGCGCCTGCAGCTCGTCGGCGAGCGGGCCGCTGCGGAGCTCGAGGTCGACGCCGTCGGGGAGCGCGCCGCGCGAGAACACGAGCCGGCGCGGCTGGCCGCGCGGCGTGTCCACGTCGCGGGCGTCGAGCCGCGGCCGGTCGGCCCGCGCGGTCCCCCCTCCCACGGCGACCGCGTCGACGCGCGCGCGCAGCTCGTGCACCAGCCGACGGCTCGCCTCGCCCGACACCCAGCGCCGGCCGGGCACGGTCATCGACCCGTCGAGCGTGACCGCCGCCTTGTAGACGACGAACGGCCGCGCCAGCCGCACCCACGTCAGCCACGCCTCGTGCAGTACCCGGGAGCCCCAGTCGTCCGCCTCGACGACCTCGACCCCGGCGCTACGAAGCCGATCGACCCCGCCCGCGGCCTCCGGGTTCGGATCGCGCGTGCCGACGACGACGCGCGCAACGCCGGCAGCGACGATCGCGTCGGCGCACGGCGGTGTCGAACCGTGGTGCGCACACGGCTCGAGCGTGACGTACATCGTTGAGCCGCGTGCGCGCTCGCCGGCGAGCGCGAGCGCGACCACTTCCGCGTGGCGTTCGGCCTCGGTCACGCCCTCGGCGACCGTCTCCCCGTCGCGGACGATCACCGCTCCCACGGTCGGCTTCGGATGTGCGCGCTGCTCGGCGCCGCGCGCGAGCTCGACCGCCCGCCGCAGGCTCATCGCACGGCCTGGGCGAGCCTGCGATACGCGCCGAGCGGGTCGCCACTGTCGAAGATCGCCGACCCGGCGACGAACAGCGACGCGCCTTCGTTCCGAAGCCGCACGACGTTGTCGTCGTCGACGCCGCCGTCCACCTGGATGCGCACCTCGGGCGGCAGCAGCCCCCGCAGCTCGAGGACGCGCTCGAACGTCCGCTCCTGGAACGGCTGCCCCGAATACCCGGGATGGATCGCCATGCAGAGAACGAGATCGGCGCCCGACGCGACGGGCGCGACGTCCGCAGGCCGCGTATCCGGGTTGAAGGCGACGCCCGCCTGCAGGCCGTGACCGCGTGCGAGCGCGATCGTCGCCGGCACGTCGTCCACCGCCTCGTAGTGGAAGGTGACGCTGTCACCGCCGGCCGACGCGAACTGCGCGAAGTGCTTCGCCGGCTCTTCGACCATCAGGTGCACGTCGATCGCCGCGCCCGCTGCGTGCACGCGCTCCGAGATCGAGCGCAGCACGATCGGTCCCATCGTGATCGGCTCGATGAAGTGCCCGTCGCCGACGTCGAAGTGGAAGACCCGCACGCCGGCCGCGAGCAGCGACTCGACCTGCTCGCCGAGCCGCGCGAGGTCCGACGCGTAGAGCGACGGCTCGATCTCGGCGCCGCGCACCCAGTCCGACCAGCCCATGGAGCGATCCTAGAAAGGTCGCCGGAGACGGGCGATGAAGAAGCCCGACGTGCGGTCGCGGTTCGGCAGCGTGAGCAGGAACTCCGGCCGAGTCGGGTGCGCGTACTGCGGCCACTCGAGCAGCGGGACGACTTCGAGCCCGGAGCCGTCGACGACCGCCTCGTTCTCGTCCGCGTTCAGCGTGCAGACGGCGTAGACGACGAGCCCGCCCGGCTTGACCCGCGCCGCCGCGGCCGCCAGCAGCTCCGCCTGCAGCTCGGGAAGCGGCTGTGCGCGCCAGCGGAGATCGGGGCGCCGCGCGAGCACGCCGAGACCGGAGCAGGGAGCGTCGACGAGCGCGCGATCGAAGCCGTCGCGGTCGAGCTCGCGGACGTCCGCCGTCACGACCTCGACCCGCGGCAGCCGCTGCTCGGCGAGCGC
>DATBIC010000116.1:0-6597 GCA_036557145.1 Gaiellaceae bacterium
TGCACTGCATGCCGAGCATCCAGGCGACGCCGCGCGCGATCGCGTCGTCGCGGGCGCCCGCGCGCCGCAGGGCGATCACGACCTCGGCCGTGTCGTCGACGTCCGGATGCCAGTCGTTCGCGAACTCAAAAGCAAAGCCGCCGGGCGCGAGCTTCGGCCGGCGCCGCGACCAGTCGCCGTGCACGCGGATCTCCCGGCGCTCGAGCCACTCCGCCGCGCGCCGGACGGGAGGCGCGTCGGGCGCGAGCCCGGCGTCGAGGAGGGCGACGATCGCGAGCGCGGTGTCCCAGACCGGTGACTGGCACGCCTCGATCCTCCGTCCCTGTTCGTCCTCGATCGTGAACGCGTCGAGACCCTGGAGCGCACGCACGAGCACAGGATCGCGGAGGTCGAGCCCGGCGGCGTGCAGCGCGACGATCGACCAGACCCACGGCGGCTGGATCCCGCCCCACGAGCCGTCGGCCTCCTGGCGCTCGACGATCCAGCGCACCGCCCGCCGAAGTCCGGCCGCGCGCGCGCGGCGGAGCGGCCTCCGTCCGTACGCGTGCAGCAGGCGGTCGAGCGCCGGGCCGCGGGGCGCGGGATCTGTCGCGAGCTCGTCGATCGCGAACGTGACGGGCCGCACCGGTTGCAGCGCGGTCGCCACCTGCAGTGCGACGAGCGTCTGCCGCGCCCAGCAGGCGAAGGAGTAGATCGACAGCGGTGCGCGCGCGGGCAGGAACATCTGCTCGGGCGGAAGCGCAGGCACGTCGTCCCAGCGCTCGAGTCCCAGCAGCGCGAGCCACATACGCGTGAACACGCGCGTCCGCCCCACGCCGCCGAGATCGCGGGCGACGCCGGCCGCCGCGCGCATGTGCGGCGCGCCCGGATCGTGGCCGGCGAGGCGGAGCGCGACGTACGCTTCGACGGTCGTCGAGAGGTCGGCCGGGCCGCCGTGGAACGTCGCCCAGCTGCCGTCGCCGCGCTGCTTCGAGACGATCCAGTGCGCCGTCGCAGCGGTCTGGACGGGCTCGAGCAGGCCGAGGTAGTGGCGCAGGAAGAGATCCTCCGCGTCGATGGTGACGTTGGTCTCGAGCTCGCCCTTCCAGTAGCCGTCCGCGTGCTGCAGCTCGAGCAGGCGCTGCAGGCCGCGCTCGAGCGCGAGCGCCGCCTGCGGGGCCGTCCGGGGTGCGGGCGCCGCGATCAACTCGACACCGCCGAGGTCGAGCGCCGCTGCGGCGAGGCCGTCGGCGTGCTCAGCACGACGTTCGCCGCCGCGAGCCCGCTGCGAACGGCGCCTTCCATCGTCGCCGGCCAGCCGGTGTCGGTCCACGCGCCGGCCAGCGCCAGCCCGGCCAGCGCCGTGCGCGCCGCCGGCCGGCTCCGGGCGGTGCCGGGCGCCGCGCGGAAGGTGGCGCGCGGCTCGCGCGTGACGAAGCCGTCGGTCAGCACGGCCCGCGCCGCGTTCGGCAGCAGCTCGGACAGCGCCGCGGTGGAACGCCGCACCAGCTCGGCCTGCGAGAGCGCCAGCTCGTCCGTCGCGCTCGAGATCGAGATCGAGATCAGCTGACCGTCCTGCACGCCCGCGGCGTCGGTGCGGTCGAAGAGCCATTGCACCGGCGAGCCGACGGTCGCGGCGAGCCGGCCGTCCAGGATGCGCCGGTCGTAGTGGAGGTGGACGTTGACGATCGGGCTCGCTCCGAGCGCCTCCACGCCCGCGGCGTCGACGACGCCCGGCGGGACGAGCGACGCCGCGGCGTGGTGCGGTACCGCGGCGACGACGCGCTCGAACCAGACGGTGCGGTCGGCGAGGCGCAGCCGGAACCCGTTCTCGGCATGCTCGATGCGGCGGACGTCGCTGTGGAGGCAGACGTCGACCCCGCGTCCGCGGAGCGCGAACTCCGCCGGCTCGGAGTGCAGGTACCGGAGCGGGACGCGAGGCACGGCGAGGTCGCATGCGTCCGAGTCGTCGAGCAGCCCCGTCCGGAACACGAACGCCGCGAGCTGCAGCGACGCCTCCTCGGCGCCGAGATTGAGCGTCGGCAGCGCGATCAGGTTCCAGAGCGCGCCGATCGCACGCTCCGACTGTCCCTGCATGCGCAGCCAGTCGGCGAACGTGCTCTCGTCCAGAGCGACGTCGGCCGGATCGAGCGCGCGCAGCGCGGTGACCGCGCGCACGGCACCGAGCCGCTCCGCAGGCGACAGGTGGCGGTAGCGCAGCAGCGATGCGGCGAGGTGAAGCGGGGCCGGCAGCGCGGTGCGGGAGAGCACGGCGCGCTTTCCGCCGGGCGCGAGGACCGGGATGTGGAGGCGCGGTTGCAGCTCGAGGCGGTCCTCGACTCCCATGCGCGCGAGCAGTGCGCGATAGGCGGTGCAGCAGCGAAGCGCCACGTGCTGGCCGTTGTCGAGCCAGTAGCCGTTGCGGCGGATCGAGAAGGTGGCGCCCCCAAGGTGTGGGCGAGCCTCGTACAGCGTCACGTCGGCGCCCGACTCGGCGCACTCGAGCGCCGCCGCGATCCCGGCGAGGCCGCCGCCGACGACTGCGACCCGCGTTCCCGCTCCGGGGCTCACGCAGCGCCTCGGATCAGCGTCGTCGCGACGAGCACGCGCTTCCGCCACGGCGGCAGCGAGACGCGGCGGCGCAGCACGACGGCGGGATCGTCCGCGATCCGCTCGATCAGCTGCCGGTACGCCACGGTCATCGCCGTCACGCAGCGCGCGCTGCCGCGGTCGAGGAGCGCGACGAGTTGCATCCCGCGTGCGAGCCGGCCGAGCGCACGCTCTGCCTCGAAGGCGACGACGAGCTCGGCCGCTCCGTCGATGCGTCCCGCGGCGACGCGGCAGCCGAAGCGGTCGAGGTCGTCCGCCGGGAGGTACAGACGGCCGTGGCGGAGGTCGTCGGCGAGGTCGCGCAGGATGTTGCCGAGCTGCAATGCGACCCCGAGGTCGTCGGCCAGCGGCTCGGCGCGCGCCTGGTCGGCCGGCTCGAACACGCCGAGGCAGAGCCGGCCGATCGACCCGGCGACGCAACGGCAGTAGTGCTCGAGCTCGGGAAACGTGTCGTAGCGCTGCCCGCGCACGTCGCTCTCGGCGCCGTCGAGCAGGTCGTCGAACGCCTCCAGCGGGATCGGATAGCGCCGGGCAGCGTCGCGCACGGCGACGAGCAGGCTGATCTCCTCGGCGCCGTCGCCGCGGTGGAGCTCCCGGCGAAGCTCGTCGAGGTGCGCGAGCTTTACGTCCGCCGACATCTGCCCGTCGGCGATGTCGTCGATGCGGCGGGCGAGCGCATAGACCGCGAACAACGCGCGCCTCCGCTCGGCGTCGAGCAGCCGCATGCCGGCGTAGAAGCTCGAGCCGGACGCATGGGTCAGCCTGCGGCAATCCTCGTACGCCTGGTCGAGCCTACGGCTCATGTCCGCGTCCGCCAAGCGCTTGCGGTCGCCCGGGCGCGCCGACCCCGTCCCGCACGCGGCGTGGCAGCGAGCACGTCGTAGCCGGACCGCTCGAGCGCGGCGACGACTGCCCGGCCGCCCCCGACGTAGCCGGCGACGGCGAGCCGGGCGCGCCCGCGCAGCGATGCGACCAGCGGCCGTCCCGAGGCGAGTAGGCCGGCGGCGCGCTCCGTCTCGAGCCTGAGCAGCCGCCGCAGCGGGGGCGACGTGAAAGGCGCGAGCAGGTCGTGCTCGTCGACGCCGAATCGAGCCCGGTCCTCGCGGGGCAGATAGATGCGTCCGCGGCGGGCGTCCTCGCCCACGTCCTGCCAATGCTCGAGCAGCTGGAGCGCCGTGCAGACGTCGTCAGACCAGGAGACGCGCTCCGCGTCGGCCGCTCCGAACACGCGCAGCACGAGCTCGCCGACCGGGTTGGCGGAACACTCGCAGTAGTCGAGCAGGTCGTCGAACGTCTCGTACTCGGTCTGCCGCTGGTCGCGCCGGTTGGCGTCGATCAGCCGCATGAAGGGCCGGCGCGGCAGCCGGCAGGACTGGATCGCAGCGGCGAGCTCGACGAAGATCGGCTCCCGCGGCGCGCCGGCGAAGGCGCGGTCGAGCTCGTCCTCGGCGCGGTCGAGCTCCGCCGCCCGATCGCCGGGGACCGCGTCGCCGAGCTCGTCGACGAGGCGCGCGAAGAGGTAGATCGCGCGCAGGCGCCGCGCGGTCCGCGGCCCCGCGAGCAGCGAGGCGACGGTGAAGTTCTCGGTGCGGGCGCGCGCCCAGACGGCGGCGGCCGTGGGCCACGGGTCGGCGAGCGACGGGCGGACGGATGCCGCCGCGGTCATGTACCGAGGACCTGGATCAGCACCTTCCTCGGCCGCGCGCGATCGAGCTCGCAGAAGAAGATGCGCTGCCAGGCGCCGAGCAGCAGGCGGCCGTCGATGATCGGGATGGTCTGCGACGAAGACAGCACGGCCGACCGGCAATGCGAATGGCCGTTCGGAAACGCCGCGGTGTCCTCTTCGATCCCCTGCGTCCGCACGTCGAGATCGTCGTGCCGGTAGTACACGCCCTCGGACGGGGCGAGCCGCTCGAGCAGGTCGGCGAAGTCGCAGCCGAAGCCGTCCTCGGGCTCGTTGATCACGACCGCGCACGTCGTGTGGGGCGAGTAGACGACGGCGAGGCCGTTCTCCACCTCGGATCGCTCCACCACCCCCAGCACGTCGTCGGTCACGTCGATCATCTGCGACCGGTGGTCGGTCACGAGATCGTGGTTCTCGAATCTGCACTCCATCGCCTGGCTCCCGTCGCGTATTCGAGTGTTTGGCTTGAGGCTCCCGATACTTGAGTCCCAGCCGGGACGCGCGTTTAAACACTCCGCTCGCGGTTCGGGGACGGGCCTCCCTGCTCGGGGGCGTTCGGCTCCGCCGGCTCGGCCGGGGCCTGCTGCTCGCCACCCTCCGCGGCGCCCTGATCGTCGCCGGAGGCCATCGTGTCGAACCGGTCCTCGCGCCGGTCGGACTTCTCCGGTGGGCGCATCGTGTCGAAGCGCTTCTCGCGCGCCATTGCTCGCTCCTCCTTCTCTCATTACATCGTGTGACGATGTAACTACCCCGGCCCGGGTCTCGTAAACGCAGGCGTCTCAGCGCCCCGGGCGGCTCTCCTCGATCGCATTCCGCGTGTGCTCTTCGAGCGCCCCGATCGTCCGCACGTCCAACAAGACGCTCCAGCAGAAGCTCTTGCTCCCGCAGCGCCGGACGTACGCGTCGTCGAGGATCTCCGACAGGCGACGCCCCGCGCGGTGCTGGGAGACGATGTACGAGCGCAGCCGCGCCGCGCGAAACGGCCGCGGCCCGAGGAACAGGAACGGGTTGCCGCGGAGGGTGTGTTCGCGCGCCAACATCGTAGTACGATCTTATCGCAAACAGCGGACGCCGTGCCGGCGTCGCTCGCGTATCGTGGCCGCAATGGGCGGGGAGACGATGCTGGCCGCCCGCTACGCGACCGCAGGGCCGGATGCCGGCGCGCTCGAGGTCGTCGAGCTGCCGCGTCCCCGCCCGGAACCGGGACAGGTGCTCGTGCGCCTTGCCGTCGCGGGCGTCAACCCGACGGACTGGAAGTCGCGCCGGCGCGGCGGGACGACCGCCGGGTTCGACACCGTGGTTCCCGGACAGGACGCCGCCGGGGAGATCGTCTCGGTCGGCGCGGGCGTCGATCCGTCGCGGGTCGGCGAGCGGGTCTGGATCTTCGAGGGCCAGTGGCAGCGGGCGCAGGGCACGGCGGCGCAGTGGATCGCGATCGATGCGAGCCGCGCAGTTGCACTGCCGGACGGGATCTCGCTCGACCTGGCAGCGGGGCTCGGCATCCCGGCGATGACGGCCCACCGCTGCCTGTTCGCGGACGGGCCGGTCGACGGCGAGGCGGTGCTCGTGCACGGCGGCGCCGGCGCGGTCGGCCACGCTGCGATCGAGCTCGCCCGGCACGGCGGGGCGCGCGTCGCGGCGACCGTCAGCTCACCGGAGAAGGCCGAGCTCGCGAGCGCGGCGGGCGCCGAGCTCGTCGTGAACTACCGCGAGGCCGACGTCGCGGCCGCGGTCCGCGAGTGGGCGCCGAACGGCGTCGTGCGCGTCGTCGACGTCGACGTGGCCGCAAACTTCGACGCCGACGCGAATGTGGTCGCGGCGAACGGCGCGATCGTTTCGTACGCCGTGCGCCCGGAGCCGGTCGTGCTCGGCCGCGAGCTGATGGTGAAGAACGCCGTCGTGCGCTTCGTGCTCGTCTACTCGATGCCCGAGGAGGCGAAGCGCGCGGCGGTCGCGTCGATCGACGCGGCGCTGCGCGACGGAGCGCTGACGCCGCTGCCGGCGACGCGCTTCCAGCTCGCCGAGATCGCCGCCGCCCATGACGCCGTCGAGAACGGCGCGGTCGGCAAGGTGCTCGTCGACCTGCCGTAGAAACGGTGCCAGGCACAGTTGTGAAAGTGCGACAACTCTGCGCCGAAACTGTGACGTTTCTTCCACAGAGGGTTGCGCGGCGGCCGCGTTGGCGCGACGCTTTCCCTGCAGACCGGCCGGGATGGTCGGTAACGGGGTCGCTGCGCGTCGGCCGGCCGCTGCTCGGCCGAAACGGCCACGGCCAGGTGCCAGGCATCGAATCACAGGCGCTCGAGCAGCTCGCCGACGCCGCC
>DATBIC010000117.1:0-15375 GCA_036557145.1 Gaiellaceae bacterium
TGTCCCAGGACCTCGACCACCGCGTAGCCGTCGTGGTTGCCAACAACGCGCTCGACGTCCGCCTCGACGTGATCGGGGAGGACCACGAACGTACGCGGGTCTCCACGCACAGCCTCGTACGCAGCCGGTCCGATCTCGAGCATCGCCGTGCAGTCGAGTTGTGAGCATTCGCAGGCAATCGACATCGTGCCGGCCAGCACGCCCCATGACTCGTTCAGCTCGACGATCTTGTCGTTGACCGCGCGGAACAACGCCTGGTTGCGTGCAGCCCGAACCTCGCGTTCCTCATTCGAGGCGGATCCCATGGTGAAGCCACCTTCCGGCTAGACATCCGGCACCAGCGCCAAGAAGTCCGGGATCGTGAACCCGCCTGAGCAAGGCGGTTCTACGGAGCGGGGCGCGCGACCTGGCCCTCACAGAATAGCCGCGCCGCAGCCCTCCGGCGTTTCGGCGGCGGTGGGCGGGGAACCGTCCCCGCACTTCGAACCGAGGAGGAGCCCGATGGAACTCGACAAGCAATTCGTGGTCGACGAGCTCAAGAAGCAGGGGCAGTCGCAGCAGGTCCAGAAGGCGCTGGACGAGCTGCCGGAGAAGATCGACCACGAACAGCACGCGGCGCTGTTGGAGAAGTTCGGGCTCGACCCGGGACAGCTGGCCGAGAAGGCGGCCAAGGAAGGCCTCGCCAAGCTCTAGCCCGGCGCTCGCCGCGGCTGGTAACCACGCGCGCAGCCGCACATAATCGAGCGATGGCCCGCTCGAACGTGCACCGCCGGCTGATGACGGTGCTGTTCCTCGACGTCGTCGGCTCGACCGCCCTCGCCAGCGAGCTCGGAGACACGCGCTGGCGTGTGGTGCTGACGAGCTTTCGGGCGACCGTTCGCCACGAGCTGAAGCGGCACAACGGGCGGGAGCAGGACACGGCCGGCGACGGTTTCTTTGCGACGTTCGCAGAGCCGGTGCAGGCACTGCGCGGTGCAGCGGCGATCACGGCAGCGGTGCAGCAGATCGGCCTCGACGTTCGCAGCGGTATCCACACCGGCGAGGTCGAGGAGGTCGACGGGACGCTCGGCGGGATCGGCGTGCACATCGGCGCGCGGGCGATGGCGCTCGCCGGCCCCGCAGAGGTGATCGTGACGAGCACCGTGAGAGAGCTCGTCGCCGGGTCGGGCGCGACGTTCGACGACGCCGGTGAGCACGAGCTGAAAGGCGTGGAGGGTCGCTGGCGCATGCACCGGCTGCGGTCGATCGACACTGCGCTGCCGCCGCCACTCGACCCCGAGGTGGCGGCAGAGCGCCTCGCCGGCCTTGCGCCCCGCGCGCGTCGACGCCGGACCATGCTCGTCGCGGCGGCAGCCGTGCTGGTCGCCGCCGCCGCTCTCGCCGCCGCCGTCGGCATCTTCGCCACCCGCGGATCGTCGACGCCGACCGGGAAGGTCACGCTGCTCCAGATCGATCCGCGGAGCGGCGACATCGTGCGGACCGTGCGCGACGGAACACTCGGCTGCCCCTGCGGCGCCAACCTGTTCGCGGTCAACGGGACGCTCTGGGAGCGCGCCGGGATGAACGGAGACCTGATCGTGGTGCGCGACATGCCGACCGGCCGTGTGCAGCGCGTGACACCCGCGCCGCGCGGCTCGATCGACGGCGCGGTGGGGTTCGGGTCGATCTGGCTGCTTCGCAGCGTCGTGATCGCGAAAGGAAGCTACGGCGTCCCGGTGATCAACGGCGTCCAGCGTCTCGACGAGCTGAGTGGAAGGCCGACAGCCCGGATCCACCTCGAGGGCGACCTCGAGAACGGGACGATCGTCGTCGGAGAAGGCTCCGTCTGGGTCCTCCAGGGCGACGGGACACTCGACCGCATCGATCCGGCGACGAACCGCGTCACCGGCCGGTTCGACACCGGGGCGTTCGAGACGTCGATCCTGCTGCCGGCGCAGGGAAAGATCTGGATCTGCGAATGCGCGTACCACGAGGTGCTGCGGTACGACACGCGCACGCGGCGCGCCACCACGTTCCACTTCGACGAACAGCCCTGGCACCTCGTCGAGATCCGAACGCCGCACGGCCCGACGCTCTGGCTGATGGACCAGCAGGGCGCGACGCTCACGCAGATCGACACGCAAACGGGGAAGCCGAAGCAGCCGCTCGGGCTGAACGGCCATCCGACCCAGGCCGTGCAACTCGGCGACTCGATCTGGGTGGCCGCCGGGCGATTCGTCGACCGGATCAAACTGCGGGGACGCGAGCGCTCGTCGATCCCGCTCCCGGCCGGCGTGCACGCGACCGGCATCGCCGCGGATCCAGCGACCGGGCGCCTCTGGGTGAACAACAGCTATCTGCCGCCGTCGAGCTGACCAGCCCGTTGCGGCAAGATCGCCGCGTGAGCACGAATACGACGAGCTGGCGGGCATCTACGAGCGACACGCTCTCGACAGCGTCTACAACGCGCACTACGACCGGCCCGCGGTCCTCGAGCTCGTCGGCGACGTCGGAGGGCTTCGCGTCCTCGACGCCGGCTGCGGACCGGGCCTCTACGCTGAACCGCTGCTGTCGCTCGGCGCCACCGTGGTCGCCGTCGACGACTCGGCCGCGATGATCGACCTCGCACGCCGACGCCTCGGTGCGCGCGCAGAAGTCGTTCAAGCCGATTTGAACCACCCGCTCCCGTTTGACGCTTCTTCGTTCGACCTGGTCCTCTGCGCGCTCGTGATCCACCACGTGCCCGACAGAGCTGCATGCCTGCGAGAGTTCAATCGCCTGCTTCGACCCGGTGGTCACGTCGTCCTCTCGACGCACCATCCCACGGCGGACTGGCTTCGGAAAGGCGGCTCCTACTTCGACGTGAAGGAAGAGGAAGACACCTGGCACCGAGACGAGGCCTCGTATCGGGTTCGCTTCTGGCGAGAGCCGCTCACGTCGTTGTGCGCTGCGATGACCGAGTCGGGCTTCCTGGTCGAGCGGCTGGTGGAGTTGCTGCCTGCGCCGAGCATGCGCGAGCACTCGCCCGACCACTGGGAGAAGCTTCAACGGGAGCCGGGCTTCATCGCCTTTCGCCTGCTGAAGCCCGCAGCACCGCACGCGTGAGACGTTCGTCCGCTAGTGCGTTTCGGGGGGATCGTCGGGCGTGTCGTGCTTCTCGCCCGACAGCGACTCCTTGAACTCGCGCATCCCGGTCCCGAGCGTCCGTCCGATCTCCGGGAGCCGCTTCCCTCCGAACAGCAGCAACGCGACGAGCAGGAGGAGCAGGATCTCCGACGGGCCGATGTCGCCCACGACCGGACGGTAGCAAGCCCGGCGGGCTACTCGGCCGCGATCGCGGCCTCGGCTGCCTCGCCGAGCTTCTCGACGAGCAGATGATCTCGGCGCCGGCGCACGACCCGTTCGACGGAGGGGTCCTCGTGCCCTGCAAGGATGATGAAGGTCGTCGGGGTCGCGCGCGCCTCCTCGTACTCGCCGGTCGAAACCGAAAGCGGCTCGGTGCACGTGCGGTCTGAGCACTCGCAGAGGATCTCGATCGTGCCTGCGCGGGAGCGCTCGCCGAGCTCGGCGATGTGCTCGTTCACATCCCTGAAGACCGCCTCGTTGCTGCCGCGCCGCGCTTCCCGGCTCTCCACCGCGCCGACGGTACACGACGGCGCCGGTCGGCCGGTGAAACGCGATCAGCTCTTGCTGTGCGACGCCTTGCCGCCCTTCCGGCCGGCGGCCTTCTTCTGCGCCGTCGTACCGCCCTGCGACGAGCTCGACCGGCTGCTCGAGGAGTGCGACGCCTTTCCGCCGCGGCTGGACGCGCCCGGCGAGTTGGCGATCCGCGCCGCCCGCTCCTTCGACATCCCCTTCTCCTTGAGCTTCTCGTACTGCTTCTCGTTCTTCACGTGGGCGCTCTTGCCCGGCATCGTCGACCTCCTTCGCGTGTGCGTCGCGCGGTACCCGATCGGCCCGGCGTCAAACGGCCGCTCAGCCCGCGTCCTGCGACGGAAAGATGACGGTCGGGACGTCGACGTCGGCCGGATCGACGCCACGGAGGGCGACGTCGACGACCGTCGCGACGAGCGAGGCGATCGGCACCGACAGGAGCACGTAGAACCCACCGAGCAGAACCCCGGTGACCGACACCGCCACGAGCGTGAGCAGCGGCGAGAGGCCGACTGCGCCGCCGAGGACGCGCGGGGTCACCAGGTAGTCCTCGAGGATGCGGATCGCGAGCAGCGCGATGCCCGCGAAGACCGCCGTGTGCCAGGACACGGTCAGGCCCGCTCCCACCGTCAGCGCGAGCGCCGCGAGCGGACCGACGACGGGGACGATCTCGAGGATGCCGGCGGCGATGCCGATCAGCAGCCAGTACGGCTCGCCGACGAGGAACAAGGCGACCGACGCCAGCGTCGCCACGAATGCGATCAGCACGAGCTCGCCGCGCACGAACGCGCCGAGCTTCTGGTCGATCAGCGTCCAGGTGTCGCGAACGGTCTTGCGCTTCGGCCGCGGCAGGAAGCTCGTGACGAGATCGACCGTGCGCTCGCGCTCGAAGATCCAGTAGGCGGCCACCGCGAACGTGAAGAGGATCCCGACGAGCACCTTCACCGCCTCCTCGCCGATCGAGAGCGCCGGCTGCACCAGCCGGTCCGCGGAGGGAAGGTGATGGAGGCGCCGCGCGAGCGCGTCGAGCACCTTCGCCTTGAGGCTGTTGCCGGAGCCGGGATGGTGGGTCTGCGCGGCGTGCAGCGCCGCCTGGACCTGATCGGTGAGCGTCGGCACGACGAACGAGAGGAACAGCGCGACCAGCGCGAGAATCGCCGCGTAGTGAATGAGCACGCCGACCGGCCGCGGGATCCGCCAGGACGCGAGCCGGTCGATCCCGGGCCGCATCGCCGCGGCCACGGTCACCCCGAGCAGCAGCAGCGCCAGCACGACCTTGAGCTGCCAGAGCGCGACGGCCACGACCACAACGGCGAGCACGACGGCGGCGGCCACGAACGCGTGGCGCGCGGTCGCCGCGGTCGACCAGGATGGCTCGTCCATCGACGGGACCGGTACCCCGACGGTGCTCCGCGAAACAGCAACAACTTGCCGTTTCCACACGATTGGCGCGGGTATATCCCGAAACCCCGACGACGAGAGGTAGGTGGACGAACGTGAACCGGTCGTTTGCGCACGAGCAGGTCGCGGCGCCGATCGAGGCCGCACAGGCGCTCGACCGGATCGCCGAGCCGCTCCAGGAGGCCGCGCGCCGCGCGGTGCCGGAAGAGAGCCTGGCGAAGGAGGTGCTGAGCGGCACGTGGCTCGGGCATCCGCTCCACCCCGTGCTCACCGACGTCGTCGTGGGAGCGTGGACGAGCGCCTCGATCCTCGATCTCCGCGGCCGCGAGCGGGCGCGCGCGGCCGACGATCTCGTCGCCGTCGGGGTGGCCGCAGCGCTGCCGACCGCGCTCACCGGCTGGTCGGACTGGGCGGAACTGCGGGGCGGCTCGCGCCGGCTCGGGACGGTGCACGCGCTCGGAAACGTCGCGGCGCTCTCGCTGCAGGCGCTCTCGCTGGTGCTGCGCCGCCGCGAGCGGCGCGCGGCCGGCGCTGCTCTCTCCCTCGCCGCGCTCGCGGCCGGCGGCTTCTCCGCGTGGCTTGGAGGTGAGCTGTCGTTCGGGCGCGGCGTCGGCGTCGACCAGACCGCGTTCGAGGACCCGCCCGCGAACTGGACGTCGGTGATCGACGACGAGAAGCTCGTCGAGGGAGAACCGACGCGGCGCTCGGCACAGGGGACCGGTGTGCTGCTGATCCGTCACCACGGGCGCGTGCACGCGCTCGTCGACCGATGCTCGCACCGAGGCTGCTCGCTCAGCGAAGGCTCGTTCGACGGCTCGGCCATCACGTGCGGCTGCCACGGCAGCCGCTTCGGGCTCGACGGCAGGCTGCTACGTGGCCCGGCGACGGCCCCGCAGCCCGCGCTCGAGACGCGCGTCCGCAACGGCAGGGTCGAGGTGCGCGCCGGTTCCGACTGAACACACACTTCAGCCGAGCCGTGTCCGCGCCGATAACCGCGCCATGTCGATCCAGCGTGCAGCTGTCGTGACGATCGCCGCCTTTGCGGCGGCATTCGCGGCCGTCTTCGGAAGCTAGGCCGCTAGACCGAGAAGCCGCGCGAGCCCGGCTTGTGGCCGAGCGACGCCGACCAGAGACGGCGGGCCTGGTCGTTCAGCTCGAAGGTGTTCGCGACGACCGCGACCGGGTGCGGAGCGGGAGCCGATTCGGGGGCCGGCGCGAAGACGTTGCGGACGATGCCGCCGGCAATCGCCGCGCCCGCGATCACGGCTGCCGTGAGCGCCACCATCAGCGGCGCGGGCCGACGGCGCGTTGCGCGCACCACCACCGGCTCGTGGACGGTGAGCGGCGCCGCCCGCAGCTCCTCGGTCGTCCGGGCCGAGGCGCTCGTGAACGACCGGCAGGCCGGGCACCCGGCGAGGTGCGCCTCGAGCAGCGCCGATTCCAGCTCGGAGAGCTGGTCGTCGAGGCGCAGCGACGCCCAGAAGCGCGCGCGTGAGCACAGACGGCTTTCGAGCAGCATCGACAAGTTCAGACGCCTCCGATCGGAATTCGTTAGCCACGTTATCGATTGCGATCGGGAAGCCGGAGCTCGCGATCGGGCTCGTCGCCCGATGTGCACGCCGGAGCAACAGGTATGACAGCGGTGTGAGCGAGGCCGTGAGGATCCTGGTCGTCGACGACGACGCGGACATCCGGCTGCTCCTTCGCGAGCTGCTCGAGCGCGCGAACTTCGAGGTCGAGGAGGCTTCGAGCGGCCGCGCGGCGCTGCAGGCGCTGCACGGCTCCCCACCCGCGCTCGTCCTCCTCGACGTCTCGATGCCGGAGCTGGACGGCTACCAGACGCTCGAGCGCATCCGCGACCTCTCCGAGGTGCCGGTGATCATGCTCACCGCCCGGTCGAACGAGCTCGAGAAGGTGCGCGGGCTCACGGCCGGCGCCGACGACTACGTCGCGAAGCCGTTCGGCCGGCAGGAGCTGCTCGCACGGGTGCAGGCGCTGCTCCGCCGCTCCGGCGGCGCCGCCTCCGTGCACGAGGCGTACGCCGACGACTTCGTGCAGATCGACTACGGCCAGCGCCGGGTTACGGTCCGCGGGCAGGAGGTCCGCCTGACGCCGCTCGAGTTCCGGTTGCTCGCCACCTTCGTCCAGAACCGCAACCAGGTCCTCTCGCGGGACCAGCTGCTGAAGCTCGTCTGGGGCGACCCGTACGGCGTCTCGGGCGACCAGGTGAAGCTCTACGTCGGGTACCTCCGCCGCAAGCTCGTCCCCGAGGCGCCGAGCGACGTCCCGATCGAGACGCTGCGCGGGTTCGGCTACCGCTACACGGCCTGAGCTGCGCTTGGTTCTCACCGCGCGGCTCTCTACACTTCCCGCACAACCCCCTGACCCCCCAGACAGGAGGACGAGTGAAGAAGCGAATTTACGCGGGCGTGGGAGCGTCCGTGGGTATTGCGGCAGTTGCGCTGGCCGTGACGGTCGGCGTGGCGATCGCGCATTCGAGCGGTGCGACTCCTCTGCCCGCGTCGTCGTGCTCGGCGATTCAGAACCCGAGCGGGCAGTACCTGGTTGCCTCCGATCTCCCGCTCCAGGGATCGGGTCGTACCCAAACGATCCAGATGACGAAGGCGATCGCATACGTGCTGAAGCAGCACAACTGGAAGGCCGGCAAGTACACGCTGGCGTACCAGAGCTGCGACGACTCGACCGCCCAGGCGGGTAAGTGGGACTCGGGCAAGACGTCCGCGAACGCAAACGCCTACGCGCAGGACTCGAGCGTGGTCGGCGTGATCGGGACGTTCAACTCGGGCGCTGCCGAGATCATCGTGCCGGTGCTGAACCGCGCACCGAATGGTCCGGTCGCGATGGTCAGCCCGGCGAACACGTACGTCGGCCTGACGCACGGCGGCCCCGGCACGGTTGCGGGTGAGCCGGGCAAGTACTACCCGACGGGGAAGCGCAACTACGCCCGTGTCGTCGCTGCCGACGACTATCAGGGCGCAGCCGATGCCCTCCTCGCCCAGTCGCTCGGGGTGAAGAAGGTCTTCATCCTCAACGACAAGGAGGCCTACGGCCTCGGCGTCGCGTCGAACTTCCGCAACGCGGCGACCAAGCTCGGCATCAAGACGGTGGGCTTCACCGCGTGGGACGGCAAGGCGTCGTCGTACGCGGCGCTCGCGGTCAAGATCAAGTCGTCGGGCGCGCAGGGCGTGTTCGTCGGCGGCCTGATCTGCGAGAACGGCGGAAAGGTGATCAAGGACATCCGGGCGGGCGTTCCGTCCAGCGTCAAGATCATGCTGCCGGACGGCTTCACGCCGGCATCCGCCACGATCAAGGAGGCCGGCTCAGCGGCCCAGGGTGCGACCATCTCGGTCGCGGGCCTGCCGAACTCCGCGCTCAAGGGCGCAGGCAAGACGTTCGTCAAGAACTTCACCAAGGCAGTCGGCGTGCCCGACCCGTACTCCGTGTACGCGGCCCAGGCCACCGAGGTGATGCTCGCGGCGATCGGGCAGTCGAACGGCACCCGGGCCGATGTCACGAAGCAGCTGTTCAAGGTCAACCTGAAGAACTCGATCCTCGGGAACGTGGCCTTCAACTCGAACGGCGACGTGACCTCCAACCCGGTGACGATCTACAAGGTCAAGGGCAACTCCGCCCCCACCCTGAAGGTGATCGTGCCGTCCAAGTCGCTGGTCAAGGCGGCGTAAGTCCGGGACCCCGCAGGTTCGGCTTCGGGGAGGGCGCAAGCCCTCCCCGGGCCGGTTCCCGCCGTGTTTTGCGACCATTCCGGGCATGGCCCGGCTGGCGTCCGTCCCCGACCTCGACGACGAGCTCGATCGTCTCTACGGCGGTGCCCCGGAACGGTTCGTCGCGGAGCGCAACGCGCTCGCGGCGCGCCTCCGAAAGGCCCACCAGCCCGAGGCGGCGGCAACCGTCGCCGCGCTGAAGAAGCCCGTCGCCGTCGCGTGGGCGGCGAACCGGCTCGCCCGCGAGGAGCCACAGGCGGTCGAGGCGCTGCTCGGCGCGGCGGAGCGACTGCGGTCGACCCAGAAGCGCGCCCTGACGAGCGACGGTAAACGCGCCGAGCTCGAGGCGGCGCAGGCCGCCGAGCGCGACGCGCTTCGCGAGCTGGTGACGGCCGCGCGCACCCGGCTCGAGCCTCCGGTCACCGGCGCCGCGCTCGACCGCCTCGGTCAGACGCTTCGTGCAGCGGCGACGGACGCCGCGACACGGCCGTTGCTCGAGCACGGACGCCTGTCCGGCGAAGTGCATGCCGCCGGATTCGAGGCGGTCGACGGCCTCGCGGCGAGGAGATCGCGGCGACGGCGCACGGACGACGGAGCGAAAGAACGGGTCAAAGCGCTACGCGAAGAGGCGCGAAGGCTCGCGGCGGAGGCCCGAGCAGCCGACCGCGCTGCAACCGCGGCCGAGCGGGACGCGGAGCGGCTTCGCGCCGGCGCCGACGCGGCCGGCGCGTCTGCGGAGCGCGCGCAGCGTGCTGTCGAAGCGGCACAATCCACGTTGCGGAAGGGATCGTGATGCGAGCCTCTGGCAATCCACGCGAAACTGACTTAGAGTCAGCCGCGGGAGTTTTGGGTTTCGGGAAGGTGACTGCGGCGGAAGGACCTGAAGGCGCCAGGCGTGGCGTCGTGACGCCGTTTGCGCGTCCGCAGCGGCGGCTGCGCCGTGGCGACGACCGCCTCGATCTCGCCGGCGAGGTCGAACGGCTGCAGCGCGAGAACGACGATCTGCGCGCGCAGCTTGCGGCACAGAGCTCTCAGCTGATCGTCGACGCGGCGCTCAAGGCCGGCGCCCGCCTGCTCGCGGTCGTGCGCGCCGAGGTCGAGCTGCGGATCGCCGAGGGCCGCTGGGCGCTGCAGAAGGTCCGCAACGAGACGAGGGTCGCCGTCGCCGAGGCGAACGAGGAAGTCGCCCGCCTCGAGTCGCTGAAGCGGCAGCTGGCACACCAGACCCAGGCCTTCGCCGCAGATCTCACCGCGCTCGTCGACTCGAAGCTGCCGCCTCCCGCCCCGGCCTCGCTCGACGAGACCCTCACCGACCGGCTGCGGCGCAGCTGAGCCGGCCTCAGCGGCCGCCGGTCACGCGCCGCATCGAGCCGAACGCCTGCACCGATCCGGACGCGGTCCCGACGACGACGAGCGAGCCGGCCATCATCGGCGCCGTGTAGCCCGCCGTGCCGAGGTCGAGGTCGGCGACCAGGCGCCCCGACGCCGCGTCGATCGCGTCGAGCGAGTGCGTGGCGGTCGCCGACACGAAGACGACGTCTCCCGACCCGAGCGGCTGCGGCTGCACGCCGCCGCCGATGTCAGCCTGCCAGGCTTCCGTAAACGTGCAGCCCTTCCCGAGTCGGAGGCCCACGGCACCTGCCCCACCGTTCGGCAGCGAGACGCCGCCCACGACGAGCGTCCCCGAGGACGCGATCCAGGTGGGTTGCGCGTAGAAGGTGTCGTCCGCGGCGGCCTGCCCCAGCTTCATCCGCACGATCGGCGCCGCGGTCAACTTGTCGCGCCTCCACACGTACGTGTAGGAGTCCTTCGAGTTGACGGCGAGCAGCGGCGGGCACCCGGCCGGCTGGAACAGCATCGGCGTCGCACCGAAGCCCTGGTCGCCGAGGATGCTCTGGTTGCTGTCGGGCTGCACGACGCTCCCGAGCACCCCGAGATTCCGGGTCAGGTGCACGACCCGCTCGGCGAGCCCGGCCTTCTCGTCGAGCCCGCCGTTCTTGAAGACGACGGCGTTCGCGGTCGCCGTCCAGATCGTGCCGTCCCGCGGGTCGACGGAGATGCCGCCCGGCCCCCAGATCCCGCCGCCGTTGGCCGGGCCGGGCACGGGATCGAAGGTCGCGAGGACGTGCCCGGAAGCCGCACTGACGGCGACGAGCCGCCCGTCCCAGGCGCCCTGCGCATCGGGCTTGTCGCACCAGGACGCCACCGGCACGTAGATCCGGTCGTCAGAGAGGCGCAGCGCGCCCCAGACGGTTTCGACGTCGGTCCGCTTGATGATCTGCACGTCGAAGCGGGGGACCGGCACTCCGGTGGCGAGCGACAGCGCGCGCAGATGACCATCGGCGCCGATGACGTAGACGCGGCCGCGCGCGAGGTCGACTGCCGGGGTCGACTCGATGCCGCCGCTGCCGCCGCACACCTGCGGCCTGGTCGGGCCGAGCGAACGTCGCCAGACGATCGTCCCGTGGGTCGGGTCAATCGCGGTGACCACGTTGGTCGAACTCGCGACGAGCAGTAGCGTTCGGCTGTGCCCGGAAATGGTCACCGCGGGCACGTAGAGCGGCTGCGCGGTCAGCGAACCGCCGACCGTCACGTTCCACCGGCGCCGTAACATCGCAACGTCGGCGTCGGTGAGCGCGACCGCGCCGTCGTTCGCGGCGGTCGCGGCGCGACCGTACGCGCTCCACAGCCCGGTCGCCCCCTTGGTTCGCGCGTGCACGACGTTCGGGAAGGCGCCGCAGACGGCAAGGATGACCGCGCCGAGGCCGAGCGCGGCGAGCAGTGGGGGCGCCCGCATCCGCGAGAACCTAAACAGGCCGCACCTAGGAAAGAGCTAAGAGCGGTCGGGCTACCGGTGTGCTTCGTACGCGGCGCGCGCGCGGCTGTCGCGACGCCTCACGCGGGCCCAGATCGCGACCGGGATGAGCAGCAGCACGCCCAGCACGACGATCGCGCCGAGCAGGAACGAGTGCGCGCCGACGCGCGCCGAGATGTTGCCGCCGGCGCTCGCCGCGCCGCCCGGGCCGTAGTCGGACGGCCCGCTGATCGCGCAGTCGGCCGTCCCGCAGCTTCCCCGGTGACCCGAGCCGCTCCGGAACACGGCCACCGAGTAGAAGAGGTCGACGATCCACCTGCCGCCGACCTTGCGCAGGTCGATCGTCTCGGCGGTCTGGTCGGCGTTGCTGCCCGCCTTCGGCTGCAGGATCAGCGACCCCTCGAAGTGGCCGGGCGCGACGAGGTGGCCGGTCCAGGCGTTCTCGAAGTTCGAGCCGCGTGCGGGGAACGCCGCGACGGTGACGCCTTTGCCGCTGATCCAGGCTGCCTTGGTGGTGCCGCCGCGGAGGTCGGGCCCGGCAAGCTCCCAGCCGTCCCGAAGATCCCGGCGGAGCACGACGTCCTTGACGAACCGGTCGAGCGTCCTGCCGATCGCCTGGCGATCGGAGGCGCTCAGCCGCGGCTGCGCGGACGCGTTCGCCACCCCGACGAGGGAGGCGAGGACCAGAACGAGCACGACGACGCTCCGCGGCCGGCGAACCAGCATGCCCCCACGGTACCTCCGGTCCCCGACGTCCGAGGGGCGCGAGTGGAGACCGGCCGGTGGGCGATGTCGGGCCTTGGAGAACGTGGCGCGCCCACCCGGCCGTGCGCCTTCACGCTACGGGGCGCCGGCGCGAGCCGCCATCCGTACTTTCCCGCATCCGTCGGCGCGGGTTGCAGGGCGGCGCCCTAGCAGCAGCGGGTTGCGCGCTTCATGTTCTGCAGCACGTGTCTCAAGAGACACGCGCCTCTGAGCCTGATACACGGCGCGTTCGGAAAGAGGCCCATACGGGATTCGAACCCGTGCCGCCGCCGTGAGAGGGCGGTGTCCTAGGCCACTAGACGAATGGGCCGTCTACAGCGCGCGCAGTGTATCGAAGGCTTCTGCGCCGTCTTGGCCGTCAGGCGCCGAGCTCGGCGAGCAGCGGCTCCGTATCGAGCGCGTCGAACCCGAGCCGGCCTGCGATCTCCTCGCTCGTCGGCTGCGTGCCCTCGAGGAACAGGTCACGGAGGAGCTCGCCGGTCGCCGGGTTGCACCACCATTCGTCGCCGACCTCGGAGAGCAGGTGCGAGCGAAGCTGCGCGGAGCGGATCCACGCCCGCAGGTAGTCGGCCGAGTAGAAGCCTTCGTCCATGTCGGCGAGGTGTCCCTCGCGCCGGTAGGCGTAGCCCGTCGCGGCGGTGAGGCGGTCGGCGTAGCCCTCCGACGTCCCCCCGTCGTCCGCGAAGCGCCTCCAGAACTCGAGCTCGAACCGCAGCTTCGCCTCGTAGCGCCGGTAGAGGAACGCCTCGAGGAAGATCGTCGCCTCCGCGTTCTCGGCGGCCTCGGCCGCGGAGAGGTCGAAGTACCGCTCGTGCCACCCGGGCTCCTGCGAGATCGCCTCGACGATGTACGAGTAGATCTCGGTGAGCGCGTGGTCGCGGGCGATCCGCCTGAACGTGTACGGCAGCGACGGGTCGCAGCCGCCGTAGTGCAGCGCGTGGCCGGCCTCGTGCAGGAACGCCTGGTAGTCGTGCAGCCCGCCCTGCGCGCGCGTGATCAGGTGGACGACCTTCGGCGGGTCGCTCGCGATGACGCAGGCCCGCGGCGACTTCTGCGGACGGTCGTCGAGGTCGAGCCGGATGTTGGGCTGCGCGGCGAGGTCGAAACCGAGCGCCTCGAGGGTCTCGAGGCACACCGCCGTCGCCCGCTCCTTCGTGTACGTCGCCTCGAGCGGCGACAGCCTGCGCACGTAGGCGGAGTGCGCGCTCGACGGGATGTCCGCGCGCTCGTCGCCAAGCAGCCGCTGCAACCACTTCTCGCGCAGTGACTCGTACCTGCCGGTGAGCGCGATGCTCGCCTCCTCGAGCGCGGCCGAGAGATCGCGCAGCGAGATCCCCTTCTCGTCCTCGTTCCGCTCGACCGCACCCTCGATGCCGGACAAATCCGCGGCGAGCGCGTCGCTCCGGCGGAGCAGCTCGAGCCGGTCGGGGTTGAAGGCCTCGCTCGCCTCGGCGTAGATCAGACCGAGCTCGTCGCGGTCGGCGTAGGACGGGAGCACGGCGAGCCGCGCCTGCGCGCTCCGCAGCGGCAGCTCCTCACCCGCAAACGTCACCCGCTCGGCCAGGATGCGGTTCTCGAGCTCGTCCTCCGCCTCGGTGAGCTCGTTCGCGATCAGCCCGCCCTCGCAGGTCTTGCGGAGCCGGAACAGCCGCTCGCGCTCCTCGCCGGCAGCTACATCCTCGGCCTCGCGCAGTGCATCGAGCTGCTCGCGCGAGAACAGGTCGGCGTACCGGCGCACGATCTCGGCCTGCTCCGAGACCTCCTTCTCGCCGACGCGCACCGCACGGCCCTCCTCGGAGCGCTCGAAGAGATACCGCTCGAGCCGGGACTCGAACTCAGTCGCGCTGAGGACCTGCGAGGTGCTCATCGGGCAACCTCCGGCTGCCCGATTGTCCCCGCTCCGGCACCGGCGAAGCCGGTACCTCCGCTCCTGCTGAGCTCCGTCGAGCCTACGCTCACTCGACAACCCTAGCGAGGCGCCGCGCGATCTCGACGAGCTTCCCCGGCGCGAACGGCTTCGAGAGGACGGCGTCGGCCAGGTCGCGGTACTCCGAGACGTCGACCGACCCCGTGACGACCGCGACCGGAATGTGCGCGTCGTGGACGCGGGCGAGGAGCGCAGTCGACTCGTCGCCGCCGAGGTGGACGTCGAGCAGCACCACGTCGGGCGGCGAGGCGAGCGCCGCCTCCGCCTCCGCGACCGTCGCCGCCTCCGTCACCGTGAAGCCGGCGTGCTCGAGATTGACCCGGCAGAGAAGACGCAGCGCCTCATCGTCGTCGACGACCAGCACCCTGATCTCAGGCGTCATCGCGGCGCGATGGTAACGGTACGATCTGACGGTTGGCGGCGAGGATCGGGAGTGTCGAGCGGTACGACGTCGCGATGGGCGAGCTGTGGCCCGGCCTCGCCTCGACGCTGTCGCACCTCGACGTGCTCGCAGGCGAGCCCGAAGGGCTCGACGACGATGCGGCCCCCGGCGCGCTCCGCCGCCTCCAGTACTCGCTGCACGTGGCGTGGGAGCACCTGCACGGCCTACAGCCGCCGCCCGGCGCCGCGAGCGCGCACGCCGAGCTCGCCGACGCGCTCGTCTGCGCGCGCGACGCGACCGCCGAGGTGGCGGAGGCGGCGCTCGCGTGGGGCGCCGACGGCGTCTCCCCGCTCCTCCCCGAGTGGCGCGGCGCGCTCTTCCGCGTCCGGCTCGCACGGCTTCGTCTCGCCGCCCCGGCGGCGAGACGGGAGAAGGCGCCCGAGCCGGCCCCTGCCGCCCTCGCCCCCGCGCTGCTCGCGGTCGGCCTCGCGCTCGCCGGTGCGCTTGCATTCGTCGCCGGTGCGACGCTCGGGCTCTGGCCGGTCTGGGCGGCCGGACTGATCGCGACCGCCGCCGCGGTGCTCGCCTACCGGCCCTGAGCCGCCGCCGCGAGCCTGCTCAGCGTCTCGTCGCGACCGAGCAGCTCGAGGCTCTCGAAGAGCCCGGGTGAGATCTTCGAGCCGGTGACGGCGAGGCGGATCGGCTGGAA
>DATBIC010000118.1:0-15497 GCA_036557145.1 Gaiellaceae bacterium
CAGCAGGTTGGCGGGCTTGACGTCGCGGTGGACGACGCCCCGCTCGTGGGCCCGGTCGAGCGCCTCGGCCGCGTCCTCGAGCCAGCGAACCGCGGTCGCCGGCGGCTGCGGCCCCTCCCGGGTCAGCACGTCCTGGAGCGACCCGCCGGGCAGGTACTCCATGACGATGAACGGCCGTCCGGCGCACTCCCCGACGTCGAAGATGGTCACGATCCCGTGCTCGGAGGAGACCCGCGCCGCGGTCAGCGCCTCGCGCCGGAACCGCCGCCGCACGGTCTCGTCGCCGGCGAGGCGCGCGTCGAGGAGCTTGATCGCGACCGTGCGCCCGAGCATGGAGTCGGTGGCGCAGTAGACCTCGCCCATCCCGCCGCGGGCGACGAGGCGGGGGTTCCGGAAGCGCTCGGGAAGGACGGTCGTCTCCACGGCCACGGGGTCGGCCTACCCCCTGCGACGCGCATCGAACGCCGCTCAGGGCCGCAGGCGCGAGGTGTCGACCACCTCGAAGTCCGCGCCGGTGACCCGTTCGAGCGCGTGGAGGTCGTCGTTCGACCAGCGCGGGCCCGGGGCACCGGTGACGTACCACGGCGAGCCGTTGTCGGCCAGGATCATCCCGTAGCGCTTGAGCGCTTCGAGCACGACGCGCGCCTGGGGCAGGAACCCGCGCGTGTCGAAGCTCGCCTTCAGCCGGACGCGGAGGCCCATCGGCGGCAGCGACGGGTCGGTCGAGTCGCTCGCGTAGTGGCGGGCGGGGTACACGAACGCACGGCGCGTGCGCGGTGCCGTGAACCGCAGCGCGTGGTCGATCGCGCCCACGGCGACCTCGTCGTAGCGGGCGAGGCCAGGGAGGATCGGCAGCCCGGCCGCGTCCGCCGACGTCCACGTCGCCGGCCGAAGCGCGTTCGAGCGCAGGCTCCAGATCGCGCCCGACCCGGCCTCCCAGCCGGAGCCGTGGCGGCGCAGCGCGTACAGCTCGTAGAGCGTGCACGTGTCGCGGTCGACGACGAGCGCGTGGCGGTCGCCGCCGCCCTCGATCGGGACGTTCCGCGGGATCGGGTACGGCCCGCGGTCGGACTCGTCGGAGTACTCGAAGCTCGGCCTGTACCGCGGCGTCGACCTTCCGGAGACGACGACGTACGGGATCCCGATCCGCTGTCCGTCGTAGAGCCCCGAGCCGAAGTCCGGGTGGAGCGTCGCGTCGAGCCCGATCGAGCGGATCAGCGTCGCCGAGCCCGCGGCGACCGGGAGCGCGTCGACACGCTCGTTCCAGACGCTCGACGCCGGGAACACGGGACAGCCGGCGATCTGCGGCCCGGCGACGGGCGCCGAGCCGGCGAGCGCGACGAGGGCGAGGCTCAGGAGCGCGCGCACCGGCACGTTGTAGCCGCCGCCCGGCGGCCCAGCTATCCCCCGTCCGGCTCCAGGCGACGTCCTGGCGCACGGCGCCGTCGACTGCGCACGCCGGATGCGGGGTCTGAGGGCGACTCAGCTCTGCCGCGGCACGTACGGCTGAACCCAGGCGTTCGCCACGAGACTCGGGTTCGGCTTGTACGGGTTGCCGTGAACCGGGCAGTCGGCGCTGCGGTCCTTCGGCGCGGTCGAGCCGGTCGCACAGATGCAGAGTGGCTCTCTGAGTGCGCTCGTCATGACGGTGTAAACGTCCGAAGAGCCCATCTGTTGAGCCTCTGCGCCAAATCCGTACAGAACCCGTACGGAAGCGCAATCGGGCGACGGAACACCAAGGTCACCCGCAACGACCCGTCCTGCCCGGGCAGGCCGCCGACCGTCCCGTGCTGCCGCTCCGCGCCGACCAGGACGACGAGGTCGCCGACCGAGTGCTCGAGCTCGAACTCAGCCTCTCCACCGCCGGCGAAGAAAGCCTCGAGTGCCTCGATGCCCGCGGGCGACGAGTCGGGCCCGTGCCTCGTCGGGTCACCGGTCGGAGGCATGAGGGTGAAGTTCGAGTCGACGGCTGGATCTGCCGTGGTCCCTCCCCCTGGACTCACGACAGCAAAGCAGCACGCAGGACCTCGGCGGCTCGTTCGCACTCGGCCTGCGTCGGAACGAGGGCCAGCCGCACGAAGCCCTCGCCGGCCGGGCCGAAGAAGGAGCCCGGGGCGACGAGGATCCCGCGCTCGAGGAGACGGCGCGCGACGGCCTCCGACTCGCCCTCGACCGCCAGCCAGAGGAAAAAGGTCGCGTCGCCGCCGGCAGCGCGCAGGCCGGCCGACTCGAGGGCGGGGAGGAGGGTGTCGCGCTTGCGGCGGTAGACGTCTCTCACCGCCTCGACGTGGGCCTCGTCCGACCACGCAGCGACTGACGCGCGCTGGACGAACTCCTGCGGCGCCGTGCCGGTCGTCGGACGGAACGCGCGCAGGGCGTCGCACACCGCCGGCGCTGCACACACGAAGCCGGAGCGGTAGCCGGTCATCGAGGAGCGCTTCGAGAGCGTGTTGAAGACGACGACGCTCGCCCGGTCGGAGACCTGCAGCGCCGAGACCGGGGGCTCGGGCCCGAACCACAGCTCCGAGTACGCCTCGTCCGAGCAGACGAGGAACCCTCGCTCGCGCGCGCGCCCCGCGAGCTCCTCGTGGAACGCGAGCGGCGCCGTTGCCCCGGTCGGGTTCGACGGGAAGCACGTCCAGAAGAGCGCGAGCTCGTCCCAGCGGTCGAACGCGTCGAGGTCGGGCAGCCAGCCCGTCGACTCGCGCAGCGGCACCGTCGCCACCTCCGCGCCGGCGAAGAGCGCGCCGCGCTCGTAGACCGGATAGGCCGGCCCGGGCACGGCGACGACGCGCCGCTCGCCGGTCGCGATCTGGGCGAACGAGAAGATCGCCTCCTTCGACCCGAGCGTCGGGACGACCTCGCCCGCGGGGTCGACGGTCACGCTGAAGCGCCGGCCGACCCACCCCGCGATCGCCTCGCGGAGCTCCGGGAGCCCCGACGCCCGTGGATACGACGACACCTCGTCGACCGACGCGATCAACGCCTCGCGGATGAATGCAGGCGTTGTCTCGCGGGGATCGCCCATACCGAAGTCGATCGGCTCGATGCCGGCGGCGCGGACCTCGGCGCGCCACTCGTCCAGCCGCGCGAACGGATACTGCTCGAGCTCGGCGAGCACGGGGGAGAGGTCGACGCTCACGCTCAGACCGTACCGCGCAGCTGCTTCAGGTCGTGCAGAACGTCGGCCGCGCGAACCCGGGCGTCGTAGTAGGCCCGTTCGTGGCCCTTCGGGTCGATCAAGAGCTCGAACGCGGAGTGCTCGACTGTCTTGGCCGGCCCCGGGGCAGCCGCGACGTGGTAGGCGTGCCAGACCGGCTGCAGCTGCGACCGAGTGCCGATCAGGTAGTGGAACCTCTCCACGAGCTCGTGCGAGCGGGAGAACGCGCGCACCGCCGCGGGCGTGTCGCCCTTCGGGTCGACACTGACTGCGACGACCCGGAGATCCGGAGCCTTCGTGAGCGCGGCATTGAGGTTCTGGGCGATCAGCGGGCAGACGTCGGGGCAGTGCGTGTAGAGGAACGCGACCGCCACCCACTTGCCGCGGAAGTCGGACAGGTGAACGACGTGCCCCTGGTCGTCGTGCAGCGAGATCGGCGGTGCGAGCGGCGTGGACGTGAGCATCGCGCCGCCGACCTGCGGCGTCGTGTCGGCGGGATGGGCGATTTTCGGTTGCGAGGAGCCGCAGCCGGCGAGCGCGAGCATCGCCAGGAGCGCAGCGCCGGCCGCCCTACGCATTCGACAGTCTCCGGCGGTGCCGCAGGAACATCGACACCCCGAGCCCGATCGCAACGATCACGAGCGCACCGGCGGCGATCTTCACACGGTCCGCGGTCGTGGAGCTGTGCACCGGCGGCGGCGGCGCGACCGTGACGCCGTGGAGCGCGAGCAGGCGGCGGACGGCCGTGTTCGCGGCCGCGGTCAGCTTGTCGCCGTTGTTCGTTCCGGGAGGCGGCAGCCTCCGCAGCGCGGCGAGCTCCCTCGGCGGGATCGGCTTGCCGTCGCGCCAGAGGCCGTACCCCTTCGGCATCACGACGAGCACGCGCGCATGCGTGACGTAGCTCAGCTCGGTGCCGAGGAACTTGGCGTACCGCCCCGGCGGCATCTTGAAGAGCACCGTGATCGCGCCGAGGTCGTTCGGCGCCGCGATGATCGCGACCTTGATGTGCACGCCGGCCTTGCGGCCGGAGGCGAGCGCGGCGTTGAGCGCCTGCTTCTGCTCGTTCGAGACCTTCGTGCTGAAGGGGTAGAAGGCGTCCTGCTGGATCAGGTAGTCGCTCGCCGGGTCGGCGTCGGCGCGGGCACTGGACGCCGCAGCGCCGAGCGTGAGGATCACCGCGATCGCGACGAGCACCGGCCTAGCCAAGGACCGACCTCAGCAGCTCGACGATCAGGACGACCGCGGCGATGCCCGCGGCGAGCGCGCCCATCGCCGCCACGAGCCTGATGCCGACGCCGCTGCTCATGTGACCTTCAGTGTGAACGGCGCCGTGAGGATGCGGCCGTCGACCTGGCACTGCAGGAAGAGGCGCCACGTGCCCGCGACCGGCACGAGCACGCCGACCGTCAGCTTCCCGGGAGTGGTCGACGTCCCGCTGACGCGCGCGCCGCCGAGCAGGCTCGTGCAACCGGCCGCCCCCTTGGCGCAGACGTGGGTGTGGAAGTAGTCGAGCGAGCCCTTGCGGAAGAAGATGGCGTGCGCGAGCGCGCCGTACCACGGCTCGAAGTGCGCGGGGCGGCCGTTCGGGTCGGTCACCGTCACGGGCAGAAATGCCGCCTCGATCGCGTGCAGGTGTGGATTGCCGTGCAGCGTGAAGCGGTAGCCGTCGACGACGACGGTCTGCGACGGCGGCGGGAGCGGCTTTGCATGGTAGGCCCCCGCGACGTGCACGGTATGGAAGAGCTGAAAGTTCGGCTGGTCGCCGTAGCGCGGATAGACGTCGACGACCGCCCGGTAGGTGCCGGGAGCGGGGAACGTGATGCGTTCGCTGATCTTCCCGTCGGGCCCGATCGGCGGGTGCTTGTGGACGATGTACGCGAGATCGCTGCGCACGAGGATCAGATGGATGCCCGTGTGAGGCCCGGGCCCGGACTTGAACGCGGTCAGCGGGCTGCCGTCCGGGCTGCGGATCGTGAACGAGACCGTCGTCGGCGTGTTCGGCTTCGCCGCACCGGACGGCGTGAACGCCGCGAGCGAGTAGTTCCGCGCCGGCGCGATCGTCGGCGTGGTGGAGGACGAGCCGCCGCAGCCGGCGAGCAGGCAGGCGGCGAGCGCGAGGACGATGAGGCGTGCTTTCACGGTTGCTCCGGTGGGAAGAGGAAGGAACGGTGGGGTGGGACGTAGCCGCCGAGCTCGACGACGATCTGCGCGTTGGGTGTCAGCGGCACGCCGGCCGCGTCGCCGCGCACGCGCCTGCCGCCGACGTAGGCGCGGACCGGGAGGGACGAGTGGAACGAGGCGATGCGATGGCGGGTGAGCGGCTGGCCCCACAGGCGGAACAGATCGCCGATCGTCGCGCGTGTGCGTCGTACGACGTCGAGCACCCCGATCGGTGTGCGGGTGCGAACCGGATAGTCGCACTGCGAAGTGCGCCCGATCCCTGCCGGGACGATCACGACCCGCCGGTTGACGAAGACCTCGACGTGGACCTGGAAGCTGCGACCGCCCGACGCGCAGGTGAGGCGACCCACCGCTCGGCCGTCGAGCTTGCGGGCCGGCGGGCGGTAGCGCGGGCCGGGGCCGATCGGCCACGGATGCACCGACGGATCGCCGCCGATCGCAACCACGGCGAGGACGAGCGGGATCACCGGACGACCCTCGGCGACCGGTCGGCGACGAGGCTGAGCGCGGCGGCGCAGACGCCGCCGACGACCGCGGCAGCGCAGGCGAGCCGGGCGAGGGCGGCGGGCAGCGCCGAGATCACGACCCCGTGTCGGAAGACCGGAAGCGAGCTGAGCATCGCGGCCGCGGCCAGCGCTCCGATCACTCCGGCCGCCGCGGTCCGCCGCGAGCCGGACGTGCGCGCGAGGATCGTCGCGCCGGCCGCCGCCACCACCGCGCCGCCGCCGAGCTGGAACCACTCGATGCCTCCCGTCGGCGCATCCCGCACGGAGAACGCCGCGATCGCGAGCAACGCCGCCGAGCCGGCGACGACGGCGAGCACGAGCACGAGCGTGGCACGCGACTGCGGCCGGCGGGCGGCGAGCGCCGCGACGGCGGCGGCCACCCCCGCGGCTCCGAGCAGCCACGGCAGGATGCTCGGCCGTCGCACTCGGACGAACGTTCCCGTGATCGCGGCCCGGCGGCCGTCGATCGTCACCGGCACCGACCACCGCCCGGCCGACCCGACGGGGCTGCCCGCAGGCGGCGCGAGCCGGTGGTCGTGCCAGGCGAACGAGCGACCCGTCGCGACGCGCTGCCACCCGCTCCCGGCCGACACGATGCGGTCGGCGCTCGCGGTGGGAGAGGCGCGATTGGCCTCGACCGCACCGCCGGCGAAGCGGATCATCGGCTCGTCCAGGTAGCCGCGCACGACGACCGAGCGGCCCGGCTCGACGCTGACGCGCAGCGAGCGGTCCCCGTCGAGCACGCGCACGGCGATTCCGGCGGCCGGCCGGTCGATCTTGAGCCGGTCGTCGAGCGCGACGATCGGTCCGCGGCCGTGCGCAGCCGCGTTCGCGGGCACGAGCAACGCGAGCAAGACCATGACGACGAGCCACAGCAGGGACGATCTCCTCCTTCGCTTCCTCCGGCGGCGCCGGCCGGCGCCGCGAACATCCGGCTACGGCAGCGTCGGTGGAGCTCGGCCCGCACGCGACGTCGCGAGCGGCCGGGGGCGGGGAGCGAACGCAAATGCGACGGCGGGAGCCGAGTGCCACGCGCGGCGCGCGTGCCGCGGCCACGACGCGAGGCCGGCAACGGCGTCGAGGACGGCGGCCTCGGCTCGGAGCACGAGGGCGATCGCAGCTCCGACGACCACGGCGACGACTCCGGCCCACCAGCCGCCGTGGCCGACGACACCCGCGATGCCGGACGGATGGCCGGCGGCGACGAGCCCCTCGAGCAGCTCCTGCACCACGTAGATCGCGCCCAGCAGAAGGGACGTCGTCAGCCAGACGACGGTGAACGACCGGCCGCCCTCGGCGCGCCGCCCCGTGGCGAGCGCCTGTGCGAGACGGGCCAGGAAGCTCCCGGTCGCGAGGCAGAGCAGCAGGACGAGCCAGGGCGCGAACGAATCGAGGTACGAGTGCCCCTGGGCCGCGAGCTGGGCCGACGCCTGGGGGCCGTACGCGATCCGGTAGCGGAGCTGATGGACGACGAACGCGCCCACGGGCAGCAGGAGCAGCCCTCTCGAGCGAAGCGACGCACCCGTGATCCGTGAGATCACGCCGGAAAGGGTAGCGCCTCGCCTCCGAGGAAACGCTTCAGCGCGCCGAGCGTGCGCTCGAGCTCGGCGATCTCGACGCGCTCGTCGGCCGTGTGCGCGTAGCGAGTCGCACCCGGCCCGAGATTCACCGCGTCGAGGCCGCGGGCAGCGAAGTCGGCGACGTTCGTCCACGCCTGCTTCGGCTCGACCGCGAAGCCGCCGGCCGCGCACAGGGAGGCGAGGTGCGGGCTCTCGAGGGAGGGCACGTGGGCGGGCGGCGAGTTCGCGAGGATCTCGACGTCGCGGCCGACCAGCTCGACGACGCGCGTCTCGGCGTCCGCGGGCGTCCGGTCCGGCGCGTAGCGGAAGTTCAGCGTCGCCTCGACTCGCGCCGGGATGACGTTGGTCGCGATGCCGCCGTGAATCTCGGTCACCGACAGCACCTCGCGAAACAGCAACCCTTCGAGCTCGACGTCGCGCGGCTGCAGCTCGAGGACGTCGCGGAGCCCGTCGAATGCGACCGCGACGGCGTTGACACCCAACCACGGCCGTGCCGAGTGGGCCGCTCGCCCTTCGAACACGACGCGCGCGTTGAGGTTGCCGAGGCAGCCGAGCTGCAGCGTGTTGTCGGTCGGCTCGAGGCAGACCACGAGGGCGGCCTCGTCGACGAGCGGCAGCGCGGCGAAGACACCGGGCAGCGGGTTCTCCTCGGGGCCGAGCTCCTCGCGTGGAAAGAACAGCACGGCGAGGTCGCAGGCGAGCTCGGCAGACGCTGCCCAGTTGGCGAGCTCGACCATCACCGCCAGCCCGCCCTTCATGTCGCTGGCGCCGAGGCCGACGACGGCGCCGTCGTCGATGCTGCCGGGAAGGTTCGCCTGCGCGGGCACGGTGTCCGTATGGCCCGCGAGCAGCACGAGCGGCCTGCCGGAGCGGCGGGCGAAGACGAGCGACTCGCCGTCGTCGAACACGGCCGGAAGGCCGACCGCCCGCCGCAGGTACTCGGTGATCGCCGCCTCCGAGCCCGAGACCGAAGGGATGTCGACCAGCGCCAGCGCCCGCTCGGCGACGAGGTTGGCTGCGTCGGCTCCGGGCATAATCCGCCACGATGATTCCACGTCCGGCGGGTGGTGAGGCCGAGCGCGGCTTCGTGCTCGCGGTGCTCGCGCAGGGAGTCGACCTCGACGACGAGCTCTCGGAGGTGCGCGAGCTCGCGCGCACGGCCGGGGTCGACCCGATCGGCGAGGTGGTGCAGCGACGGGCGCGCCCGGCCCGGGTCACCTACGTCGGCCGGGGCAAGCTCGACGAGCTCAAGGAGCGGTTTCGCACCTCGGAAGCGGAGAGCCTGCTGGTCGACGACGAGCTCGATCCGTCGCAGCAGCGCTTCCTGGAGAACGAGCTCGGCGCGCGCGTCGTCGACCGCACGCAGCTGATCCTCGACATCTTCGCCCAGCACGCCGTCACCTCCGAGGGCAAGCTGCAGGTCGAGCTCGCGCAGCTCGAGTACAACCTGCCGCGCATGCGCGGCATGTGGAAGCACCTCGAGCGCCTCGGCGGCGGCGTCGGCACCCGCGGGCCCGGCGAGTCGCAGCTCGAGACCGACCGCCGCCTCGCGCGCCGCCGGATCTCGGTCCTCAAGAAGCGGCTCAAGGACCTCGAGCGGCAACGTGAGACGCGACGGAGCGAGCGCCGCCGCACCGAGGTGCCGACCGTGGCGCTCGCCGGCTACACGAACGCGGGCAAGTCGACGCTTCTGAACGCGCTCACCGGCGCGGACGTCTCGGTCGAGGACCGCCTCTTCGAGACGCTGGACCCGACGACGCGCGGATTCGAGCACGAGGGTCGCCGGTACCTGGTCACCGACACGGTGGGATTCATCCGGAGGCTGCCGCACCAGCTCGTCGAGGGCTTCGCAGCGACGCTCGAGGAGACGCTCGTCGCCGACATGGTGCTGCACGTCGTCGACGCATCGGCGCCCGACGACGAACAGGACCGCCAGCGCGAGGCGGTCGACGACGTCCTGCACGAGATCGGCGCCGGCGAGCTTCCGGTGGCGCTGGTGCTCAACAAGATCGACCGCGTCGACCCGCTCGGCCGCCGCCGGCTACGCAATCGGTTCCCCGGCGCGTTGCAAGTCTCTGCGCTCGACGGCGAGGGGCTCGACGAGCTTCGCGCCGAGCTGGCACGGCACTTCGAAGGCCGCTTCGAGCGCGTCAGGCTGCTGGTCCCGTACGAGGAGGGTGCGCGCCTCTCGGAGCTCTACGCGCTCGGCACGCCGGTCGAGGAGCGGCAGGACACACCGGAGGGCGTCCTCGTCGTCGCACGCCTGCCACGGCGCGACCTCGTGCGCTTCGCCCCATTCCTGATCGCGGACGCGGGTGGGACGAAGCTGGAGAGCGCCTGATCGACCTGCCGGTTCACCGCCTGCGGCCCGACGCGGTGCTGCCGTCGCGCGCGCATGCCGGAGACGCAGGGCTCGATCTCGCCGCCTGCGAGCGCGTCGAGCTGGGCCCCGGGGAGCGCGCACTCGTCTGCACGGGGCTCGCGGTGGCGATCCCCGAGGGCTATGCCGGCTTCGTCCAGCCGCGCTCCGGGCTCGCCGCCCGCCACGGCATCTCGATCGTCAACACGCCCGGCCTGATCGACGCCGGCTACCGGGGGGAGCTCAAGGTGGCGCTGCTCAACACGGACACCGCGGCGGCGTTCGTCGTCGAGCCGGGCATGCGCATCGCGCAGCTCGTCGTCGTGCCGGTGCCCGCAGTCGAGCCCGTGGAGGTCTCCGAGCTGCCTGCGAGCGCGCGCGGCACCGGCGGCTTCGGCTCGACGGGGTCGTAGAGTCGCTCCGTGGAGCCGCGGATCCGCGTCAGCGCGATTCTCATGTGGCAGGGCCGTATCCTGCTCTGCCGTCAGGAGAAGCCCGACAAGGAGTACTGGCTGCTGCCGGGTGGGGGAGTTGACGCGGGCGAGACGCTCGTCGAGGCGCTGCGGCGCGAGCTGCGCGAGGAGCTCGGCGTGACGGCCGACGTGCAGTTCGAGGGGCCGGTTGCGCTCGTCGACTCGATCGCGCCGAAGTCGCTGCGCTCCCGCAAGCACGTCGTGCACATCATCTTCGCCGCCGACCTCTCCCACCGCTCGCTGCACGACGTCGAGACGAAGGACGCGGCGGTGAAGGGCGCACGGCTCTTCTCGACCGACGAGCTCGCCGACGTCGTCGTGCACCCGCCGATCAAGCGCTTCCTCGCCCGCCGCCAGCCCGGCGACCCCGCCGTCTACCTCGGCAGCCTGTGGGCCCGCTAGAGGCGGCCGCCGCGGGCGCGGGCGCGCGCGGCTGACACGTCGTGCGCAGCGCGCTCGAGCTCATCGCCGAGCGGCTCGAGCTCCGGCGGCTCGCCGCCCGCACGATGCGCGAGCGCATCACCGAGCACGCGGTCGGCGAACCACGGGTTGCGCGGCAGGAGCGGGCCGTGGAGATACGTCCCGTACGCGCGGCCGATCCGGCAGCCCTCGAAGCCCGACGCGCCGTCGTTGCCGAAGCCCGCGAGCACGCGTCCGAGCGGCTCGGCGCCGTCGTCGAGCAGCGTCCGGCCGGCGTGGTTCTCGAAGCCGGCGAGCGTGTTTCCGGCCCACGCGCAGTCGAGCAGCACGTCGCCGATCATGCGCCGCGTGCCCGCCACCGTCTCCAGCGGCAGCAGTCCGATCCCCGGCAGCTCGGCGCCGGCGACGTCGCGGTACGAGCGCCCGAGCAGCTGGTAGCCGCCACAGACGGCGAGGAACGCCGCGCCGGCCTCGGCTGCATCACGGAGCGCACCGGCCTTGCCGGCGAGGTCGTGGGCGACAAGCTCCTGCTCGCGGTCCTGTCCGCCGCCGATGTAGTAGAGGTCGATCTCGCCCGCAGCAGGCGCGTCGCCGAGGCCGATTGCCGTCACGTCGAGCTCGTGGCCGCGCCGCCGTGCGCGCTCGGCGAGCACTGCGATGTTGCCGCGGTCGGCGTAGATGTTCAGGTAGTCGGGGTACAGGTGCCCGACGCGGATCCTCATGCCCGCTCCGGCGCCGGCAAAGCCGGCACCTCCGCTCTTTGTGAGCCTCCGTCGAGCCTACGGCTCATCGTGCGGCCTCCCAGTAGTTCGCAACGTGCCCGCGGGAGGCGACGATCCGGCGGAGCGCCAGCATCGCCGTGTACGTCGGCAGGACTGCGAGCTCCCCGCCGGCCGGGGTGAGCTCGAGGCCGCGGTCGAGCGCGTGCTCGAGCGAGCCGACGACCTCGATCCGATCGCGCGCCATGCCCCCGTAGGCGAACCGCAACGCCAGCTCCTCCGCGCGCGAGCCCGTCGCGACGAGCGTGTCGAGCTGCTCGAGGAGCTGCTCGAAGTCCACGTCCCAGATCCACGAGACGTCGCGGCCGTCCGCGATCTCGTCGTTGAGCGCGATCACGGCGACGTGGGGAGGGGCGGCGTCGAGCAGCGTGCGCACGACTTCGTTGGCCCCGGCGGGGTTCTTGACGAGCAGCATGAGCAGACGCCGGTCGCCGACGCGAATGCGCTCGAAGCGGCCGAAGGCAGCCGCGAAGCGCCCGAGCCCCGACGCGACGTCGTCGAGAGACGCGCCGAGCTCGAGCGCGAGCGACGCAGCTCCGACGGCGTTGTAGACGTTGTAGAGGCCCGGCAGCGCGAGCTCGACGCGAGCCTCGCCCTCCGCGGCGACGAGCGTGAAGGACATGCCGTCGAGGCCGCGCAGGTCGATGTCACGTCCCACGACGTCGAGCGGCGGCCGCGCATGGCCGCAATTCGGGCAGCGATAGTCGCCGAGGTGCCCGACGTACGCCGCGGCATACGTATACGGCGTGCCGCAGCGGAGGCAGTACTTCGAGTCCGCAGCGTGCTGCAGCGCAGGGCGCGCATGGCGCGTGTCGTCGAGGCCGTAGACGCGCGAGCGGTCGCGGCCGTTCGCAAGGTCGCCGACCTGCGGGTCGTCGCCGTTGACGACGAGCGCGGCGTCCGGAAGCGACGAGACCGCGGCGCGCCAGCGCCCGGCGACGAGCTCGAGCTCGCCGTAGCGGTCGAGCTGGTCGCGGAAGAGGTTGCCGAGGAGGATCGCCCGCGGCTCCAGTCGGCGCGCGACCTCTGAGAGAGCGGCCTCGTCGACCTCGAACAGCCCGAGCTCCGCGTCGGGATGCTGGAGGAGGGTGGAGGCGACGCCGGACACGAGGTTCGCGCCGGAGGCGTTGTGCGCGACCCGCGTGGTCGCCTGGAGGATCTCGGCCAGCATCGAGGTCGTGGTCGTCTTGCCGTTCGTGGCCGAGACCAGCGCCGAGCCGAGCGGCAGACGCCGGGCGAGGGCGTCGATCGCACCGGGGTCGAGCTTCCAGAGGAGCTTGCCGGGAATCGTGGTGCCCCCGCCGCGGCCGGCGAGGCGTGAGAGCGCCCCGGCCGCGCGCAGGGCGGCGGTCTCGAGCTCGAGCGTCAGCGGCGGCCGCATCGCGCCGACACCGTAACCTGACTCGCCTTTACTTGCACTTCACTCACGACGCTCTACCATTCTTGCAGTGCCTCGCCGGCCCGACATCCCGCGGATCGACCCCGAGGCGCTCGCCGCGTTCCAGGCCGGCTTGCGGCGGCGGTTCACCGACGAGCAGCTGCTCGACGAGCTGCGCGCGTCCGCGCGGCGGCTCGACCGCTCGCCGACAATGAAGGAGTTCGCGGCCGACCCGGGGGCGGGGGTGCACCCGCAGACGGTGATCGAGCACTTCGGCACCTGGAACGCCGCCAAGCGCGCGGCGGGGCTGCTGCCGCGACGGTTCGCGACGAGAGAGGAGCTGCTCGCCGCGCTGCGGTCGCTCGGCGACGAGCTCGGCCGCACCCCGACCGTCCTCGAGATCAAGCGGCGCCGCGGGTCGATGCCGTCTGCGTCCCTCTACTGGCACACCTTCGGCTCGCTCGCAGCCGCGCTCCGCGAGGCAGGCTTCGACGTCACGCTCGCCGAGGAGCGGCTCGAGCGCGCGGTGTCGCAGGGCGCGACGCTGGCGCGGCGGCTCGGCCGCCTCCCGAAGTTCGCGGACTGGCGCGAGGCGCGGCTCGAGGACCCGTCGCTGCTCACCGAGTGGCAGGTGTACCGCTTGTTCGAGGCGCGCCGCGGAGCCTGGGCGACGTTCCAGTACCTCGTGCGCGACCGGCTCGCCGACGAGGGCGTCGTCGTCCAGGCGGACGGGACGGTCTAGGCGGGCGAGACGAGCGACGCGAGCGCGGTCAGGCAGAAGTCGCGCTCGGACGGGGCGCGCACGGCCGGCAGTGGATCGGCCTCGACGTAGTCGTGGTCGGGGCGGAAGCGCTCCCGCCGCACGACCGAGCCGTCCTTCAGCGTCAGCAGCGTCCCCTCGCGGACTTCGTGCTTGCGCAGCTTCACGCCGCAGTAGCGCTCGGCGACCTCGAGCGCGTTCTTCGTCGACGCGAAGAAGACTTCGTTCCTGCCCTCGCCGAGCCACAGCGGCCGGCCGACGCCGCGCGCGGCGAACGCGAGCGCGGGCTCGCGCTCGTCGAGCCACGCGGTCGCCATCGCGCCGCGAAGACGCTCCAGCGCGCGCGGGTCGTTCCGCGAATGCGCGACCTCGGCGAAGATCGCCTCGGAGTCGACCGTCATCCGCGGCTCGGCGCGCGCGCAGTCGTAGGAGGCGAGCAGCTCGTCGTCGTTGACGATGATGCCGTTGTGGATGCCGATCACCGGCCCGTGGCGCACGGGGTGGTTGTTGGCAGGGATCGACGGATGGCCCTTGGTGTAGTCGCGCACGTGCACGAGCAGCTGGTGCGCGGCGTCCGGGACGGCGATGCGCTCGAGCAGCTGCGACGCGGGCGTGCGCTGCTTGACGACCGTCGGGTACTTCTCGCCGGGCGACCGGTACGCATAGCCGACGGCGTCCGCGCCGCGCTCCGCGATGCCTGCGAGCAGCGCCTGGGCGGCCAGCGTCCGCTCGACGCTCGACCGAGCACGGAGGCTGTATCCCGCGATGCCGCACATGCAGATGTTCTTACAGACGTCCCTTCCCGTCTGACGATAGGGGACTTGGCGGCCGGATTGAGGAATCCTTTACAACTCACCCGTTCTTCATCCCTTCCGCGCTCGCTGCATGCTTTCAAGTGATACGGGCGCTCAAGCTCGCTCCGGCCGGCGCCGATAGGGAAGGAGTGGAACACCCGCTTCCAGAGCCGCCCGACGCCTCGGAACCGTCGCTCGAGCTCCTGCCGGCTCTCGACGACCCCGCCGAGGAGCCGGAGGAGGACGACGAGCCGGCGAACGCGGGGCTGAGCGAGGACGACCGGCTCCGAACCGACGATCCGCTCAAGCTCTACGTGCGCCAGATCGGCGACGGCCGGCTGCTCACCCCGGCGGAGGAGCGCGAGCTCGCCCGCCGCAAGGACCTCGGCGACGAGGCTGCGAAGCGCCGCCTGATCGAGTCGAACCTCCGGCTCGTGATGTCGATCACCCGCAACTACACGAAAGCCGGCGTACCGCTGCTCGACCTGATTCAGGAGGGGAACCTCGGCCTGATTCGCGCGGTCGAGAAGTTCGACTACAAGCTCGGCTTCAAGCTCTCGACGTACGCGACGTGGTGGATCCGCCAGGCGGTCACGCGCGCGCTCGCCGACCAGGGGCGGACGATCCGGCTGCCCGTGCATGTCGCCGAGCAGGTGCGCCGGGCTCAGCGCTCGCGCCGCCAGCTCGCCCAGAAGCTCAACCGCGACCCCTCGGTCGAGGAGATCGCCCAGGACTCCGGCTTCACCGTCGAGCGGGTGCGCGAGCTGTTCGACCTCGTCGAAGATCCCGTCTCGCTCGAGACGCCGGTCGGGGACGGCGAGAGCATGGTCGCCGACCTGATCGAGGACGAGCGCGCCGAGTCACCCGACGGAGCCAGCGCCGACCGCGCGCGTTCGGTCGAGCTTGCTGCGGCAGTCGAGCGGCTGAACCCGCGCATGAAGCACGTCGTCACCCGCCGCTTCGGGCTCGACGGCAAGCCGCCGCAGACGCTCGAGGACGTCGGCACCGACCTCGGGATCACCCGCGAGCGCGTCCGCCAGCTCGAGACGCGGGCCCTTCGCGAGCTGCGGGCGGTCGCGCCCGGGCTCGCGCTCTACCTGCAGAGCT
>DATBIC010000119.1:0-3065 GCA_036557145.1 Gaiellaceae bacterium
TCGCATGAACGGCGAGCGCTTCGCGGTCATGGCCGGGCTCGGCCTCGACGCCCGCGTCATCCGCGCCGCCACGCCCGAGCTGAAGAGCAAGTTCGGCCGCATGGCCTACGTGTGGGCGGCGACCAGGAACATGCGCATGGACACGTTCGCCGCGCGTATCGACGTCGACGGCGAAGAGTGGTACCGCGGCGAGGCGAGCTGCATCCTGTTCGGCAACGTCGGCCGCGCGTTCGCCGGCATCGAGTTGTTCGACGACGCGCACACCGACGACGGCCTCCTGGAGGTCGGCGTGGCGAGCGCCGACGGGATCGCGCAGTGGGGGCGGACGTTCGCGCGAAGCGCGTTCGGCAGCATCGCGAAGTCGCCGTTCGTGCACATGACGAAGGCGCGCAGCGTCGACGTGAAACTCGACCGCAAGGTGCTCTACGAGCTCGACGGCGGCGACCGCGCGAAGCGGAAGAGGTTCCGCGTCGAGGCCGAGCCGACGGCGATCAGCGTCTGCCTCCCGAGGGCGGCCTGATGGTCTCCTGGCCCGACGCCTCGCTCCTCCTGCTGCTCGGATCCTTCGTGGTGACGTTCCTCCTCGTGAGGCACGTCACCGCGCAGATCCGGGCAGGCCGGGGGCGGTACGGCGACATCGCCGTCGGCGACCTGCACCTCCACCACATGGTGTGGGGCGTCGGGCTGGTGCTCGTCTCCGGGACGATCGCGTTCGCGTACAGGCCGGAGTGGCCGGTGAGCGCTGCTCCCGCGGTCGGCTTCGGGATCGGCGCCGCGCTGCTGCTCGACGAGTTCGCACTGCTCCTCTATCTGCGCGACGTCTACTGGTCGGACGAGGGCCGCGGCTCGATCTACGCGGTGATCGCGATGGGTCTCATGGTCGCGATGATCGCGCTGCCGCTGGCTCCCGAGCAGCTGCCCGACAAGGGCCGCGACGTGGTCATCACGACCGCGGTCGTCTACATCCTCCTGACCGCCGTCTGTCTCGCGAAGGGCAAGGTCTTCACGTGCGTGATCGGGCTGTTCGTACCGCCCGTGGTCGTCGTCGGCGCCGTCAGGCTCGCGCGCCCCGACAGCCTCTGGGCCCGCGTCCTCTACAGCCCGCGCAAGGCCGCGCGAACGCGCTGGCGCTACCGGCCGTCCAAAGCCCGCGAACGGAAGCGGCAGCAACTGCTCGACGTCCTCGAGCGCGTCGACCGCCACGCGAACGCCACGTAGGAGACGACCATGCGCAGCCAGACTCTTCTGCTCTGCGCGGCCGCGGCCGCAGCGACCTTCGCGACCGCCTCGCTCGCCGCGTCGCCCGTCGAGACCGTCGTCCTCGAGCCGATCGCATCGTCCGTGAAGGGAACAGCCACCGTCGGGGTGGCCGGCACGGGCACAACTGCACGGGCGAGATTCGCGCTGACGGGCGTCAGGCCAGGCGCGCTCGTCCGTGCGGTCGTGCAGGCGGGGTCGTGCAAGCGACCGAGCGCCAGCCTGGCAGCCGCCGGCGCGGCCAGGGCGACGGCGGCGGGCAAGGCTCGCTGGTCGGCTCGGGTCTCGATCGCCGGGAGGCTCGTGAGCTGGATCGCGATCGCGGACGGCGACCACGTCGTCACCGTCATCTCGGACGGTCACGCGGCCGCCTGCGCCGCGATCCCCGGGATGAGCTGAGGGAACCGTCTCCGCGGGCGGTCTGAGAGACTCGACGCGTCGACTCGCCGGCAGGCGCGTCGACGGTCGGTGCAACCGATCGCTGGGAGGATCCGCACATGGACGTCGATCCCCTGCGGCTCGATCCACAGACCATGCGAGAGCTCGGCTATCGCACGGTCGACATGCTCGTGGACTGGCTCGCCGACGCCGAGGCGCCCCCGCTGCGCCGTGCGCGGCCGGACGAGATGCGCCGACGGCTCGGCGGTCCGCCGCCCGAGTCGCCCGAGCCGTTCGAGGAGATCCTGACCGGTCTCGCGCGCAACGTGCTCCCGTTCGCGAGTCGCGTCCATCATCCCGGCTTCTTCGCGTTCATCCCCGGCAGCGGCACGTGGCCCGGCGCCCTGGGCGACTTCGTCGCCAGCGCGACCAACGTGTACGCAGGCTCGTGGATGGAGTCGGCCGGGCCGACGCAGGTGGAGCTCGAGGTCCTCGGCTGGTTCTGCTCGTGGATCGGGTATCCCGCCGAGGCGGGCGGCGTGCTCGTGAGCGGCGGCTCGGCCGCGAACATGACCGCGCTTGCGTGTGCCCGCGAGCGGCTCGCCGGCGCGATGTCGCCCGAGCTCGTCGTCTACCTGGCGGACGAGGCCCATTCGTCGCTCGCGCGGGCGGCGCGCATCCTGGGCTTCGGCCCCGCGCAGGTCCGGGTCCTGCCGGTCGACGAGCATCACCGGCTCGTCCCGGCGGAGCTCGAGGCCGCGATGCGCGCGGACACGGCGGCCGGGCT
Organism: Gaiellaceae bacterium; assembly: GCA_036557145.1. GTDB lineage: Bacteria > Actinomycetota > Thermoleophilia > Gaiellales > Gaiellaceae > PALSA-600. Next base: position 2,423 of record DATBIC010000119.1, read on the forward strand.
CCGGCCGCTCTTCGTCGCCGCGTCGGCAGGCTCGACGAACACCGGCGCCGTCGACCCGCTGCGCGAGGTCGCCGCGGTCGTCCGCAGTCGCGGCGCGTGGTTGCACGTCGACGGCGCGTACGGCGGCTTCGCCGTTCTCAGCGAACGCGGGCGGCGGCAGTTCGACGGCATCGAGCTGGCGGACTCGATCGCGCTCGACCCGCACAAGTGGCTCTACCAGCCGTTCGAGTGCGGCTGCCTGCTCGTGCGCGACGGCGACGCGCTGATGGGGGCGTTCGAGCTGATGCCCGACTACCTGCGCGACGCCGCGGCCACCGACGGCGAGGTCAACTTCGCCGACCGCGGGTTCCAGCTCACGCGCACGGCGCGCGCGTTGAAGCTCTGGGTCTCGATCCGGGCGTTCGGCCTGGGAGCGTTCCGCACGGCGATCGAGCGCTCGCTCGACCACGCCGAGCTCGCACGCCGGCTCGTCGAGGAGAGCACGGTGCTCGAGCTCGCCGCCCCGCCGTCGCTCGGGATCGTCTGCGTCCGCCGCCGCTTCGCCGGCGTGGACGACGAGGACGAGCTGGAGCGGTTGCACGCCGGGCTCGTCGCGGCGCTCGAGCGCAGCGGGCAGGGCCTCGTCTCGTCGACGCGGCTGCGC
>DATBIC010000120.1:0-5190 GCA_036557145.1 Gaiellaceae bacterium
GCGCGCGAGGCCGATCGCGAGCACCCAGACGCCGACCGACGGCGCGACCGCCACGCTCAGGACGAGGATCAGGAACGCGTCGACCTCGCCGTCGAAGGTCGCTCCCAGCTCGGACTCGGTGTGGGTGTGGCGCGCGACCCGCCCGTCGACGAAGTCGAGGGCGATCGCGAGCGACGCGAGCGCGACGAGCGCTCCGGTCGCCGTGCCTCGTTCGAAGGAGTCGGCCGTGAGCGCGGCGACGCCGACCGCGAACGTCGCGCGCGTGAGCGTGATCCAGTCCGCCGGCCCGAGCCTCGCTGCGGCGTCCTGCCGGAGAGCGCGGGCGAGCGTCACGTCGAGGACGAGCCCCGAGACGAGACCGGCCATCCAGCCCGCCCCGCCCAGGCCGACCGTGTTCGCCAGCGCGGTCAGCAGCAGCAGCTGCGCGCCCGCCCCGACGAGCGGCCCCGGCGCCATGCGCCAGGCTGCTCCACGCCCGGAGAGAACTGCGGCGCGCTCGACCATCCGAACCGAACTACCGCGCGCGCCGTACATCGGTTTGTGACGGCGTCGTGAGGCAGGACGAGCGCGCCCCGTTCGTCGACGCCCTGCGACGGGCCAGGGAGACGGCGTACACGCCCGGGGAGTACGTCGAGCAGGAGAGCTTCATGCGCGCCGGGGAGATCCGGAAGCTCGCGCTGCACGCCGGCATCGCGCCCGGCGTCACCGTGCTCGACCTCTGCTGCGGCGTCGCCGGCCCCGGCCGATTCCTCACGCGCGAGCTCGGCTGCACCTACCTCGGAATCGACTCGAGCGCGAGCGCGGTCGCCATCGCCCGCCACCGAGCGGGCAGCCTTCCCTGCCGTTTCGAGGTGGCGCAGGTCCCCCCGCTGCCGCCCGGCCTCTTCGACGTCGTGCTGCTGTTCGAGACGATGCTGGCGTTCCCGGACAAGGCGGCGCTGGTGGCCGAGGTGTCGCGGGCACTGCCGGTCGGAGGTCGCTTCGCCTTCACGATCGAGGAGGGCCTGCCGCTGACGGAGGCGGAGCGCGCGCGCATGCCCGACGCCGACACGGTCTGGCTCACCCCGTTGGACGAGCTCCACCGGGTGCTCGCGCAGAACGGCCTCGTGGTTCGCCGGCAGGACGACTGGAGCGAATCGCACCGCGCCACCGCCGAGTCGCTCACCCGGGCGTACGACGCCGACGCGGGGAACATCGCGCCGGTGATCGGGCGCCGTCCCCTGGACGAGCTGCTGGCGGCCCACCGGCTCTGGAGCGGATGGCTGGCGACGGGACGCGTGCGCAAGTTCGGCATCGTGGCCGAGCGCGTGTGATCGCCGTTGCGGCCGCCGCAGTCGCGCTGACCCGCGGCCCTGTGGCCGAGAGCGTGACGCAGCGCAGCGCGATCGTCTCGTTCCGCACGTCGGCGCCGGAGCACGGGTTCGTGCAGTTGCAGAATGGTAGACGCGTCGACGCCGGGACCGGTGTCGGCCACGTCGCCCGGCTGACCGCTCTCACTCCCGGCAAGCGCTACACGTACACCGTCGACGTGAGCTCGACCGTGCTCGCGCAGGGCAGCTTCCGCGCTGCGCCGGCCGGTGCGAGCAGCTTCACGTTCGCGGTCGTGGGCGACTTCGGCACCGGAAACACGCACGAAGCCGCCGTCGCATCGATGATCGAGTCCTGGCACCCCGACTTCGTGCTCACGGTCGGCGACAACGCGTACCCGCTCGGCTCGGCGGCGCTGCTCGACCGAGACATCTTCGATCCCTACGCGGCAGTCATGCGCGAGTCGGCGTGGTTCCCGGCGCTCGGCAACCACGACGACAAGGCGGACGGCGGACGGCCCGAGCTGGAGGCGTTCCACTCGCTCGGCAGCGAACGCTGGTACCGCTTCACCTGGGGAAACGCCGCCGTGGTCGTGCTGGACTCCGACGTGCCGGTCGCGCCCGGGTCACCGCAGCTTCGTTTTGCGCGCGCGGCACTTGCGCTGCCGTCGTGCTTCCGCTTCGCCGCCTGGCACCACCCGCCCTGGGAGCCCCCGGGCGGCTCCATCTCACCGGGCCTGCGCCGCACCATCGTGCCGCTCGTCGAGCAGGACGGCGTCCAAGTGGTGTTCGACGGCCACTTGCACGCCTACGCCCGGAGCCGCCCGCACGACGGCGTGCTGTACGTCGCCGTCGGCACCGGAGGAGGCGAGCTGGAGCACGACGCGGGCGCGCTCACGATCCCGTCGGCGCGCGTCGTCCAGGGCAGCTTCGGCGCGCTCCGCGTCGACGTCGCCGGCCGCACCGCCCGCTTCCGCTACGAGACCGTCGACGGGGCGGTGCGCGACGCGTTCCGCGTCAGCTGTTCCTGACGGCTTCCTGGAGCCGCGAGATCAAGGCGTCCCAGGCCGGGTAGTCCCGGGCGTCCCAGACGGTCGCCCGGAACGCCTCGGCGCGCTCGGCCGACCAGCCGAGGTGCTTCATCGCGTAGAGCCCGTAGAACGCCGAGACGCGGAAGTTCGCAGCGCAGTGCACGAGCGTTCGGCCGTCCGGCCGCAGCCCGGCCATCACGTCCTCGAACGCGGCGAAGTCGCTCTCCGTCGGATCGGAGAAGTCGACGGGGAGATGGTGGTACGTCATGCCGAGCTCACGAACGAGCCCGGCCTCGTCCGGAAGCGCGTTCTCGGAGCTGTGAGGCGCGAGGTTCACGACGGTGTCGAACCCCTCGGCCGCGACCGCGCGCAGTTGCTCCTCGGTCGGCTGGCCGCTCGTCGTGACGCGGTCGTCGACCCGCCGGGCGTTGTAGATCTCGTCGGTGGCGCTAGTACCCAGGGGTGCTGGTGGTGGTGGTCGTGGTCGGCGACTTCTGCGGCGGCGGCGCCTTCGGCTTGACGAGCTTGCCGGAGGTCGCGATCGCATACCACCTGCCCGTGCTGGTGACGAACCCTTCACCCGCCGCCTGGCCGGGCTTCTTGTCGAGGTAGTACCTGTAGAGGGCGTAGTGGTTGTAGGTGAGCTGGAGCTTCCCGTCCGGCCGCTTGATCGTCCCCACCTTGGAAGCGATGACGCCCTTGCCGAGCACGCGCTTTCCCTTCGTCGCGAGGACGGGGATCCAGAACTTCGCGCACACGCCGCTGCACGCGATCGCTCCGGGCCGCTCGGTCGAGAGGTGGTAGAGCGTCAGGCCCTTGGCGTTGACGACGATCGTCGACGCGAGCTTCGAGTTGTGCGAGCTCTTGAGGATCGGTGCGGTGACCGCGACGGCCGTTGCCGCTCCCAACGCGAGGAGCGCGGCGAAGGCGACGAGGATCGAGATCGGCCGTCTGGGCATAAGGGCTGGCGAGAACGCCGGTCGGTCGGCGCGCGTATGGTAGCTCCCGGCGAACGGCAAGAGACGACAGGAGCGGGCGGCAGATGAGACTGATCGGCGCAGGGCTACCTCGGACGGGGACTCTTTCGCAGAGGGTCGCGCTCGAGATGCTCGGGGTCGGCCCGACCTACCACATGGTCGACGTGCTTCGCGACCTGTCGCTCGTCGCTCGGTGGGAGGACGCGCTCGACGGGCGACCCGACTGGGACGCGACGTTCGCCGGGTACAACTCGTCGGTCGACTGGCCGGGCTCGTTCTTCTACCGCGAGCTCCGCGAGGTCTACCCGGACGCGAAGCTGCTGCTCAGCGTGCGCAGCGGCGAGTCGTGGGCCAACAGCATGATCCAGACGATCTCGGCGCTGCTCTACGGCGACACGCTGATGCACGACCTGTCGAGGGCTCGCGGGCGAATCGATCCACCGTGGGCCGGCTTCACGAGGCTGATGAAGCGCATGTGGAAGCAGAGCGGCCTGCTCCCCGAGGGCAGCGAGCTCGACGCCGCCGTGCTCGCGCGGCAGATGGAGCGCTACAACGCCGAGGTGCAGGCCACGTTCGACGACGTGCTCGTCTGGTCGCCCGCCGACGGCTGGGAGCCCATCTGCGAGCTGCTCGAGATGCCGGTCCCCGACGAGCCGTTCCCCCACGTCAACGACTCGCGCGGGTTCGAGTCGATGCTCGTCGGCGGGTCGCTCGAGGCGTTGTCGGCGTGGCACGCGCACCTGCCGCGGCAGGCCGTTCTCGCGCATTGAGCCTGCGCGCCGCCGCACTCGATCGCGGGGCTGCGGCGGAGACGGCGCCCGCCGACCAGGTGAGGTTCGACAGGGCGCAGCGCTGGCTCCTCGCCGTCTGCTGCGCGGCGCAGTTCATGGTCATCCTCGACCTGAGCATCGTCAACGTCGCGCTGCCGTCGATCCAGTCGAGCCTCGGGTTCTCGTCCGTCGACCTGCAGTGGGTGGTCGACGCCTACGCGATCGTGTTCGCCGGCTTCCTAATGCTCGGCGGCCGCGCGACCGACCATCTCGGCCAGCGGCGCACGCTCGTCGCCGCCCTGGGCGGCTTCGCGCTGGCATCGCTCGTCGGCGGCGTCGCGCCCGACCAGGCGACGCTGATCGCGGCCCGAGCGGTGCAGGGGCTGAGCGGCGCCCTGATGGCGGCCGGCTCGCTCGCCGCGATCACCTCGGCGTTCGAGGCGGGCCCGGCGCGCCACCGCGCGGTCGGCCTCTGGGGCGCGATGAACGGCGCGGGCGGCGCCGCCGGGGTGTTCTTCGGCGGACTGATCACGCAGGAGCTCGGCTGGCGCTGGATCCTGCTGATCAACGTCCCGATCGGGATCGTCGCCGCCGCCGGCGCCTTCCTCTTCGTGCACGACCGCCGGCGCGGCGACGGAGCGCGGCCGCCGTTCGACGTCGCGGGGGCGCTGACGCTGACCACGGGGCTCGTCGTGCTCGTCTGGGGGATCGTGAACGCCGGCTACCTGGGCTGGCTCGACGCCGCCGCGCTCGGCCCGATCGTGCTCGGGCTCGCACTGCTCGCGCTCTTCCTCGCGATCGAGACGTGGGTCGTGTCCGCGCCGCTCGTCCCGCTGCGCGAGCTGACGGGACCGGTCCGCATCGCGAACGTCGTCGTCCTCCTGTTCAGCGCCGCGCTCTTCCCGATGTGGTACGTCACCTCGCTCTACCTGCAGCAGGTGCTCGCGCATTCGCCGCTCGCCACCGGGCTCGTGTTCCTGCCGATGGCGCTGACGATCATGCTGACCGCCCGCCGCACCGGCGCGCTCGTGAGCCGCTACGGCGCGCGCTCGATCCTCGGCGGCGGGCTCGTGCTCATGACCGGAGGAATGCTGCTGCTCACGCG
>DATBIC010000121.1:0-6628 GCA_036557145.1 Gaiellaceae bacterium
GCGCACCGCGAGGTCGCGGAGCGAGGCGGACGCCTCCTCTTCGGTCGACGGGCCCGTGCCGGCGATCAGGTCGCCGAACGAGGCATCGCCGTCGTCGCCCACGGGCATGTCGGTCGACGCGACCGCGCGCGCGGCCGCCATTACCTCGTACACGTGCGTGATCGGCAGCTTCGAGTGCTTCGAGATCTCCTCGGGCGTCGGGTCGCGCTCGAGCACCGCCACGAGCTCGCGGCGCGCGCGGGCGACCTTCTGCTCGCGCTCGACCACGTGCACCGGGATGCGGATCGTGCGCGACTTGTTGGCCACGCCGCGCTGCACGGCCTGGCGAATCCACCAGGTCGCGTATGTGGAGAACTTGAAGCCCTTGCGCCAGTCGAACTTCTCGGTCGCGCGGATCAGGCCGAGCACGCCCTCCTGGACGAGGTCGCCGAGCGTGATCCCCTGCGTCTGGTAGCGCTTGGCGATCGAGACAACGAGGCGGAGGTTGCAGTTGATCATGCGCTCCTTCGCCGCCATGTCGCCGCGCTCGATGCGCTTGGCCAGCTCGACCTCCTCCGCCGCGGTGAGCAGCGGATAGCGGCCGGCCTCGTTGAGGAACATCTGGAACGAGTCGGTGGTGTAGTGGGCCTCGCCGATCGACAGGTCGAGCGCCAGCTCCTCCTCCTCCTGCTCGGGAGCGGCGCCGTGCGCCTCGAGCTCGTGCTCGAGGATCTCGGCCTCCTGCTCGTCGAGGTCGTGCGCGAGCACCGCGTCGGCCACCTCGGCAGGGGTGATCGATCCGTGCTCGGCGCGGAGGTTCAGAAGCTGCTCGAGAGCTTCGGCGACAGCCGTGGTCATGCTGAGTTCGGTCAACGTGCTCCTTCTTGTCTTCGAGGAAGACGGGCGCGCGGTTTGTCTCTGCGCGCCTCTGTCGAAGATGAAAACGGCGTGTTTCCAGGAGCTATTCCCCCTGGCCGTCAGAACTTAGTGACATCTTGTTACAAGTCTGTAAGGCTTCGACGCCGACCGCCGTTAAGGCGCCGTCCGGTCGTTTGCGACGAACGCCGCATGGGTGACCGGCATCAGCCGCTCGAGGAACGATTCGGCCGCCCTGGCCAACTCGCGGATCTCGAATTGGGCCTGTTCGGAGTTCCGGAGGGAGCAGAAGTGCATCAGCGATCGGGGGTTACAGCTCCAGTAGTACTTCGTGAACATGCTGAGCGGGAGCACCGCCCTGGCGACCTCCTTCGCGACCCCCAGTTCCAGCATTCGCTCATAGGCCGCGAACGCCTCCGTCGCCTGGTGCTCGATCTCCGAGCGGGCGGCCTCGCGGACGTCGTCGGCCACCGGCTCGAACCGGTATGCCCCCGGCTTCCCGACCTGCGTCCGAACGTAGTCGGGCACGTAGAACTCGGCCCCGAGCTTCGAGTACCGGCCCGACCACTCGTTGTAGGAGTGCCCTGCCCGATGGCGGTGGTGCTCGCGCACCACGAAGATCGGCGCCTTGACGATGAAGCGGAAGTAGCCGTGCTCGAACGGTGAGCCGTGCCGGTCGCGCATCAGGAACCGAATCAGCCCCTCGTCGCGCTCAGTCAGCGCCTCGGAGGCGCGGTTGAACGACACCCGGGCGCCGTTGGCCACCGCCAGGTCGGACGCGAAGGCGCCGTCGAGCGCCACGAACCCCTTGTCGAGGATGCGGACGACATCGTCGCCTCCGACCGCGTCGTCGATCTTCACCGGCTTCATCTCGGCCACCGTCAAAGCTCGCGGACCCTAGTGCAGGACCCGGACATCATCCCAATCCGCTATGCCTGCACGGTGATCAGAGTGGGCACCTCCGGCTGGTCGTATCCCTCGTGGCGCGGCGGGTTCTACCCCGACGCGATGCAGCCGGCCGACTTCCTGCGGTTCTACGCCGAGCGCTTCGACACGGTCGAGCTCAACTCGACGGGCTACCGGCTGCCGAGCGAGGATCAGTTCCGCCGTTGGGCCGACGCGGTGCCGGACGGCTTCCGTTTCGCGGTCAAGCTGCCGCTGCACCGGCTCGACCGTGTCTCCGCCTTCCTCGAGCGCGCGCTCGCCCTCGGCGACCGCCTCGGCCCGATCCGCGTCGTCGTCGAGGCCGCGCGCGACGACGGGGTCGTCTCGTTCGTCGAGGGGTCGATGCCGGCGGGAGCCGAGCTGGCGTGGGACTTCCGCCACGAGACGTGGGACGGGATCGACGGCGTGGTGCGCGTCGGCGATCCCGGCGCCGAGCCGTTCCGCTACCTGCGGCTGCGCGAGCCCCCGTACACCGACGAGGAGCTGCACGCGGCGGCCGCCACGGTGCGGGCGCCGGCGTACGTCTACCTGCGCCACGAGCAGGAGCCGACCGCGCCCGCGTACGCCGAGCGGCTCCGCGCGTTTCTCCGTTAGACCCGCCCGAGCGCCTCCTCCACCGCACGCGCGGTGAGCACGCGGGCGAGGTGACGGCGGAAGTCCGCGCTCGCGGCGGTGTCGCTCTGCGGCGCGCTCTCGGCGTCTGCCTGCTCGGCCGCTGCCGCGACGCCGTCGCGGCCACCGGTGCGAAGCGCCTCCTCCGCGGCCGTCGCCCGCAGCGGGCGCGGGCCCATGCTGACGAGCGCGATCCGCGCATCGTCGATCGAGCCGTTGCCGCGCACCAGCGCGGCGACGCCGACGGTCGCCCAGTCGAGCGCACGCCGGCGGAACTTCACGTACGACCACCCCGCTCCGGCCGTCTTCGGCACGCGCACCTGCACGATCAGCTCGCCGGGTGCGAGCGCGGTCTGGTAGAGGCCGGTGAAGAAGTCGGCGGCGGCGATCGTCCGCTCGCCCTGCGGCCCGCGCGCGACGATCTCCGCTTCGAGCGCGAGCGCGATCGCCGGCAGGTCCGCCGCGGGATCGGCGTGCGCGAGCGAGCCTCCGATCGTGCCGCGGTGCCGCACCTGGCGATCGCCGACGAGACCCGCGGCGTACGCGAGGAGCGGCACCTGCTCGCGCACGACCGGGTCGCGCTCGAGCTCGCAGTGGCGCACGAGGGCGCCGACGGCGACGTGATCGCCGGCGTCGGCGATCGTGTCGAGCCCGCCGACGCGGCCGATGTCGACGAGCAGCGGCGGTCGCGCGAAGCGCAGCTTCATCAGCGGCAGCAGGCTGTGGCCGCCCGCGAGCGCCTTGGCGTCCTCGTTCGCGGCGAGCAGGTCGAGCGCGTGCTCGAGCGACTCGGCGACCTCGTAGTCGAACGCTGCCGGGATCACGACCGTCCCTCCTTTGCCTCCTGGATGGCTCGCCAGACCCGCTCCGGCGTCGCGGGCCGCTCGACGTCTCGCACGCCGAGGTGCGCGAGCGCGTCGACGATCGCGTTGATCACCGCAGGCGGGGCCGCGATCGTCCCGGCCTCGCCGATCCCCTTCACGCCCATCGGGTTCGTCGGGCTCGGCGTCACCGTGTCGTGCACCTCGAACGACGGCAGCTCCGGCGGGCCGGGCACGAGGTAGTTCGTCATCGTCCCGGTCGCGAGGTTCCCCTCGTCGTCGTAGATCGCCTCCTCGAACAACGCCTCGGCGATGCCCTGCGCGACACCGCCGTGCACCTGACCCTCGACGAGCATCGGGTTCAACTGGACGCCGCAGTCGTCGACGGCGAGGTAGCGCACGATGTCGACGGAGCCGGTGTCCTGGTCGACCTCGACGACGCAGCAGTGCGCGCCGTTCGGCCAACTGAAGTTCGGCGGGTCGTAGAGGTGCGTCGCCTGCAGGCCGGGCTCCATCCCGTCCGGGAGGTTGTGTGCGGTCCAGGAGCTGAACGCGAGCGCCTTGATCCCGACGGAGCGGTCGGTGCCCTTCACCGTGAAGTTGCCGCCGGCGAACTCGAGGTCGTCCTCGGCACACTCGAGCTCGTGCGCGGCGAGCGTGCGCGCCTTCGCGATCAGCTTCTCACCGGCCGCGTGCAGCGCGACGCCGCCGACGGACACGCCGCGACTGCCGTAGGTGTCCATCCCGAACGGCGTCGTCGCCGTGTCGCCGTGCAGCACCTCGACGTCGTCGTAGTCGACGCCGAGCTGGTCGGCGACGACCTGCGCGAACACGGTGGCCGAGCCCTGTCCGTGCGGCGACACGCCGGTGAGCACACGCACCGTGCCGGTGGGCATCAGCTCGATCGTGGCCGCGTCCCAGCCGCCGGCCGCGTAGTTGAGCGCCGAGAGCACGCGCGAGGGCGCGAGCCCGCACATCTCGATCCACGTCGAGAACCCGACGCCGAGCAGCTTCCGGTCGCCGCGATCGCGCCTCGTCCTCTGCTCGGCGCGGACGGCGTCGTAGTCGAGCACCTCGAGGCACTTGTCGAGCGTGCCGTGGTAGTCGGCGGAGTCGACCGTGAGCCCGCTCGCGATCGTGTAGTTCGGGAAGCTCTCGGTCGGGATGAAGTTCTTGCGCCGAAGCTCGACCGGGTCGATGTCGAGCTCGCGTGCGAGCGTGTCCATCGCCCGCTCGATCGCGTACGTCGCCTCGGGCCTGCCCGCGCCGCGGTAGGCGTCGGTGAACGTCGTATTGGTGAAGACGTTCGTGTACTCGAGGTCGTAGCCCTCGCAGTCGTAGCAACCGTGGTACAGCCAGGCGCCGAGCATCGGGATGCCGGGCGTGACGAGACGCAGGTACGCCCCCATCGCCACCGTCAGCCTCACGCGCACCGCCTTGAGGTCGCCGTCCCTGGTCGCGGCCAGCTCGATCTGCTGCAGCATCTCGCGCCCGTGCAGCGTCGCCACGTAGTTCTCGGACCGTTCCTCGACCCATTTGATCGGGCGCCCGAGCTTCTGCGCCACGGCGAGGCAGATCGCGTCCTCCGGATAGACCTCGAGCTTCGAGCCGAAGCCGCCGCCGACGTCAGGTGCGACGACGCGCAGCTTGGCCTCCGGGATCCCGTTCGAGATCACGAGCGCGGTGCGGAGGATGTGCGGGATCTGCGTCGCCGAGTAGACGGTGTACTCGCCCATCGCGACGTTCGGGTCGACGACGACTCCGCGCGGCTCCATCGCGTTCGGGATCAGGCGCGCGAGCGAGTACTCCTCCTTGATCTTGACGAGATCCGGATCGTCGAAGAACGGCGCCGACGGCCCCCGCGTCGGCACCGGCGAGTCGCCCGCGATGCTCCACGATCCCGCGTCGTTCGTGCCGAAGTCGTCGTGCAGGATCGGCGCGCCGTCGGCGAGCGCCTCCCTGATTCCCGTCACGGCGGGCAGCGGCTCCCAGTCGACCTCGACCGCGACGACGCCGTCCTTGGCGAGCGCGCGGCTCTCCGCGACGACGACCGCGACGGCGTCGCCTGCGTAGCGCGCCTTGTCCTTCGTCAACGGGTTGTGCGGCGGGTTCTTCACCTGGTCGTTGATCGCCCACGCCATCAGCAGCGGTGCCGCGAACTCGAGGTCGGCGCCGGTGTAAGCGGCGACGACGCCGTCGAGCTCGAGCGCCTTGGAGACGTCGATCGAGCGGATGCGTGCGTGCGCGAAGGGGCTGCGGACGACGCCGAGCCAGAGCATCCCCGGCAGGCTGATGTCGTCGACGAAGCGGGCGGCGCCCGTGATCAACTCGGGGTCCTCCTTGCGGAGCTGCCGCGTGCCGACGAACGTCGCCGGCTTCTCGACCGTCGCCATCTCAGGCTCCCGCGGCCGCGTGCACGGCCTTGACGATGTTCTGGTAGCCGGTGCAGCGGCAGAGATTGCCCTCGAGCCCGTGGCGGATCTCGTCGTCGGTCGGGCTCGGATTGTCGGCGAGCAGGCTCGCCGCCGCCATGATCATCCCCGGCGTGCAGTAGCCGCACTGCAGCGCATGCGCCTCCTGGAACGCGCGCTGCAGCGGATGCAGCTCGCCGTTCGCGGCGAGCCCTTCGATCGTCGTCACCTCGCAGCCGTCGGCCTGCACGGCGAGCACCGTGCAGCTCTTCACCGACTCCCCGTCGAGCAGGACGGTGCACGCGCCGCACGACGACGTGTCGCAGCCGACGTTCGTCCCGGTGAGGCCGAGCTGCTCGCGCAGGGCGTACACGAGGAGCTGCCGTGGCTCGACCTCGAGCTCCGTTCGCTGACCGTTGACGGTGAGAGACACGTGTCTCACGGGGGAGCCTCCTTCGTCGGCGGGCGGGCCACCGATACTACGCTTGTCCCGGTGGCACGGTTCGAGGATCCCGAGAGCCTGTCGGCGGCGCTGCGCTCGGAGTCGTACCTCGCCGACGACGGCCTCGCGCAGGTGCTCTACCTGGCGCTCGTGATGGGCCGGCCGCTGCTGCTCGAGGGCGAGCCCGGCGTCGGAAAGACGGAGGTCGCGCGGACGCTCGCCCGCGTGCTCGACGCCTCGCTCGTGCGCCTGCAGTGCTTCGAGGGCATCGACGCGGCGCAGGCGCTCTACGAGTGGGACTACGCGCGGCAGCTTCTCTACGCGCGCGCGCTCCAGGCCGCCGAGCTCGACGCCGACGACACGGTGCAGCGCCTCTACGACGAGCGCTTCCTGCAGGAGCGACCGCTGCTCGCGGCGGTGCGCGCCGGCTCACGCGCCGTGCTCCTCGTCGACGAGCTCGACCGGGCCGACGACGAGTTCGAGGCGTTCCTGCTCGAGACGCTCTCCGACTTCGCGGTGACGATCCCCGAGCTCGGGACGCT
>DATBIC010000122.1:0-3005 GCA_036557145.1 Gaiellaceae bacterium
CTGGTGATGCTCGTGCCGGTGCCGCTGCTCGTCTGGTCGTCGCTGCGTTACGGCAGGCGCTCGCGCCCTGCGTTCCTGGCGCTGCGCGACCGCGTGGCCGAGACGATGTCGTCGCTGCAGGAGGGGCTGACCGGCGTTCGCGTGCTGCAGTCGTACCGCCGCGAGACCGACCGCTACGCGTCGTACCGCGTCCGCTCGCGCGCGCAGGTCGCGGCCTGGCGGCGCATCTCGTTCGTCAACATCGGCTTCTTCCCGATGATCGCGTTCGCGCAGTCGCTCGCGCTCGCATCGGTGCTGGTCGTCGGCGGGTACCTGGAGCGCCACGGCAAGGTGACGGTGGGGACGATCGTCGCGTTCGCGCTCTACCTGATCTCGCTGTTCGACCCGATCGCCCGCCTCGGCGACTGGTACACGGAGTTCCAGTCGGGCCGGGCCGCGCTGACGAAGATCGCCGGGCTGCTCGCCGAGCCGGCTACGGTCGTCGACGGCGACGCGGCGCTGCCGCAGTCGGGCGTGCTCGCGTCGACGGACGCCACCTTCGCGTATGCCGCCGGCGTGCCGGCGGCGGCCGAGATCTCGCTCGCGATCGCGCCGGGAGAGCACCTCGCGCTCGTCGGCGCCACGGGGGCAGGGAAGTCGACGCTCGCGAAGCTGCTCGTCCGCTTCTACGACCCGCAGGAGGGTGCGGTCTCCTTCGGCGACGTCGACCTGCGCTCGACCTCGCACGAGGAGCTGCGGCGGCGCATCGTCTTCGTGCCGCAGGAGGGCCACCTGTTCTCCGGCTCGATCGCCGACAACGTGCGGCTCGGGCGCCCGGACGCGGACGAGAGCGAGGTGCGCGCAGCGCTCGCGGCGATCGGCGCGCTCGAGCGGTTCGAGCGGCTGCCCGGTGGGCTCCGAACCGACGTGCGCTCGCGGGGCGTGCGCCTGTCGGCGGGCGAGCGGCAGCTCGTCTCGATCGCGCGTGTCGCGCTCGCCGACCCGGCGGTGATCGTCCTCGACGAGGCGACGTCGGCGCTCGACCCCCGCACCGAGGCGTCGGTCGAGCAGGCGCTCGCGGCCGTCGCGAAGGGACGCACGATGATCACGATCGCGCACCGCCTTTCCACCGCACAGCGGGCCGACCGTGTCGCCGTGCTCGAGGGCGGCCGGCTCGTCGAGGTCGCCTCGCACGAGGAGCTCGTGCGCCGCGGCGCGCGCTATGCGCGGCTGTGGGCCTCGTGGCAAGCCGGGACCGGCGCCGCGGCAGCCGGCGCCTGAGCCGGAACGGAAGCTCCTGCCTTCGGCGAGCTATCCGCAGGCGGACGGTCGGCTACTGCTCTTGAGCTACCGAAGGCCCGCCTCATGGCGGGCCTTCGTTCGTCCATGGACCCCGAGGGCCGTCTTCGTGTCCTTCCGGGCGAGGTGCACGTGCCCGGCCGGCGCGACGGACGCCTTGCCCTTCGAAACCGGCCGCGCCTTTGGGCACGGCTTTGCGTGAGGAGCTAGCTCGCTTCGGGCTCTGGCGGCTGCATGGCCGCGCCGCCCGGCAGCGGGAACGGGCGCGGCTTCGGCTGCGGCCGCCGCTCGGGCTCGCCCGGCGGCTCGACGGCAGGCTCGGGCTCGGGCGGGAAGACTGCGTCCGCGGACTCGCCGGCGAGCAGCCGCTCGAACTGGTCGCGGTCGATCGTCTCGCGCTCGATCAGGATCTGCGAGATCCGGTGCAGGTCGTCGATGTGCTCGCGCAGCACCTTGTTCGCGAGGTCGTGACCCTCCTCGATGATCCGCCGGATCTCGTCGTCGATCTCGCGCGCGACCTCTTCGGAGTAGTCGGGCTCGGCGCCCATCTCGCGGCCGAGGAACGGCATGTCGTGGTTCCGGCCGAGCACGCGCGGGCCGAGCTTCTCGCTCATCCCGAAGCGCATCACCATCTGCTTGGCGGTCGCCGTCACCTTCTCGATGTCGTTGGCGGCACCGGTCGTGACCTCGTTGAACACGAGCTCCTCGGCAGCGCGCCCGCCCATCGTCATCGCGATCTGCTCGAGCAGCGCCTTGCGCGTCGTCAGGTAGCGGTCCTCGGTCGGCAGCGAGATCGTCAGCCCGAGCGCCTGCCCGCGCGACACGATCGTGATCTTGTGCACCGGGTCGGTGTTCTCGAGGAAGTGGCCGACGAGCGCATGCCCCATCTCGTGGTATGCGGTGATCCGCTGCTCCTTCTCGGAGAGCAGGCGCGCCTTCTTCTCGGGGCCTGCGATCACGCGCATGATCCCCTCCTCGAGCTCCTCCTGCTCGATCACCTTCTTGCCGCGGCGTGCGGCGAGCAGGGCCGCCTCGTTGACGAGGTTGCGGAGGTCGGCGCCGGTGAAGCCCGGCGTTCCGGCGGCGAGCGAGTCGAGGTCGATCACCGACGCGAGCGGCTTGCCCTTCGAGTGCACCTCGAGGATCTTCCGACGCCCGTTCCGGTCGGGGCGGTCGACGACGATCTGACGATCGAAGCGGCCCGGGCGCAGCAGCGCCGGATCGAGGATGTCGGGCCGGTTCGTGGCGGCGATCAGGATGATGTTGTCCTTCATCTCGAAGCCGTCCATCTCGACGAGCAGCTGGTTCAGCGTCTGCTCGCGCTCGTCGTGGCCGCCGCCGAGGCCCGCGCCGCGATGGCGGCCGACCGCGTCGATCTCGTCCATGAAGACGATGCACGGGGACGCCTGCTTCGCCTGCTCGAACAGGTCGCGCACACGCGAGGCGCCGACGCCGACGAACATCTCGACGAAGTCGGAGCCCGAGATCGAGAAGAACGGGACGCCCGCCTCGCCCGCGACCGCGCGCGCGAGCAGCGTCTTACCGGTGC
Organism: Gaiellaceae bacterium; assembly: GCA_036557145.1. Lineage (GTDB taxonomy): Bacteria > Actinomycetota > Thermoleophilia > Gaiellales > Gaiellaceae > PALSA-600. The sequence continues at coordinate 2,828 of DATBIC010000122.1, forward strand.
CTGGCGGCCCGTAGAGCAGCACACCCTTCGGGATCGACGCGCCGAGCGCCTGGAACTTCTTCGGGTTCTCGAGGAACTCCTTGATCTCCTGGAGCTCCTCCACCGCCTCGTCGACGCCCGCCACGTCCTTGAAGCCGATCTTCGGCGAGTCCGGCGCCATGCGCTTGGCGCGCGACTT
>DATBIC010000123.1:0-8881 GCA_036557145.1 Gaiellaceae bacterium
CGTGACGATCCCCTCGCGCACGCCGGCGATCGTGCACCCGGAGACCATGCTCATCTCGCGGCCGAGCGAGTACGAGATGTCGATCCCCTGCACCCACGGCCCCGCGGGATCGGCGACGGTGCAGTGCTCGACCATCACGGCCGAGTTCCGGACGTGGATGCCGTCGGACTCTGCACGTAGCACGCGCACGTCGTCGAGCATCACGTGCGACGCGTTCTCGACGTCGATCCCGTTCACACCGCCGACGACCGTGACGTTGCGCAGGGTCACGCGGCTGGAGCGAATCACGATCCCGCCGCGAATCGTCCCGCCGACAAGCGTCTCCGCACGGTCGATGACGACCGGCCCGCGCACGACGCCATGCAGGTGGACGGTCGGGACCCGCGTCACGTAGGCGGCGCCGAGCCCGGCGACGACGAGCGTCGGCACCGCGAACGCCGTGAGCATGCCGGGCCGCAGGAGCTCGCCGCCCGATTCGGCGTACGTCAGCTGCAGGCGCGGCAGCACCGCGTGCACGACGACCTGTGCGCTGAGCCAGGCGAGAGCGAACAGCCCGAGCGCGGTCACGAGCGGCGCAGGCACGGAGAGCGCGCGCATCGTCAGGTAGACGAGCGCCAGCTCGAGCGCGCCGAGGGGCAGCGCCAGCCACGCCGGCTGGTAGTCGATCAGCCGGTCGTAGAGCGCAGCATCGAGCACGACGCCGACGGCGAGCATGATCGCGACGAGGTCCACCGCCCACCAGCGGTGGATGGCGAACGCGACGACCAGCGACGGGAGCGCGGCGACGAGCCTCGCCTCGATCCGCCCTCTCAGCGTGAACGACACACGCGCTCCAGAAAGCGGCGGGCCGCGTACTTCGCGCCCGCGATCGTGTCGGCGGCGGGAAACGCCCACTGCGCGGCGACGCCTCCGATCGAGAGCGTGCGCCGCTCGTCCGTCAGGCCGGGAACGGTCGAATCCCCAGCGAGGACGATCCAGGCGTCGTGCACGTCGAGGCCGTGATCCTCGACGAGCTGCGCGAGCAGGGCATCGCTGCGATACCCGCGCCGGAAACCGGTCGCCGCGATCACCTGGTCGGCGCCGTTCAGCTCCGCGGCGACCCGGAAGCGGCCCTCGGCCGCGGCGGCGGCGAGCACCGCGTCGGCGCGCGCGTTCGGCGGGTACGACGGCGCCGACAGCTCACGGAGCGTCGCGGCGCGGAGCTCCGTGGCCGAGCGGTGAAAGGCGGCGAGCCCGCGTCGCGTGAAGAACGGCCGCGGGACGTTGAGGGGACGCCGGAGCGGCTCGCGCCGCCGCACCGAGACCACCTCCGACCCGGCCGCGAGCGCGTTCAGCCACTCGGTGGCCGCAGCCATGCCCGCGCCGACGACCGCGACGTGCGCCGCGTAGTCGTGCGGCTCGTATGCGTGAACGACGCGAGGGTCCCGCTCGAGCTCGTTCGGCAGCGCGAGCCCCGGATGCCCCGTCGCGAGCAGCACGTGCCGGAACGGTCCCTCGCCGTCGAGCTCGAAGCCGCCGTCGACGGCCCGAATCCGCGCGACGCGACGCAACCGGAAGCTCGCGTCGAAGCCGCTCCGCTCGCGCACCTCCGCCGCCTGTGCGAGGAAGTCCTCGACGCGCGGGTGGTAGCCGCGCGACGCGGTCTCGAGCAGCGGCCGGAGCGAATGCCGCCGCCATGACGCCCGCAGCGCCAGGCCGGGGAAGTCGGCCGGGGCGAGATGGCCGTCCGACTCGGAGCGCATCCGGGTCTGCCGGATCGCAGCCGCCTGGCGCCGCCACTGCTCGGTCGGGTCGGCGTGCGTCCCGAGCACGACGATCTCCCCGCTCGCGAGCCCGCCGTGCCGCAGCGTCGCGTACGCGGCGAGCGCCGTCAGGCCGCTGCCCACGATCGCGCACGGTGAGGCACCGTCGGACGGGGACTGCCCCGCCCGGCTCACTTGACCGAGCCCGCCAGCAGGCCCTGGACGAAGTACCGCTGGAATGCGAAGAACACCGCCAGCGGCACGAGCAGCGAGATGAACGACGCCGGCGCGATGATGTCGATGTTCGCGCCGAACTGGCGCAGGTTGCTGAAGATCGCGACCGTAATCGGCTGCACGGTCTGGCCGAACGTCAGTGCGACGATCAGGTCGTTCCACGTCCAGAGGAACTGGAAGATCGCCAGCGATGCGATCGCAGGCAGCCCGAGCGGCAGCACGAGCCGGAAGAAGATGCGCAGTTCCGAGGCCCCGTCGATGCGCGCCGACTCGAAGATGTCGCGCGGGATCCCGACGAAGAAGTTGCGTAACAGGAAGATCGCGAACGGGAGCCCGAACGCCGTGTGGAACAGAATGATCCCGAGCACCGTGTCGTAGAGGCTCAGGTGGTTGTAGAGGTTGAACGTCGGGATCAGCGCCATCTGCAGCGGCACGACCATTAGCGCGATCACGATCAGGAAGATCCAGTCGCGCCCGGGGAACTCGAGCCACGCGAGCGCGTAGCCGGCGAGCGACCCGATCAGCACGACGAGCACCGTGTTGCCGACCGCAATCTCCACCGTCGTCCAGAGCGAGTGCACGATCGAGTGGTTGTGGAGCACGGCGCTGTAGTTCGACCAGGTGGCGAGGCTCGGCTTCGAGAAGATCTGCCACCAGCCTTTGATCGTGAAGGCCTGCGCCGGCAGGATCGACGTCAGGAAGAGCCCGAGCGTCGGGATCAGCCACAGCAGCCCGAGCACGACCAGCACGATCTGCACCGGCAGCTTTGCCAGCCCGCGCAGGGCCTTCGCGGCGAACGTGTCGTGATCGGCGACGCGCGGCGGTGCGCCGGCGGCGGCTTCGGCGGAGGCCGAAGCCATCAGGTCTCCCTCCTGAAGTTGCGGATGTTCAGCAACAGGATCGGGACGACGAGCAGAAACAGGAAGACCGCGATCGCCGAGCCGACGCCGAAGTCGTTGACGCCGCCGAACGACGTGCGCCACATCGCGAGCGCAATCACGTTCGCTGCGTCCTGCGACGACCCCGGCGCGAGCGTGATCACCAGGTCGAAGACCTTCAGGACGTTGATGATCATCGTGACCAGCACGACGACGATCACCGGCCAGAGCAGCGGCACCGTCACCCGCCTGAACACCTGCCACTCCGTCCCGCCGTCCGTGCGCGCGGCCTCGAGCACGTCTCGAGGCATCGCCGCCAGGCCGGCGGCGATCACCACCATCGCGAAGCCGGCCCAGATCCAGATGTACGCGATGATGAGCGACAGCGTGATCAGGTTCGTCCCGAGCCACGACACGCCCGCCCACGGCTTCGCGAACGTCCCGGCGGAGATGCCGGTCGTATAGGTGCCGGGCCGCACGCCCTTGAAGACGATGCTGCCGTCGTCCGCCGACGGCTCCGTATCGACCACCTTCCCGCTGCTGTCGACCAGCTGGACGGTGACGCCGGGCAGGCCGAGCTCGCCCTTCTCGACGACGCCCGGCTTGCCGCCTCCCGGCTTGAAGTCGCGCCACACCGTGCCGACGATCTCCCCGGGCTTCGACGGCGGCGTGACGGCCTGCTTCGCGCTGGACGGGACGCCCGTCGGCGGGATACCGGTGAGCCCGAGCAGCGCGATGCCGCCTGGATGGAGCGGCGTTTTCAGCCGCATCCCGGTCGACGACGAGCCCGCGAGCGCGGTCGTCGACGGCAGTGCGTCGGAGAGCACGCCCGGTGGGTTGATCCGGTCGACGAAGACGCGGCCGAGTGCGTTGACGGCGCCGAGGTTCGGATCCTGCACGTACATGATCCGCCAGGTCACGCCGGTCGCGAACGCGGAGATCGCCATCGGCAGGAAGACCACGGTCTTGAACGCGATCGCCCACGACACCTTCTCCATCAGCACCGCGAACACGAGCCCGGCGGCGGTCACGAACGCCGGGACGACGAGCACCCAGATGATGTTGTTCTTGATCGCCGTCCGCAGCGATTGGTTGGTGTAGAGCTCCTTGTAGTTGTCGAACCACACGAAGTGCGAGCCCGACGCGCTGAAGAGGCTGCGGATGACCGTGTAGACGGTCGGGTAGACGATCCAGACGCCGAGGATGACGACGGCCGGCGCGAGGAACAGCGCCCCGACGGCGTAGCGGCCGAGCCGACCCGGCTCGGAGGCGGACGGTGGAGCCGCGCCGGGCGGCTCCACCGTCATGCCGGCAGTCGAGGCCACGCTTCGGCCTTACCCGGCCTTCTTGTACGCCGCCGCGGCGGCAGTCTCGAGCTTCTTCTGGATCCCCGCGACGTCGGACGGCTTGCGGAGGAAGTCCTGGAACAGCCCCCACTCGCCCTGGCCGACGGTCGCGCCGAACGCGCCCGGCTGCTGGTCGGACATGTCGAAGACGATGCTCGTCGCCGACTGCACGGCCTTCTCGTTCGCCTTCGAGATCGCATCGGGGAACGCGCTCGACTTGACGTGCTTGTTGCCGGTGGCGAAGCCGCCGTACTTCGCGTACGCGGCGGCGGCCTGCGGCGTGGCGAGGAACGTCTCGAACGCCCGGATCGCCGGCGTGTCGCGGAACGTGACGATCGTGTCGCCCGCGACCTCGACCGCCGGCTTCGAGCCGCCGATCGACGGGAACGGGAACACGTTGTAGTCGCTGCCCGCCTTCGCCTTCACGGTCGCCGTGCCGGGGACGAAGTCGCCCTCCATCACCATCGACGCCTTCGGCGGGTTCTGGAAGACGTTGTTCACCGACGTCGGGAAGTCGGTCTGCACCGCACCCGAAGTCCCGCCGGCCATGTTGGCGCTCACGAGGACCTGCGCCATCGTCTTCATCGCCTTCGCCACCGTCGGATCGGTCCACTTGATCCGGTGGCCGCTGAGCGCCTGGTACTTGGCGAGACCGGCCTGGCGGAGGTAGATGTTCTCGAACAGGTCGGTGAGCGTCCAACCGTCCGCGCCGCCGATCGAGAACGGCGGCGTGCCGGAGGCCTTCACCGTCGACGCGAGCTTCAGGAACTGCGGCCACGTCTTCGCCTGCGCGCCGCTCACGCCTGCCGTCTTGAAGGCGTGCACGTTGTACCAGACGAGCGACTTGTTGCTCGCCTTGAAGACGACGCCGTAGAGCTTCCCGTTGAACGTGCCGAGCTGGATCCACGCCGGGTTGAAGTTCAACGCGAGCGTCGACTTCGCGTACGTGATCGGCTTGAGCACGCCCTTGTTCACGAACTGCCGGATCAACCCCGGCTGTGCGATGTCCGCCATGTCCGGCGGACGGCCGCCGGCGACGGCGGTCGCGAGCACCGTCGGCAGGTTGTCGCCGACCGGCTTGTAGTTGACCTTCACCTTCGGGTACGACTTGTTGAAGGTCTTGATCACGTTGGCGAAGTGACTCGCCTCCGCGCCGGTCCAGATCCCGTCGAACGTGATGCTGCCGGACACGGCCTGCGCCGATGCCGGACTGGCGCCCTGCCGGCCGAACGCGGTGCTCGTGCCGACGAGGACAGTGAGAGCGACGATCGCAACGACGCCGAGCGTCGTGAGCGCGAATCGGTGTGCTTTCACGCTGGTGCTCCTTTCCCGGGGGGTTCTTCGTAGATGCCGAGTCCTGTCTGGGGGTCGAAGAAGTGCAGCGCCCGCGTGTCGACGACCGCGCGAATGGCGTCTCCTTTGTTCACGCGCGAGCGCGCGCCGAAACGTCCGACGATCACGGCCTCGTGCTCGGCGACGCCCATCGCGTCGCCGTCGCCGGCCCCGACGTCGTGCGCCAGCTCCCGCGTCTCGTCCGTCTCCGCCTCTTCGGCGGTGATCGCGAAGTGCGCCATGATCTCCGAGCCGAGCGCCTCGCGCAGCTCGAGCCTCCCGCTGAGGATGCGATCCGCCGGCGCCCCGCTGACGAGCGCCGCGTCCTCGAGGTCCTCCGGACGGATGCCGAGGATGACCGGCTTGCCGGCGTAGGCCTTCAGGCCCGGCCGGAGCGCGATCGTCTCCTCGCCGAGAGCGATCGTCTGGTCTCCGACGACGGCACGGTACGACCCGTTCTGGTCGATCGTGGCGCGCAGCATGTTCATCGCCGGACTGCCGATGAAGCCGCCGACGAACAGGTTCACCGGCCGGTCGTAGAGGGTCTGCGGATCGTCGACCTGCTGCAGCTCGCCCTTGCGCATGACGGCGACGCGCGTGCCCATCGTCATCGCCTCGATCTGGTCGTGCGTGACGTAGATCGTGGTGACGCCGAGGTCGCTCTGCAGCTTCGCGATCTCCGCGCGGGTCTGGACACGCAGCTTGGCGTCGAGGTTCGACAACGGCTCGTCCATCAGGAACGCCTGCGGCTCGCGGACGATCGCGCGCCCCATGGCGACGCGCTGCCGCTGCCCGCCGGAGAGCGCCCGCGGCTTGCGCTTCAGCAGCTCGTCGAGCCCGAGCATCTTCGCTGCCCTGTTCACGCGCTCGTTGACCTCGGACTTCGACATGCCCTTGCGGAGCCGCAGGCCGAACGCGATGTTCTCGAACACGCTGAGGTGCGGGTAGAGCGCGTAGCTCTGGAAGACCATCGCGATGTCGCGGTCACGCGACGGGACGTGGTTGACGACGCGTTCGCCGATGCGCAGCACGCCCTCCGAGATGTTCTCGAGCCCCGCGACCATCCGCAGTGCGGTCGTCTTCCCGCAGCCGGAGGGGCCGACCAGCACCATGAACTCCCCGTCGACGATGTCGAGCGAGACCTCGTTCACCGCACGTGTGCCGTCCGGATAGACCTTGCTGACCCGATCGAACGTAACTTCGGCCACGGCAACCCCCGCTCTTCGTCGAGCGATCGTCCTCGAGGCGTGATCTTACGCTCGCCGGTTCGGCCGTGCTACGAGGCGGTTGCGAGCGTGAGCACGTTGCCGGACGGGTCGGCGACGAACGGGGTGCCGTCGCGCTCCTCGACCGCGAGCCCGGCATGCTCGATCCTTCCGACGACACGAGCCTGCTCCGCCGCGTCGGGCAGCACGATCGTCGCGTGCCGGAGCGAGGCCGAGCCGGGCGGCGGCGGCGGCCCGCCGGCGCTCTCCCACGTGTTCGCGCCGACATGGTGGTGGTAACCGCCGGCCGCGAGGAAGGCGGCCTGCTCGCCGAGCTGCGCCATCAGCTCGAGCCCGAGCACGTCGCGGTAGAAGCCGACCGCCTCCGGGATCGAGGCCACCTTGAGGTGGACGTGGCCCATCACCGTCCCGCCCGGGAGCCCTTCGAAGGGCGCTCCGCCGGTGTCGGCGAGCTCGCCGAGCAGGCTGTAGACCTCGAGCGGCTGGGTCGTCAGCCGCGACCCGACCTGCCCCTCCCACGCCGACCGCGGCCGGTCCCAGTAGATCTCGATCCCGTGCCGGTCGGGGTCGCCGAGGTAGAGGGCCTCGCTGACGAAGTGGTCGGAGAGCCCGACCAGCGGCACGCGATCGCGACCGGCGTGCGCCAGCCAGCGGGCGAGGTCGATCCGCTCGGGGACGCGCAGGGCGAAGTGGTAGAGCCCGGTGCTGCCCGGGACGGGAGCCGCGTCGCGCTCCTCGACGAGGCCGAGCAGCTCGCGACCGCCGGCGCCGAGCGAGGCCCGGCCGTCGGCGCGATCGAGCACGGCGAGCCCGATCGACCGCTCGTAGTAGTCCAGCGAGCGCTCGAGGTCGGACACGGTGAGCTCCACCGGCCCCACGGTCGTCGCGGGCGCGATCGTGATCTCGGGCGCGGTCACGGCTCGATGGTCGCAGATGCGCGCGGCGCTACGGTGTCCCCGCACGCTCATGGAGCACGCGGACACCCAGCGGCACGAGCATCACCACCACGACTCCGGCTCGCTGACCGGGACGGCGATCCGGGCCACGCTGCACTGCCTCACCGGCTGCGCGATGGGCGAGATCCTCGGGATGGTGATCGCGACGGCCGTCGGCCTCGGCAACGGCGCCTCGATCGCGCTTTCGATCGTGCTCGCGTTCGCCTTCGGCTACTCGCTGACGATGCGGCCCGTCCTCGCCGCCGGGATCCCCTTCCGGCGCGCGACACGGCTCGCGCTCGCCTCCGACACGATGTCGATCGCGACGATGGAGATCGTCGACAATCTGTTCGTCCTGCTCGTGCCCGGAGCGCTCGCCGCGGGCCTCGCCGACGGGCTCTTCTGGTGGAGCCTGCTCGTGAGCCTCGTGATCGCCTTCGCCGCGGCGGTGCCGGTCAACCGCTGGCTGATCGCGCGCGGCCGCGGCCACGCAGTCGTCCACCAGTTCCACCACGCCGCGTCGTGAAAACGGCGCGAGCGCGGCCCGCGAGGGACCGCGCTCACACCAGGATCAGTAGCCGTAGCCGTGCGTGGTGGTGGTGCCCGGCGTCGAGGTCGTCGTGGTCGTCCCTGGCTCCGATGACGTCGACGTCGTCGTGCTCGCAGGCTCGGACGCCGCGGTCTTCACGAGCGTCCCGTTCGACTTGATCGTGAACCAGTCGTGGTCCTCTCCCTGGCCCTCGACGTCGCCGCGCTTCTTGTCGTCGCCGTAGCGGTAGAGGGCAAACCCGTAGTAGGCGACCTGCAAGGTGCCGTCCGGGCGCTTGATCGTGGTGAGCTTCGACTGCTTGATGCCGGCGCCGGCCGTCGGCTTCGTTCCCTTCTTGATCGTCAACGGCGGCCAGGCCTTCGCGCAGGCGCCCGTGCACGCGATCTTGCCGCGCTTCTCGACCGTGAAGCGGTACAGCGTCCGGCCGTTGGCGCTGACGAGCACCGTTCCGACCTTCGTCGCCCCCGTGTCGACCGTGCCGACGTGCGTCGCAGTCGCGGCGACGGCGACCCCCGCGCCGACCGCGGCCAGCAGCGCCAGCGGCAACACTCGCAGCACGCGCCGCACTATGCGACTCCCCATTCGTGCTCCTTCGTCTCGTTGATCTTCATCTCGAGCGGGAGTACGAGGGGCCTGCG
>DATBIC010000124.1:0-29716 GCA_036557145.1 Gaiellaceae bacterium
GTGCCGGCGTGCGCGCTGCGAGCCGATCGAGCCCCGCCGCCGTCCGCGCTGCACCGGCCGCGGGTCGAGCCCCAGGGACAGCGCGTGCAGCTGCCGGCCGGCGGCGCGGCCGAGCATCGCGACCAGCACCTCCTCGGGCACGAGCGCGACCTGGCCGACGGTCGTCAGCCCGAGCCGGTGGAGCTTCGCCGCGGTCACGCGGCCGACGCCCCAGATCCGCTCCACCGGCAGCGGGTGCAGGAACTCGAGCTCGCGGTCGGGCGCGACCAGGAGCAGTCCGTCCGGCTTCGCGACGCCGCTCGCAACCTTGGCAAGGAACTTCGTCCGTGCGACGCCGACGGTGACCGGCAGGCCGACGTGCGCGCGGATGTCGCGGCGCAGCCGCCCCGCGATCTCGACCGCGGCGCCGACGCTCCGCTCCATTCCGGAGACGTCGAGGAACGCCTCGTCGATCGACAGCCCCTCGACCACGGGGGCGGCGTCGTCGAACACGCGGAACACGGCCTCGCTCGCCTCCGAGTACGCCGACATGCGCGGCGGCACGAACACCGCGCCGGGACAGAGGCGGCGTGCGCGGCGGCAGCCCATCGCCGTCTGCACGCCGAACGCCTTCGCCTCGTAGCTCGCCGCGAGCACCACGCCGAGCCCCACGACCACCGGGCGGCCGCGGAGCCGTGGGTCGTCGCGCTGCTCGACGGCCGCGAAGAACGAGTCCAGGTCGGCGTGGAGGATCGTGGCGCGCGACACGAACACATGTTCGCATACCGCCGCTGTAGGTAGTACCTGCGATGCAGATCGGCAGGGCCGACGACCCCGTGACCGGCATCAGCCGCGCCACGGCCGACCGGATCGAGGTGCGCGGCCGCGATCTGGCCGGCGACGTGATGGGCCGCCTCGGCTTCGTCGAGTACTTCCACCTGCTGCTCACCGGGCGCGAGCCGACCGACGACGAGCGGTTCTTCCTCGACCTGCTGCTGGTCTCGATCGCCGAGCACGGGCTCATGCCGAGCAACGTCGCGGCGCGCATCACGCTCGCCGCCGACCCGGAGTCGCTCCAGGGCGCGGTGGCGGCCGGCATCCTCGGGGCCGGGCCGGTGATCCTCGGCGCCGCCGGGGAGTGCGCGCTCCTGCTCGCGGCCATGCAGGCGCAGGTCGATGCCGGCGAGGCGCCCGAAGCGGTCGCGGCCGACGTCGTGCACGACCACCGCGCGTCGGGCCGACGCCTGCCCGGCTTCGGCCATCCGCTCCATCGCCCGCTCGATCCGCGCGCGGAGCGGATCCTCGCGCTGGCCGAGGAGCGCGGGCTCGACGGGCCGCACCTTGCGTTGCTGCGCGGCCTGCGCGACGCCGTCGCCGCGGGCTTCGAGCGCCCGCTCACGCTCAACGTCTCGCTGCCGATCGCGGCGGTGATGCTCGACCTCGGTTATCCGCCCGGCGCGGTCAAGGCGGTGCCGATCCTCGCCCGCACCGCGAGCCTGCTCGCGCACCTGCTCGAGGAGCAGGAGCATCCGGTCGGCTTCCTGATGGCGGCGCGGGCCGAGGAGGCGGTCGAGTTCAGAGGTGGCTGAGCCGGCCTCCTGGGAGGAGCAGCGCGCGGCCGACGACGCGAGCTTTCGCCGGCAGCTCGCGTACCTGCGCGAGCGCTCGCCGTTCTACCGCGAGATGCTCGCGGGAGCCGACGGGCTCGGGCTCGACGACATCGATTCGCTGCCGCTGACCGAGAAGCGCAGCGTCAAGGAGACCAGCACGCCCGAGAATCCGATCGGCGCACATCTCTGCGTGCCGATGTCGGAGGTCGTCCGTGTGTACTCGACGAGCGGCACGACCGGAACGCCGAGCTACATCCCGCTGACGGCGGGCGACCTCGCGAACTGGGTCGCCGGCTCGGCGCGCAGCTACGGCGCCTCCGGCGTCTCGCCGGGCGACCGCGTGATCACGACATACGCGGCCGGCCCGTTCGTCGCTGGAGCGGCGCTCGATGCGTTCGCCCAACTCGGCGTCAACCACATCCCGGTCGGCACCGGATCGAGCGAGCGGCTGCTGCTCGCGATCGAGCAGCTTCGGCCGGACGCACTCGTGCTCACGCCGTCGTACGCGGAGTACCTGCTCGAGCTCGCCGACCTGCGCGACTCGACGATCCGGCGCGTGCTCGTCGCCGGCGAGCCGGGCGGCGGCGAGCCTGCCTTCCGCGCGAAGCTCGAGGACGGCTTCGGCGCACGCGTCACCGAGGCGATGGGGATCGGCGACATCGGCCCGTCGCTGTGGGGCGAATGCGAGGAGCAGGCGGGCATGCACCTCGGCGCGTACGGCTACGTGCATGCGGAGCTGATCGATCCCGAGACCGGCGTCGCGCGCGAGGTCGCAGAGGGCGCGACGGGGGAGCTCGTTCTCACGCATCTCCGCCATCGGGCCGCGCCGCTCCTGCGCTTCCGCACGCGCGACCACGTCGAGCTGTGGACGAGCCCTTGCGGCTGCGGGCGCGTGACGCCGCGGGTCCGCTGCGTCGGCCGCACCGACGACATGCTGATCGTCCGCGGCGTCAACGTCTTCCCGTCCGCCGTCCGCGAGGTGGTGAGCACGTTCGCGCCGCAGGTCAGCGGCCGCGTGCTGCTGCGGCCGTCCGCCGACGGCGTGAAGCAGGAACCGCCGCTGCCCGTCGCGGTGGAGCTCGCGGAGAGTGCAGCGGCCGACCCGGCGCTCGCCGACGCGATCCGCGCCCGGGTCCGCGACGTGCTCGTCGTCCAGGCGGCAGTCGAGCTCGTGCCGTGGGGAAGCCTGCAGCGAAGCGAGTACAAGTCCACGCTCGTCGCCCGGTGACGCGCCCACCGTGCCGCTGCCCCTAGGATGGCGGGCGTGGAGGGGTCGGTTGCAACCACGCCGTCGTTCGCCGAGGTCGAGCAGCACCGCCGCGCGCTGACCGCGTACTGCTACCGCATGCTCGGCTCGCCGTTCGAGGCCGAGGACGCGGTGCAGGACACGCTGCTTCGCGCGTGGAAGAACCTCGACCGCTTCGAGGGCCGGTCGGCGCTCCGCTCGTGGCTGTACCGCATCGCCACCAACGTGTGCCTCGACATGCTCAGTGGGCGCGAGCGGCGGGCGCGTCCGATGGATCTCGGGCCGAGTGCCGAGCCGATCGAGTCCAACCTGCACGTGCTGCCGGAGGTGACGTGGATCGCGCCGGTGCCCGACGCGCTCGTCTCGCCCGATGGAGATCCCGCGCTCGTGCTCGAGGGCCGCGAGACGATCAAGCTCGCGTTCGTGGCCGCGCTCCAGCACCTCCCGCCACGGCAGCGGGCGGTCCTGATCCTCTCCGAGGTGCTGCGCTGGCGGGCCACCGAGGTCGCCGAGCTGCTCGACACGAGCGTCGCCTCGGTCAACAGCGCGTTGCAGCGGGCCCGTGCCACGCTCGCGTCGGCGGACGTCGCCGGCGGCACGCCGGCCGAGGAGCTCGATGCCGCCGACCGCAAGCTGCTCGAGCGGTACGTGCAGGCGTTCCAGGACTACGACATCGAGGCGCTGACGTCACTGATCGAGGAGGACGCGCGCCAGTCGATGCCGCCGTTCGACCTGTGGCTGAGCGGCCGCGCCGACATCCTCACCTGGTGGTTCGGCGTCGGGATCGGCTGCAAGGGCTCGCGCGTCCTGCCCGCCGGGTCGGCGAACGGGTCGCCCGCCTTCGGCCAGTACAAGCCGTCGCCCGACGGCGGCTACGAGCCCTGGGCGCTGCAGGTGCTCGAGCTGCGGAACGGCCGGATCGGCGAGTTCACCTTCTTCCTCGACACGGCCACGCTCTTCCCGCTGTTCGGCCTGCCGCCGCGGCTCGACTAAGCGTCGACCAGCACGCCGTCGAGGCCCATGAACGCGACCAGCTCGCGAAGCTCGGGCGAGCACCCGCGCAGCAGCACGCGGCAGCCGCGCCGGGTCGCGGCGAGCTGCAGCCGTGCGAGCGCGTCCACGGTGACCGCGTCGGGCTCGACGCCGCGCACGTCGCACTCGAGGTCACAGCCGTCCGCCTGAGCGAGCAGCGCGCAGACCCGGTCGCAGAGGCCGGGAAGATCGGATGGGGCGATCGGCCCGCGGATCGTGAAGGCCAGGGGCGGGGCCACCTTGCAAAGACTCGGCAGCACCCGTGAATTCATCGCCCAAAAATCATCCTCCTGCGTCATCCGCGCGGCCGATGGCAGGTCGCGGATCGTGCCGCACCATTCAACGGTGACCTCGCGTCTCGATCGGCCTCGCTGGACGCTCGTCGCGGTCTGCGGCGCGACGTTCATGCTGCTCATCGACATCATGATCGTGCAGGTCGCGCTGCCCACGATCCACCGGCAGGTCGGCGGCGGATTCACCGATCTCCAGTGGGTGATCGACGCTTACGCGCTCACGTTGGCGGCCTTCATCCTCACGTTCGGGTCGATCGCCGACCGCGTCGGCCGCAAGCGGGTGTTCATCGGCGGCGTGGTCGTGTTCACGCTCGCCTCGCTGCTGTGCGGCGCCGCGAACGGCATCGACCTCCTGATCGCAGCGCGCGCGTTGCAGGGCGTCGGAGGTGCCGCGATGTTCGCCACCGGGCTCGCGCTGATCGGCCAGGAGTTCCAGGGGCGCGACCGCGGCCGGGCGATCGCCGTCTGGGGCGCCACGGTGGGCTTCGCCGTCGCCGCCGGGCCGCTCGCGGGCGGGGTCCTCACCGACGCCGTCGGCTGGCGGTGGATCTTCCTCGTCAACGGGCCGATCGGCCTCGCCACGGTGCTCGTCGCGGCCCCGCAGATGGTCAACGTGAAGGATCGCTGCGCGAGGCGGCTCGACTGGGCCGGGCTGATCACGTTCTCCGGAGCCCTGTTCGCGGCGATGTTCGCGCTGATGCGCGGCACCGAGCTGGGCTGGGGAAGCAGGCCGATCGGCGCCCTGTTCGCCGGCGCGCTCCTGCTGATCACGACGTTCGTCGTCGTCGAGCTCCGGCACCCGCAGCCGATGCTCGATCTCGCGCTGTTCCGCAAGCCTGCGTTCGTCGGCGTCTCGGTCGCCACCCTGGCGATCGGCGTCGGCCTCTTCGCGGTCTTCCCGTATCTCACGCTCTATCTGCAGAACGACCTCGGCTATTCGCCGCTCACCGGCGGCCTGTGTCTCCTGCCGTCGACTGTCCTGATCTTCGTGGTGCCGCTCGCAACGCGATCGCTGGTCGAGCGGCTCTCGCCCGGCGTCGTCCTCGCAGCCGGCCTGACCGTCTCGGCGGCAGGGCTCGGCGCGATGCACGGGCTCACGGTCGGAAGCACCTGGACGGCCCTCGTCCCCGGTCTGCTGCTCACCGGCCTCGGCATCGGGCTTGCGAACCCGGCGATCGCCAGGATCGCTCTCGGGGTCGTCCCGCCGTGGCGCGCCGGGATGGCCTCCGGGATCAGCAACACGTTTCGGATCGGCGGCCTCGCGACCGGCGTGGCCGTGCTCGGGATCGTCTTCCAGGATCACCTGGCGCGTGCCTCGGGAACGCACGGCGGCACCCACGGCGCGTCCCACGAGGCGTTCGTCTCGGGGGTCAACGTGATCCTCGTGATCGGGGCGGCGCTCGTGGCCGTGGGTGCGGTCGCCGCGCTCGTGCTCGTCCGGTCGCGCGACTTCCACGAGTCGCCGACGGCGCAACCGCGCGACCTCGCCCCTCAGCCGTGCTAGCGATGACTTCTCGACGCGAGCCGGGTCGAAGTCGGTATGAGTGAAGACGTGACCGCCGAGAACCGCAGCCGCTGGCTCGCGCTCTACGTGCTCTGCCTGGGCGATCTGATGATCGTGCTCGACACGACGATCGTGAACGTCGCGCTGCCCTCGATCCGGAACGATCTCGGCTTCTCGCAGACCTCGCTCGCCTGGGTGGTCAACGCGTACCTGCTGACGTTCGGCGGCTTCCTGCTGCTGGGCGGGCGGCTCGGCGACCTGTTCGGTCACCGGCGGCTGTTCCTCGCCGGTGTCTCGCTGTTCACGCTCGCGTCGATCGCCTGTGGGCTGTCGACGACGAAGGGGCTGCTGATCGGCGCGCGCGCCGTGCAGGGGATCGGCGGGGCGGTCGTCTCGGCCGTTGCGCTGTCGCTGATCATGGGGCTCTTCTCGGAGCCGGCCGAACGCGCGAAGGCGATGGGGGTCTTCGGCTTCGTGATGGCAGGCGGCGGCAGCATCGGCGTCCTGCTCGGCGGAATCCTCACCGACGCGCTCGACTGGCACTGGATCTTCCTTGTCAACGTGCCGATCGGCATCGGCGTCTACCTCCTCTCGCTGCGCCTCGTCCCGGCGGAGCATGGGCAGCGCGCGAAGGGACGCCTCGACGTCGCCGGGGCCGTCACGGTCACCGCTGCGCTGATGCTCGCCGTCTACGCGATCGTCAACGGCAATCAGGCCGGCTGGACGTCGGCGCAGACGCTCGGTCTGCTCGGTGCGTCCGCCGCGTTGCTCGCCGTCTTCGTGGCGATCGAATCGCGCGTCGAGTCGCCGCTGATGCCGCTGCGGCTGTTCCGGTTGCGCAACGTCACGACCGCGAACGGGGTCGGCGTGCTCTGGGCGGCGGCGATGTTCGCCTGGTTCTTCCTGTCGGCGCTGTACCTGCAGCAGGTGCTCGGCTACAGCCCGCTCGAGGTCGGCCTCGCGTTCCTGCCGGCGAACATCATCATGGGCGGCTTCTCGCTCGGCCTGTCGGCCAAGCTCGTGATGCGCTTCGGCTTCCGCGTCCCGCTCGCGGTCGGCCTCGCCATCGCCTCGGCGGGCCTCGCACTGTTCGCGCGGGCGCCGGTCGGCGGCAGCTTCGCCGTCGACGTATTGCCGCCGATGATCCTGCTCGCCGTCGGCGCCGGGATGGCGTTCAACCCCGTGCTGCTCGCGGCGATGAGCGATGTCGCGCCGGCGGAGTCCGGGCTCGCGTCGGGCGTCGTCAACACGGCGTTCATGATGGGCGGCGCGGTCGGGCTCGCAGCGCTCGCCAGCCTCGCGGCGTCGCGGACGGACAGCCTCTCGGCGTCCGGCAGCAGCCATCTCGAGGCGCTCGTCGGCGGCTACCACGCGGCGTTCATGGCCGGCGCGGTGTTCGCGCTCGCCGCGGCCGCGATCGGCGGCGCGCTGCTGCGCACGCGCACCGCGGCGGCGGCACACGAGCTCGAGCAGGCGGTCGGCGAGGCGGCGTAGCTACGGACGGCCGCGCCGCTCGGCGCGGCGGAGCGCGTCGAGGCGCCGGCGGTCCTGCTTCGTGGGCCGCGCGCCGAGGTCTGCGCCGAGCGGCACCGCCAGGCGGCGCTCGAGCGCCCGCCGCTGACGCAGGTCACGCGATTCGGGCGTCTCCTCGTAGAGCGTCGCGGCGACAGACGCGGGGCCGCGCTTGTCGGCGAGCCCGCGGACGACGACGTCGAACCTGTTCGGGCCGACCTGCAGGTCGACTCGGTCCTCGAGCTGCACTTCCTTCGACGGCTTCACGCGCGCGCCGTTCAGCTGCACGTGCCCGCCGAGCACCGCCTCCGTCGCCGCGCCGCGCGTCTTGAAGAAGCGCGCCGCCCAGAGCCACTTGTCGATCCTCACGTGCTCCACCGCCGCACCATAGTGCGAGAACCGCTCGGCGCTTCCGCCCGTAGGCCTGGCAAGGGGTACAGCCGACCGAAGGAGGCACGCATGCGCTCTTCTCCGCTGTTGAGGCTCGCCGGCCTGGTGGGAGCGATCGCGATCGCGCTCGCCGGCGCAGCGGCCGCACGTGGAAGCGGCTTCGACGTGACGCCGCTCGTCTCGAACAACGGTGTGCCGGGGACGCTCACCGACACCAACCTCGTCAACGCCTGGGGGCTCGTCGCCGGGCCGACGACGCCCTGGTGGGTGGCCGACAACGGCTCGAACCTGTCCACGCTCTACACGGGGGCCGGAGCCCGGGTCAACCTCGTGGTCAGCGTCGGCGACGCGCCGACGGGAATCGTCTTCAACGGCACCACCGGCTTCGTCCTGCCGAACGGCATGCCCGCGCGGTTCCTGTTCGACAGCGAAGCGGGCGTCATCTCCGGCTGGAACGGCGGCACGCAGGCGCAGGTGTTCCGCGACCTGTCGCGCTCCGGTGCCGTGTTCAAGGGGCTCGCAATCGCGACCACGAGTGCCGGCCCGCGGCTGTACGCCACGGACTTCAGGCATTCGACGGTCGACGTGCTCGATGCGTCGGGCAACCTGGTGCCGCAGCCGTTCTTCGCGTTCCACGACTTCGCGATCCCGCGCGGCTTCGCGCCGTTCGGGATCCAGGCGATCGGATCGCGGATCTACGTCACGTATGCACAGCGCCAGGCCGGTAGCGACGACGAGGCACACGGGCCCGGGCTCGGCTTCGTCGACGCCTACGACGCGTCGACCGGCGTGCTCGTCGCGCGGGTCGCTTCGCGTGGCGGGCTGAACGCGCCGTGGGGGATCGCGCTCGCACCGCCGAGCTTCGGCGCCGCCGCCGGCGATCTCCTCGTCGGGAACTTCGGCGACGGCCGCATCAACGCGTACCGGCTGGCAACCGGCGGCTTCCCGTTCTTCGGCTTGTCGGCGATCCCGCAGGGACAGCTGGCCGACGCAAGCGGGGGGCCGATCACGATCGACGGGCTGTGGGCGCTCGAGTTCGGCAACGGAAGCGCAGCCGGGCCGACCGACAGCCTCTACTTCACGGCAGGGCCGGACGACGAGTCGAACGGCTTGTTCGGCTCGATCACGGCCGCGCCGTGATACGCGGTCCCGGGCGGCGCGACACGACACGCGCCGCCCGGGACCGAACGGCTGCGGGAGAATCGACTCGTGGAGCTCGACCTCCTCGACGCGCGCGTGATCGCGACGCTCGCCACCGTCGGCGGCGACGGGCTCCCGTACCTCTCCGCGGTCTGGTTCGCGCGCGACGGGGACGACCTGCTGATCGCGACCGGCGGCAAGACGGAGAAGGCGCTGAACGCGTCCGTGCGGCCGCAGGCGGCGGTGCTCGTCCACGGGCGCGGCGAGCGGCCGCTGCACGGCCTCGCCGCCTCGGGCTCGATCGCCGTGATCCGTGGCACCGACGCGGGCGCGCTCAATGAGCGCGTCTGGCGGAAGTACCTGACGAGCGCCGGCCGCGTGCACCCCGACGTCGGCGAGGCAATCGCGGGCCACGACGACGTCACGCTGCGCTTCACGCCCGGCGAGTGGCGCGCGTGGAGCACGGCGGTCGACTTCGGGGGCGCGTTCGAGCTGCCGGGGGTGGTGCAGCCACTCGACCCGACCGAGCGTTAGGGTTCTGCCCGATGGAGGTCTCCGAGCGGGTCGACGAGGCGGCGTTCCCGCAGGGGCGGGACGACCGCGGCCTCCAGGGCGTCTACCGCTACTACGAGCTCGCGAAGCGCGCGGAGTGGCAGGTGCGCGACCTGCCGTGGGGCGAGGTGGCGCCGATCCCCGAGTACAAGGGCTCGCCGCAGAAGCTGGCCCGCCGGCGCGACCTCTGGCGGTCGGTGGTCACACAGCAGTTGCAGGCCGACGAGCTCGCCGTCGAGATGGCGGCGCAGCTGTTCTCGATCGCGCCCGACCACGACGCGAAGCTCTACTACACGACGATGGTGCAGGACGAGTCGCGCCATACGGAGGCGTGGCTCAAGCTGATCCATGAGGCCGGCGGGATGGCCGAGCGCGACCCGTACCTCGACCGGCTCGCGCACATGACGCTCGACGCCGACACGCTCGAGGAGAAGGTGTTCCTGATGCAGGTGTTCTACGAGCGGCTGATCATCCCGCGCTTCCGCATGATCGCCCGTTCGTCGCGCGGCACCGTGCTCGAAGACCTGTGCAACCGCCTCGCGATCGACGACGGCATCCACCACGGCGCCGGCATGGCGTACGAGCGCGTGCTCCTCGAGGGAGCGGGCCGCGGTGTCCAGGCCAAGCTGATCGAGGCCGCGAACCGGATGCTGCCGCTGTTCGCACAGCACGCGCTCTGGCGGCCGAAGGCGCGCGAGTTCGTCGGCAGCCTCATGCGGGAGACCGACATCCGCATGCTCAAAGACGACCTGGAGCAGGGCGTGCGGCTCGCGCGCTCGCTCGGCATCGACGTCTCGAGCGTCGAGCTGCCCTACTGACGATGGCGCTGACCGGCGGCTGCCTCTGTGGGAGCGTCAGGTACGAGGTGACCGAGCCGCTCGTGTCCGCGTCGTACTGCCACTGCACGCGCTGCCAGCGGCGCACCGGCACCGCGGCGTCGGCGCAGGCGCGCACCGCACCGGGCGCGCTCCGCATCACGAGCGGCGCCGAGCTCGTGCGCGCCTGGGAGCCGCCCGACGACGGCTGGCCGAAGTGCTTCTGCTCCGCGTGCGGCGGCGCGCTCTGGAGCACGAGCCGCGACGATCCGCCGGTTTACGGCGTCCGCCTCGGGACGTTCGACGAGGATCCGGGCATCCGCCCGGGCCACCGCCAGTACGTCGCCTACGCAGCCGCGTGGGAGGAGATCCCCGACGACGGCCTGCCGCGCTTCGACGAAGGGAAACGCTAGCCCGATGTGCTTCGACACCGACTCCGCGCCGCCGATCCCCCGCATCGCGGGCGCCGCCGTCTCGCACGAGCGGACGACGCTGCGCGCCGCCGACGGGAACGAGCTCGCCGCGTTCGTCGCCGAACCGGACGAGGCGGCGGCCGCAGCGGGCGTCGTCATCCTGCCCGACGTCCGCGGCCTGTACCGCTTCTACGAGGAGCTGGCGCTTCGCTTCGCCGAGCGCGGCTACGCGGCGGCGGCGATCGATTATTTCGGCCGCACGGCGGGCGTCGACGCGCGCGGCGACGACTTCGAGTACTCACCGCACGTCGAACAGACGACCGACGACGGCGTCCAGGCCGACACTCGAGCCGCAGTCGAGGAGCTGCGGCGGCGCGGCATCGCCTCGGTCTTCACGGTCGGCTACTGCTACGGCGGCCGCGCCTCGTGGCTCGCGGCCGCCTCCGGCCACGGGCTCGCCGGCGCGGTTGGCTTCTACGGCAACCCGACGCGGGAGCGCGGCGCCGGGCGGAGCGCGGTCGCGCGCGCGGGCGAGATGACGTGCCCGGTGCTCGCACTGCAGGCGGGTGACGACGCGAGCATCAGCGCCGAGGACAACGCGGCCTTCGACGCCGCGCTCGGCGCCGCCGGCGTGGAGCACGAGCTCGTCACGTACCCCGGCGCGCCGCACAGCTTCTTCGACCGCAAGCAGGAGCAGTTTCAGGAAGCCTCCGACGACGCCTGGCGCCGCGTGCTCGGCTTCGTCGACCGGCTCGCGTGATCCTCGCGGTCGACCAGGGCACGACCGCCACTACCTGCCTCCTCGTCGACGACGACCTGCGCGTCGCCGGGCGCGCCTCGATCGAGGTGACGCAGCACTTCCCGCAGCCGGGCTGGGTCGAGCACGACGCGGAGGAGATCTGGGAGGGCGTGCTCACCGCGGCGGCCGCGGCGCTCGTCGACGCCGGCGTCGGGGCCGAAGCCGTCGAGACGGTCGCGATCGCGAACCAGCGCGAGACGACGCTGCTCTGGGACCGGCGGACGGGCACGCCCGTCGACCGCGCGATCGTGTGGCAGGACCGCCGCACCGCCGAGCGCTGCGCCGGGCTCGACCGCGAGCTGATCCGCGAGCGCACGGGGCTCGTCCCCGATCCGTACTTCTCGGCGACGAAGCTCGAGTGGCTGCTGCAGCGGCACGATCCACGCGGGCTCGCCTTCGGCACGATCGACAGCTGGCTCGTGTGGCGGCTCACCGGCGGCACGCGCCACGTCACCGACGCGACGAACGCGTCGCGAACGATGCTCTGCTCGCTGCGCAGGCGCGAGTGGGACGACGAGCTGCTCGGGCTGTTCGGCGTCGACCGTCGTCTGCTGCCGGAGATCGTCGGGTCGGCCGACGAGGTGGGGGAGGGCGAGCTGCTCGGCGTGCGCGTCGCCGTTCGAGGCATCGCGGGCGACCAGCAGGCGGCGCTCTTCGGCCACGGCTGCCACGTGCCCGGAGAAGGCAAGGCGACCTACGGGACCGGCAGCTTCGTGCTCGTGCACACCGGCGACGATGCGTCGCCACCGCCGTTCGGGCTGCTCAAGACCGTCGCCGCCGACGGCTACGCGCTCGAGGGCGCGGTGCTCGTCGCCGGCGCGGCTCTGCAGTGGCTGCGGGACGGCCTCGGCCTGATCGGGGATGCCGCGGAGAGCGAGGCGCTCGCTGCGAGCGTGGAGGACTCCGGTGGCGTCGTCTTCGTGCCTGCGCTCGCCGGGCTCGGCTCGCCCTGGTGGGACGCGGGCGCCCGCGGGCTCGTCGCCGGCCTCACGCGCGGA
Organism: Gaiellaceae bacterium; assembly: GCA_036557145.1. GTDB lineage: Bacteria > Actinomycetota > Thermoleophilia > Gaiellales > Gaiellaceae > PALSA-600. The sequence goes on from DATBIC010000124.1 coordinate 12,284, forward strand.
TCGAGCCGCGCGCAGCTCGTGCGCGCCGCGCTCGAGGCGATCGCGCACCAGATCGCCGACGTCGTCGAAGCGCTGCCCGAGCCGCTCCGCAGCCTGCGCGCGGACGGCGGCGCGACCCGAAACGCCTTCTTGATGCAGCTGCAGGCGGATCTGCTCGGGGTTCCCGTCCGCGTCGCCGCCGAGCAGGAGACGACCGCCCTCGGGGTCGCCGCGCTCGCCGCCGGCGGCGACGCCCGGGTCCCGGAAGGCGCCGTCTACGAGCCGCGCCTCGATCCGGTCCGGGTGGCCCACGAGCGCTCTCGGTGGCGGACGGCGCTCGACCGGGCGAGAACCGATCGCCCGTTTTAACGGGAACTTAGGTTCTCCGGGCATGCTTACGGACTTCAGATAGACCTATCCGCGAATCAGGAGGGCGACGTGGCAGACGACGTGGGCGACAAGCTCGAGCAGGCGTTGTTCGAGATTCGGCGGGTGATCGCGGGGCAGGAGGGGATGCTCGAGCGCGTGCTCGTGTGCCTGCTCGCACGCGGCCACCTGCTGATCGAGGGCGTTCCCGGCCTCGCGAAGACGCTGACGATCAAGACGACCGCCGCCGTGCTCGGCGGCACGTTCAACCGCGTGCAGTTCACGCCCGACCTCGTGCCCTCGGACCTCGTCGGCACGCGCGTCTACCGGCCGGACAAGACCGAGTTCGAGACGGAGCTCGGCCCCGTGTTCTGTAACTTCCTGCTCGCCGACGAGATCAACCGCGCGCCCGCGAAGGTGCAGTCGGCGCTGCTCGAGGTGATGCAGGAGCACCAGGTGACGATCGGCCACACGACGTTCCCGGTGCCGGACCCGTTCCTCGTGCTCGCGACCCAGAACCCGATCGAGTCGGAGGGCACGTACCCGTTGCCCGAGGCGCAGGTTGACCGTTTCATGCTCAAGGTGCTCGTCGACTATCCGTCGCACGACGAGGAGCTGACCGTCGTCGCCCGCTCGCTCGACTCGGCGCCGGAGCTCGAGCGCGTCCTCTCGATCGAGGACCTGACGGCGCTGCAGCGCCGCGTCGGCGAGATCTACGTCGACCCCGCGCTGATCTCGTGGTCGGTCGACGTCGCCACCGCGACGCGGCGCCCGCGCGAGCACGACCTTGATGCGGTCGCCGACTACATCTCGTACGGTGCCAGCCCACGCGGGCCGATCAGCCTGATCGCGGCCGCGCAGGCGCTCGCGTTGATCCGGGGTCGCGACTACGTCGTACCGGCCGACCTGCAGGCGCTCGTCGCCGACGCGTTCCGGCACCGGCTCGTGCTCTCGTATCGCGCGCTCGCCGAAGAGGTGCAGCCCGACGCGCTGCTCGAGCAGGTGGTGGCGTCGGTGCCGCTGCCGCAGATCGACCTCGGCCATCGCGAGGCAGCCGCAGCGTCGTGAGCACCGCCGTCGACCCGCTCGCTCCGGCGCGCACCCCGGCGGAGCCGGGGCCCGGCCCGCTCTCGGCGGCGTCGCTGCGCGCGCTCGAGCTGTCGGTCGGCAGGCGCGTCGACGGCCTCCTGGCCGGCGACTACCGCTCCGCGTTCGCGGGGGTCGGCACCGAGCTGTGGCAGCTGCGCCCCTACGAGCCGGGCGACGACGTCCGCCGCATCGAGTGGAACGTGACGGCGCGGACCGGCCGTCCGCACGTGCGCGTCGAGCTCGCGGAGCGGGTGCTCGTGACGTGGCTGGTGCTGGACGCGTCCGCTTCGATGGCGTTCGGCACCGGAGAGCGGCGTAAGGCCGACGTCGCGGAGGGTGTCGCGGTCGCGATCGGCTGGGCCGCGACGCGGCGCGGCAATCGTCTGGGCACGATCGCCTTCGGCGCGCGCCAGCAGGTCGAGCGGCCGCGTCAGGGCCGTCGCGCGCTCCTCGACACGCTGCAGATGCTGCGCGAGCTCCCGCCGGAGGGAACCGGGACGTTGCGCGATGCGCTCGAGCTGGCCGACCGCGTCGCGCGCCAGCGCGCGCTCGTCGTCGTGGTCTCGGACTTTCGCGGGAAGCCGGACTGGCGCGCTCCGCTGCTTCGGCTCGCGGGCCGCCACACCGTGCTCGCCGTCGAGATCCGCGACCCGCGCGAGCAGGAGCTGGCCGACGTCGGCGAACTGCGGCTCGTCGATCCCGAGACGGGACGCCAGCTGCGCGTGGACACCGGCGACCGCGCGTTGCGCGAGCGCTTCGCGGCGGCGGCTGCCGACGAGCGGCGCGCGCTCGTGAGCATGCTCGCGTCCGCGGGCGTCCGGCACGTGGCGCTGACCACCGAGGGCGACTGGCTGCGGCCGCTCGCCGGGTTCCTGCGCCGGAGGCGGCGGGGCACGTGAGGTTCGAGGCGCCCCTCCTGCTCGTCTTCCTGGTCGTCGTCCCGCTCGCCGCGTGGGCGGCGATCTGGCTCGAGCGGCGCCGCGCCGCCCGCGCGTCCGCGTGGGCGCCGCCGGCGCTGCTCCAGAACATGGTCCCGCCGGTCGGCAGCTGGCGGCGCTACCTGCCGATCGGGCTGCTGCTCGCCGGGCTGACCCTGCTCCTCGTCGGCTTCGCCCGGCCGCAGGCGACGATCCACGAGAAGCGGCAGGACGCCACCGTCGTCGTCGTGCTCGACGTCTCCGGCTCGATGGCGGCGAACGACGCGCCGCCGACGCGCCTCGCCGCGGCCCGCGCCGCGGCCGACCGGCTCGTGCAGCACCTGCCGAAGGGCTACCGGATGGCGGTCGTGACCTTCTCCGACCATGCGGCGGTCGTGCAGGCGCCGACCCGCGACCTGGCCGCCGTTCGCTCCGCGGTCGCGCGGGCGCGCTTCGGCCCGCAGGGAACCGCGCTCGCCGACGGGGTCGCGCGCGGCGTTGCGGTCGCGCGCACGGTCGGCGGCACGGGCGGCCGGAAGCATCCGCCGGCGGTCGTCGTCATCCTCTCCGACGGCGGCCAGACCGCCGGCCGCGTCTCGCCGCAGCAGGCGGTCGCCGCCGCGCGCAAGGCGCACGTCCCGGTGTCCGCCGTCTCCGTCGGGACGCAGGACGGCGTCGTGCAGCAGAAGCTCAAGGGCGGGTTCACCGAGCGGTTCCAGGTTCCCACGCAGCCGGCCGTGCTGCAGGCGATCGCGCGCGGCAGCGGCGGCCACTTCTATCCGCACGTCGTCGCGTTCGACCCGAAGGCGATCTACGCCGAGCTCGGCTCGCGGGTCGGCAAGGAGCCGAAGCGCGTCGAGGTGACCGCTGCCGCCGCGGCGGGCGGGATCGTCTTCATGCTCGCGGGCGGCCTGCTGTCCGGCGCGTGGTTCCGGAGGATGCCGTGACCGTTCGGCTCGCGCTCGCCGTGCTCGTGGCAGCGCTGGCGACGGCGTTCGCGGTCGCGCCGGCGGGGAACGCCACCAACGAGTGCCGCGGCATCACCGCCTGCATCCGCGTGGCCGGGCCGTGGGTGGTCGTGCCGCCGGGCCAGACCGTCCACTATCTGCTCAGCTGCCCGAAGGGCCGCGGCGTCGTCGGCGGGCTCGACGCCCAGGCCACCTCGCGGGCGGTGCGGGTCGGCTTCGACGGGCGGATCGGCGCGCCGGTCTCGCCCGGCGTGACGACGACGTCGTCGGCGCTGTTCAGCGCCGTGTCGACCTCCCCGCGCGTGGAGTTGTTCCAGCCGCGGCTCGGCTGCGTCCCGACGCAGGGCGGCGGCGGCCGCTCGACCGTCTCCGCGCGGCCGGCGGTGACGCCCGCCGGGCCGGCGCTCGTGCTGCGTTCGCGGATCGTCGTGATCGGACCGGGCGCGCTCAAGTTCGGCAAGGCGAAGTGCCTGCCGGAGGAGGAGCTGGTCGGCTCGTGGAGCGCGGTCGCGTTCCGGACGAAGAAGCCGCCCGCCCGCACGAACGCTGCGCTCGTCCGGGCGACGAAGGTGGTCGTCGGCCGGCAGGCGGTGGTGACGGCGTCGGCGACCGACCGGCTCTCGATCGACGTCCACGCCGTCGTCCAGGTCGGCGCGGAGTGTGCGCCGTGAGCTTCGGATCGCCCTATCTGCTGGCGGTGCTGCTGGTCGTGCCGGCCGTCGCAGCGCTCGCGCTCTGGCTCGACCGGCGTCGCGCGAAGTACCCGGTCGTGTTCACGAACCTGGACGTGCTCGCGTCGGTGGCGGCGCCGCGGCGGCGCCTCCTGCGCTGGCTCCCGCTCGCACTGTTCCTGGTGGCGCTGGCGCTCGCGTCCGCTGCGCTCGCCCGGCCGCGCGCGTCGGTCAGCAAGCCGGCGCAGCGCGCGACGGTCGTGCTGCTGGTCGACGTGTCCGGCTCGATGCGCGCCGCCGACGTCAAGCCGACCCGGCTCGGCGCGGCCCAGGCGGCGATGACCGCGTTCGCCGACAAGGTGCCGAAGCAGGTCAAGGTCGGGCTCGTCTCGTTCAGCACCAGCCCGAACGTGCTGGTCATCCCGACCGTCGACCGCGGCCAGCTCCACGAGGGCATCGAGCTGCTCGCCCCGGAGGCAGGCACGGCGATCGGCGACGGGCTCGGCGTCGCCGTCCAGGTGGCCGAATCGTCGCTCGGCACGGTGCGGCGCGGCCCCGACGGGAAGGTGCCGGCCGCGATCGTCCTGCTCTCGGACGGGGCGCAGACCCGCGGCGTCCTCTCGCCGCAGCAGGGCGCCGCGCGCGCCCGCGCCGCCGGGATACGCGTGTACACGATCGCGCTCGGAACCAATCACGGCACGCTCGGCTTCGGCGGTGGCTTCGGGGGCTTCGGTTTCGGCGGCAACGGGGGCGGCGGGCGCTTCCCGGTGAGGCCCGACCCGCAGACGCTGGCGATGATCGCCCGCGTGACCGAAGGGCGGGCCTACCAGGCGAAGTCCGCGTCGCGCGTCAGCGCGGTCTACAAGGAGCTCGGGTCGAGCATCATCAAGAAGCACTCGACGCGGGAGGTCTCGTCGTGGTTCGTCGGCGGGGCCGCGCTGCTCCTGCTGGGCTCGCTGGCGGCGGCCGGGCTCACGGGCGAGCGGCTGCCCTAGCCTCGGCGGTGCTTCCCACCTCCGGGTGGATTGTCTCCGTTCCTTCGTTTAGTTGGCAAAACCTCCCCGTACGGGCAGACTTTGTGCACGCCTGCGCGGGATTGCGCGGGGAGAGCCAAGAGAAGGGTCGAAATCTTGAAGAGGATCATCTTCGTCGCCGGTGCGGCCTTCCTCGCGAGCGCGGTCGTCGCGCTCGCCGCTGGGAGCAACCCGGTCGGCATCAAGAGAGGCGTCGTCACCGTGTGCGTTGCGAAGGGCGCGCTCAAGCTGTCCGGATGCCCGAAGGGTGCCAAGACGGTCACCTGGAACCTGCAGGGCCAGAAGGGCGCGTCCGGCGCGTCCGGTCCCGCCGGGCCGACCGGGCCGCCCGGGGCGACCGGCCCGGCCGGGCCCGCCGGCGCGCAGGGGCTGCGGGGCCAGGCCGGCCCGCAGGGCCTGCAGGGCGACCCGGGGCCGGCCGGGCCGAGCACGGGCATCCCCGGCCCGCAGGGCCCGCAGGGCCCGCAGGGGGCCGCCGGCCAGCAGGGCCCGCAGGGCGATCAGGGCGACCCGGGCCAGCAGGGGCAGCAGGGCGACGCCGGCCCGCAGGGGCCGAAGGGCGATCCCGGCCCGCAGGGGCCGCAGGGCGTGAAGGGCGACAAGGGCGACACCGGCGCGACCGGCGCGCAGGGCGCGACCGGCCTGCAGGGGCCGCAGGGGCCGCAGGGCGCGATCGGCCCGACGGGCGTGCAGGGGCCGAAGGGCGACACCGGCGCGACGGGCGCGACCGGGGCCACCGGCGCCACCGGCGCCGACGGGGCACAGGGGCAGAAGGGCGACACGGGCGGCACCGGGCCGGCCGGTTCGACCGGTCCGCAGGGCGACGCCGGCGCCACCGGCCCGCAGGGGCCGAAGGGCGACACCGGCGCGGCCGGCCCTGCCGGCCCTGCCGGGCCGACCGGTCCGCAGGGCGCACAGGGTGCACAGGGCCCGCAGGGCCCGGCGTGGCAGCCGGAGTACGGCGTCGCGAACGTCCGCGTCGACCGCGGGTCGGGAGCCGGGATCTGGGCGACCTACTCGACGACGCTCGGCTCGCCCGTTGGCGACACGACGGGCGGCACGTTCCGCTTCACCTGCAACACGGGCCCGTGCAAGGTGTCGGCGACGGCCGACGTGCTCACCTCGGGCACTCCGTCGACCGGCAGCGCGCACGTCTACCCACGCCTGCTGATCTCTTCGCAGAGCCTGAGCGGCGGCCCGGAGACGTACTGCGAGTACGCCGACGGGGCCGACAACTCGGGCTCGCTCGACGCGATCGACCGCGTTGCGACGAGCACCGCTCCGACGACCTTCCCGGTGCTGAACATGGGCATCGGCGGGTCGCTCGACTGCGGCTCGACGCAGTCGTATCCGACGGGCGGCGTCGTCCAGGAGATCTGGGTACCGGCCGGCTACTACGACGTGCAGTCGACCTTCACGTTCACGTCGAGCTAGCCGTTCGCTTCCGCGGAGGGGGGCCTCGCGCCCCCTCCGCGGAAGCCGCTACAGGTCGAGGTTCAGCTCGCGCAGGGCGAGGAAGACCGCCTCGCTGAACGTCGGGTAAGGCTGGATCACGTCCAGGAGAACGTCGACCGGCGTCTCGGCGCGAATCGCGAGCGTGAGTTGCTGCAGCCACTCGCCCGCATCGGGGCCGACCGCGACGGCGCCGGTCAGCACACGGCGGTCCGGATCGGCGACCACCTTCACGAACCCGTCGCGCTTCGGCCGCTCGTAGGTCGAGAGGCGCGGCGTCGAGGTGAGCGGCCAGGTCGCGCTCAGCCCGGCGGACGCCTCGCCGACCGTCGCCACCTGCGGGTCGGTGAAGATCGTCGCCGGGACGGCACGGTGGTCGGCGCGCACGTCGCGCCCGGCGAAGTCGTACGCGGCGATCCGGGCGTGGTACTTGCCGACGTGCGTGAACGGCGCGATCCCGGTGACATCGCCGATCGCCCACACGTTCGCGGCCGCGCGCAGGTGCTCGTCGACCTCGATGCCGCGCTTCGAGATCGTCAGCCCGAGCGGCTCGAGGCCCTCGACGTTCGGCCGGCGGCCGGTGGCGACGAGCAACCGGTCGAAGTCGATCTCCGCACCCCCGGCTAGTAACAGACTGTTACTTGTGACGCTTTCGGCACGGCCGTCGAGCCTGATGTCGACGCCGTCCTCGCGGAGCGCGCGGTCGACCAGCGCAGCGGCGTCGGCGTCGATCCGCGGCAGCAGGCGCGGCGCGCCCTGCACGAGCGTCACCTGCGAGCCGGCGCGCTGGAAGAACTGCGCGAGCTCGCAGCCCACCGGCCCGCCGCCGAGGACGAGCAGGCGCGGAGGCGCCTCGAGTGTCTCCGTCGCCTCGACGTTCGTCCAGTAGCCGGCCTCGGCGAGCCCGTCGAGCGGCGGAACCGCGGGCGACGAGCCGGTTGCGAGCACCAGCCGGTCGTACGCGAGCTCTTCCCCGTCCACCGCGAGCACGCCCGGCCGGGCGACGCGCGCGTCGCCGCGCACGAGCTCCGCGCCCTGCTCCGACAGCCACTCGACCTGCGAGGAGTCGTCGCGCTCGGCGACGCGGTCGCGCCACGCGAAGACGCGTTCGACGTCGAGCGGCCCAGCCTCGAGCGCGCCGCCGGTGTGGCGCACCGCCGCAGCGAGCTCCGGCGCGCGGAGCATCGTCTTCGTCGGCATGCACGCCCAGTACGAGCACTCGCCGCCGACGAGCCGGCGCTCGACGACGGTGATCCTCGCGTCGCGGTCGAGCCGGCGGAGGGCGCCGACGAAATGCTCGCCGGACGACCCCCCACCGAGAACGACGACGTGCAGTTTCCCTCCGTCCTCTACGACAGGCCGTTCGCCTGCAGGAATGCCTTCGCGATGCTTGCCGCCGACTGCTTGTCGACGTAGAAGGCCTTGTTCATGGCGATGATGGCCGGCGTCGTCAGCTTCGCCGACACCGCGTTCACCGTCTTCGTGAACGTCGGTCCCTCCGCCTTGAGCACCGACGTCGTCACGAGCGGCGTCACGTTCTGGAACCCGGTGACGTGCTTCGGGTCGGCCAGCACCGTGTACTTCGACGGCTTGCCGAGCGGCGGGTCGGTCGAGAACACGTCGGCCGCCAGCAGCTTGCCCTGGTCGAGCGCGACGTACGCCGAGATCGAGCCGAGCGGGACGAACGTCGCGTTCTTCAACCCGTACTCCTTCGTGTAGCCGACGAAGCACGTGTTGCGCGTCTTGCACTCGGGGAAGCCCCCGAGCTTGAACGCACCGACCTTCTTGAGGTCGCCGATCGACTTCAACCCGTACTTCTTCGCGGTCGCGTTCGTGACCGCGAGCACGTCCGTGTCGTAGAACGGCGTCGTCGGGAGCGCAGTGATGCCGTGCGCCGCCTCGAGCTTCTTGGCGAGCTGGTACGTCGCCTGGCCGGTCTTGGGTGAGTTCTTGCGGCCGTACACGTCTTGCACGACCACCCCGGTGTACTCCGGGTAGAAGTTCAGCTTGTGGCTCGTCAGCGCCTTGTGGATGATCTCCGTCGAGCCGATGTTCTCCTTGTAGGAGACCTTGAAGCCCTTCGCCTCGAGCGCCTGCTTGTAGAGCTGTCCGAGGATGTATTCCTCGCCGAAGTTCTTGGTGCCGATCACGACCGTCGGCCCTGCCGTCGTCTTCGCGTGGGCGGGGCGGGCGAGAACCGCCCCCACTAGCCCGATCACGATCGCGACTCCCAGAGAGATCGCGAACGCCGCCTTGGCGGCGCGCCGCGTGTGCTTCCTGATCACCCCGACTCCTTCCCTCGTTGGACTTCGGGGACCATAGTCATGCGAAGCCCCCTGGGCGTTACGGCGCGTTGGAGCGCGACCAGCGCGAGGAACACGCCCGCCGACAGCGCCATCACGCAGATCGAGGCGCCGAGCACGCCGGAGAGGCGGTAGCTCGCCTGGTTGACGATGATGTCGCCGAGCCCGCCGCCGCCCGCAACCGCCGCGATCGGCGCGGTCGCGACGACGGTCACCGCCGCCACGCGAATGCCCGTGAACAGGAGCGGCAGCGACAACGGCAGCTCGATCCGACGGAGGAGCTGCATGCCCGTCATTCCCATCCCGCGCGCGGCGTCGACCGTGTCGCGGTCGACCCGGTCGATCCCCTCGAAGGCGTTCGTCAGCATCGGGCCGGTTGCGAGCACCGCGAGCGCGGCCATGTTGTTGGTGAAGCCGATGCCGAGCACCGTCACGAAGGCGCCGATCAGGACGAGGCTCGGCAGCGCGCGGCCGCCGATCGACGCACCGACTGCGACGTTGGCGCCGCGGTGCAGGTGACCGAGCGCGATGCCGACGGGCAGTGCGACGGCGGCTGCGAGCAGCAGCGCGGCGCCGGCGAGCTCGAGCTGCTCGATCGCCTTCGTCACCAGCAGGTGGGGGTTGTCGGCGATGAACTGGAACGCACCGGTGAACGCGCCCGCGACGGTCATGCGACCCGCGACCAGGGGACGAGCGTTCGGCGCAGCAGCACCAGCAGGCCGTCGCAGACGAGCGCCAGCCCGATCGCCAGCGCGCCGGCCGTGTAGATCTCCGTCTTGAACGGCGTCGGCGACTGCAGCGCGATGAAGATCGGGTAGCCGAGCCCCTTCGGCAGCAGGAAGGCGGCGATCGTCCCGATCGAGATCGTCGACACGACGGCGATCCGCAGGCCGGCGACGATCGCCGGCACCGCGAGCGGCAGCTCGACACGCCAGAGGACCTGCCGCGGGGTCAGGCCCATCCCGCGCGCGGCCTCCAGCACCTCGGGCGACGCGCTGTTCAGCCCGGCGTCGATGTTCGGGTACAGGATGACGAGCGTGTAGGCGACGAGCGCGATCTCGACGGTCGTGTACGTGATGCCGGTGAACGGCACGAGCAGCTGGAACAGAGCCAGGCTCGGGATCGTGTAGAGCAGCGCCGAGAACACGCCGACGGGCTTGTCGAAGCCGCGGATCCGGTGCGTGAGCATCGCGAGGGTGAACGCGATCGCGAAGCCGATGCCGACGGCGATCAGCGTCAGCTCGACGTGCTGCACGAGCGCGGGCAGCAGCGTGTCGTGCCAGTGCTGCTGCACCCAGTCCCAGCAGAAGGTGTGGTCGCCGCGCACGCACGCGCTGCCGTGCCCGAAGTTCGGGATCACCGGGCCGCCGGATGCCAACCGTAGGCTCACAGGACGTCCGTCGCGTCGTGCCAGCGGAAGGTGCCGAGCGCGTCGCCGTCCGCGTTCTCGACGACGAGGTGGTCGGCGTCGGACTCGAGCAGCAGGCTGACCGCGTTGCGGACGGTGGTGCTGCTCGTCACGCGCAGGCCCGCGCCGGTCGCGGCTGCCGGGTCGAGCGGGACGTCGGCCAGCGTGCGCAGCGCGAGGCGGCGAAGCGCACGATCCTCGCCGATGAACTGCGCGACGAAGTCGTCGGCCGGGTGCGCGAGGATCGCGTCCGGCGTGTCGTACTGGGCGAGCACCCCGCCCTCGCGGAGGATCGCGATCCGGTCGCCCATCGTGATCGCCTCGTCGACGTCGTGCGTGACGAAGACGACCGTCTTCTCGACCTCGTGGTGCAGGCGGCGCAACTCGGCCTGCAGGCGCGCCCGCGTGATCGGGTCGAGTGCGCCGAACGGCTCGTCCATCAGCAGCAGCGGCGGATCGGCCGCGAGCGCGCGGGCGAGCCCGACGCGTTGCCGCTGACCGCCCGAGAGCTGGGCCGGGTAGCGCTGCGCGTCGTCCTGCGCGAGCCCGACGAGGTCGAGCAGCTCGCCGGTCCGCGTGCGCGTCCGTGCCCGGTCCCAGCCGAGCAACTTGGGCACGACGCCGATGTTCTCGCCGACTGTCATGTGCGGGAAGAGCCCGATCTGCTGGATCACGTAGCCGATCCCGCGCCGGAGCTCGGCGGTCGGCAGGTCGCGCACGCTGCGGCCGTCGATGCGGATGTCGCCCTCGTCGAACGGGATCAGGCGGTTGACCATCTTCAGCGCGGTCGTCTTGCCGCCGCCCGACGGCCCGACGAGGACGCAGAAGGTGCCGGCCGGGATCTCGAGCGAGAGCGACGACAGCGCAGCCGCCTCGCGCCCCGCATAGCGCTTGCTGACCCGGTCGAAGACGAGCTCCGCTGCGGCTGCCGTCACGTGCGGTTCCTGATCCCGCCGAGGCCGACGACGCCGCCGACGGCGACGAGCGCGGCCGTGATCGCCATCGAGAGCCGGTAGCCGTCCAGGTCGAGGTTGTTGCCGGAACCGGCGACCGCAGCGCCGACGACCGCGATGCCGAGCAGGCCGGCCACGCGGGCGACGGCATTGTTGACGCCGCTCGCGGTGCCGGCGTCGTCCTTGCCCGCGTCCGCGAGCACGGTGGAGGTGAGCGGTGCGACGATCAGCGACAGGCCGACCGAGAAGAGGAGCAGCGGCGGCAGCAGCTCCGTCCAGTACGTGAACGACGCACCGAGCCGCGCGGTCACGAGCACGCCGGCCGCGGCGATCAGCGGACCGACGCCCATGAAGAGGCGCGGCCCGAACCGCATCGACAGCCGCCCGAAGCGCGGCGACAGCACGAACATCACGACCGTGATCGGGAGCAGCGCGAGGCCGCTCTGCAGCGCGCTGTAGCCCGCGATCTGCTGCAGGAACAGGACGAGGAAGAAGGTCAGCGTCGACAGGCCCGCGTACACGAACACGGTCTCGGCGTTGGCGAAGGAGAAGTTGCGGAGGCGGAACAGCCGCAGCGGCAACATCGGCGCGGGGGTACGGCGCTCCCACAGCACGAAGGCGACGAGCAGCACGATCCCGCCGATCAGCGAGGCCACGATCAGCGGATCGTCGAAGCCCCGCCGTGGTGCCTCGATCAGGGCGAACACGGGACCGGCGAGCCCGAGCGCGCAGAGAAGCGCCCCGACCAGGTCGAGATGGGCGCGCTCGTCGGTCGGCGTGCGGGCCGGGACCGCGTACGCGACCAGGGCGAGCGTCCCCGCGACGAACGGGACGTTGACCAGGAACACCCACCGCCACGAGACGTGCGTGACGATCCAGCCGCCGACGAGCGGGCCGATCACGAATGCGATTCCGGTCCAGGCGGTCCACGTGCCGATGGCGGCCCCGCGCTCCTCGCCGTCGAACGTGCGCGTGATCACGGCGAGGCCCGCCGGCGTCAGCGCGGCGCCCGCCATCCCCTGGAGCGCGCGTGCGCCGATCAGCGCGTTGCCGGTCGGCGCCACCGCGCAGAGCAGCGACGCCACGCCGAACGCCGCGAGCCCGAGCATGAACAGCCGCCGCGACCCGAACAGGTCGCCGAGCGAGCCGCCGACGAGGAGCAGCGAACCGAGCGTGAGCAGGTAGGCGTCGACCACCCATTGCTGCAGCGCGAGCCCTCCGCCGAGGTCGCGCTGGATCGCGGGCAGTGCGACGTTCACCACGGTCGAGTCGACGAAGACGATCACCGAGCCGAGGATGCAGGCGACGAGGATCAGCCGGTTGCGAGTCGGCGTCGGCAAGTGTTCGATACTCGCAGAGACAGGGAGGCTGACCGTGAGCGATTACCAGATCGTCAAGCTCGAGGACGTCGAGGACTGGCTCGGCGACTATCCGGGCGAGATGCGCGGGATCACCTACGCGATCGGCGCGGAGCAGGTCGCGATCACGCACCGCCGGATGCCGCAGCACACCGGCAGCAAGGGCTCATACGGCCACCGGCACAAGACCCAGGAGGAGATCGTGCTCGTCCTCGCGGGCAAGCTCCAGTTCAAGCTGAACGACGAGATCGTCGAGCTCGAGAAGCACGACGCGATCCGCATCCCGCCGGGGACCTGGCGCGGGATCTGGAACGACGAGCCCGAGGACGCCGAGATCGTGATCGTCTCGAGGCGGATCGACGACCCGCTGGGGGACGTCGAGAACCTCGAGGACTTCTGGCCTTAGAACGGGGGAAACGATGTTTCCCCCGTTGAACAACGCGAGGCACCTCGTGAGTCGGTCAGGCCTCCCGCCCGGCCAAGCCGGGCTTCGGCCGCGACGCGCGTCGAACCCTCACAGTCGTGAAAGCGCGAAACGGTTGCCGCCGGAGGCCGGCTTTGCCGGCCGGGAGGCGAGCCGCGACCCCGCGACTCCGCGCGCGGGAGGGATTGGCCTTGGGAAGGGAACCTGGGTTCCCTTCCCAATCAATTCGGACGCGGCCGCCGCGGCCGGCGCCGGACGCCGGCGCGGAGCTCTCGCAGGTGCTCGACGTGGGCGTCGTGCAGGATCTTCGTGTGGTCGGGCAGCCAGGGTCCGTTCATGCTGCTCATACGACCTCCCCTCGACTTCAAGTATCTTGATGTCAAGATAGTAGCTATGGGGAGTCTTGACGTCAAGAGAAATATCTCGAATACTGCGCCCGTGGCGGAAGACCACATCGACCGCTTCCTGGCCCGGATCGCGGCACAGCCGGGAACGGAGATGATCGATCTCGACGTCGAGGGGATCGTCGACCGCATCGGCGGGATCAACCGCCGCATCAAGCGCGGGATGGAGCGGACGCTCGCCGAGCACGGGCTCACGCACGAGGACTGGCAGGTGCTGTGCTCGCTCCGCCTTCGGCGCGACGCGAGCCGGAGCTCGCCCGGCGCCCTTGCCTCGGAGCTCGAGCTCTCGACCGGCGCGATGACGAGCCGGCTCGACCGGCTCGAGCGCGAGGGCCACGTGCGCCGGCTTCCCGACCCGGAGGACCGGCGGTCGGTCGTGGTCGAGCTCACGCCCGAGGGCCGTGCCGCCTGGGATCGCGCGGCGGGCGTGCAGGCGCGCCGCGAGGCGTTCTTCGCGTCGGCGCTGACCAAGAAGGAGCAGGCGCAGCTGAACGGCCTGCTGCGCAAGCTGCTGCTCGCGCTCGAGGCGGTCGACCCGGGTCACGGCGAGGCCGCTTAACGCATAGCCGCTGACCGCAGTCCGGCGCTGCCGGTGCGCGGACCGAGCGCGTGGAACGCCTCCGGCGCGCGTGCGCCTTCGACGCAGTCCGCGACGTACTCGCCGAGCGCGGGGCCGTGCTTGAAGCCGTGGCCGGAGCCTCCTCCGACCAGCCACCACGACGATCGCTCGGGATGCTGCGCGACGACGAAGTGCGAATCGCCGGTCAGGCTGTACTGGCAGACGCGCGCACCGATCACCGGCGCGTCCGCAAGCGCCGGAAAGCGCCTCACCGCGAAGTCGCGCGCCTCGCGGCGTCCCTGCTCCGACGGCACGCGCTCGAGCGTGTCGGGCTCGACCTGCTCGCCCGGTCCGTCCGGCGCGATCTTCACGCCGAGCCCACCGACGTCGCCGTGGCCGTAGAACGGCGCGTCGTACTCGCAGAAGCCGGGCGTCCCGCCCCAGTCGGGCCCGCCGCCGAAGAAGAACACCTCGCGCCGCGAGATCACGAGCTCCACCTCCGTGGGGAAGAGCGCCGGCAGCCAGGCGCCGCACGCCCAGACCACGACGTCGGCCTCGGGCGCGTCGGCCGGCGTGACGCGGCGCGGCTCGACGCGCACGCCGAGGCGCTCGGCGTCCTCGACAAGCAGTTGCGTTGCGCGCCGCGCGTGCAGCACGCCCGCATCCGGCTCGTAGAGCACGCCGTGCAGGTCCTCGACGCCGAGCGACGGGTAGAGGCCGGTCGCCGCCTCCGGCTCGAGCCACTCGTGCTGCACGCCGAGCCGCGCCAGCGTCGCGCGGCTCTGCGTCTCGAAGCCGCCGTCGCGCCGCGCGAACCAGGCGAGCCCGACGGGCTCCCAGATGTGCACGCCCGTCGACTCCTGCAGCTCCAGCCACAGCGCGCGCGCCCGCCGCGCGAGCTCCGTGTACCACTCGGCGTCACCGTGTGCCGTTCGCAGCAGGCGCGTGTCGCCGCCCGAGGCCGAGCGCACGGTTCCCGGCGTGTACTGCTCGACGAGCGTCACCTGCCAGCCGCGGCCGGCGAGCTCGCGCGCCGTCGACGCGCCGAAGACGCCCGCGCCGACGACCACGGCGCTGCTCATTCGTGCGGCGTGACGGTGAGCGAGAGCACGTCGGACCGGTGGTAGTGGCCGGCCGGGTCGAACCGCTGGCGCGCGGTGTAGAGGACGGTCGGATCGAGATCGGCGTAGAGGATCGCCTCTTCGTCCCAGACCGGGCCGGCGAGGTAGCTCCCGTCCGGCGCGACGATCGCCGAGCCGCCGCGGCCGAGCAGCTCGTCGCCGTCCGCGAGCGGCACGTCCGGCGGGTAGCTCGACGCGCGCTGGTAGACGCAGCACGAGAGCACGAACGTCCGCGACTCGCGCGCGATGTGCCGGATCGAGTCCTGCCAGGCGTCGCTGTCGTCGGCGGTGGGGGCGAGGTACACCTCGACGCCGCGCTCGTAGAGCGCGAAGCGCGCGAGCGGCATCAGGTTCTCCCAGCAGATCAGCCCGCCGATGCGCCCGAAGCCGGCATCGACCGTCTCGAGCCCGCGGCCGTCGCCGTGGCCCCAGACGAGCCGTTCGTGATTGGTCGGCACGAGCTTGCGATGGTGCAGCGCCAGCGAGCCGTCCGGCGCGTAGACGAGCAGCGTGTTGTAGAGCGTGCCGCGCTCGAGCTCGTTGACGCCGACGCCGAGCCAGACGCCGGCCTCGCGGGCGGCGTCGCCGATCGCGTTCGCAGCCGGCCCGGGCACCTCGACCGACTGCTGCGCGAGCTTCGCCCAGATCGCCGCGCCGGCAGATCCGTGCGCGAGCTCGCGCGCCCAGCGATTCGACGGGTACACGGGCACGAACGTCTCCGGGAAGAGGACGAGCCGTGCACCCTCGCCGGCGGCCTCGCGCGCGAGCCCGGCGAGCCGGGCGATCGTCGCATCGCGGTCGAAGATCGCCGGCTCGGCCTGCACGCACGCGACACGGACTGCGTCTCTCATGGCGGGACCGAGGCTACGCGACGGGCGCGGCGGCGTCGAGCGCGCCGCGGAGCGAGCGGACGAGCGAGTGGAGCTCGTCGATGCCCGCCTCGGCCGCCTCGACCGCGCGCGAGCCGACGACGACGCCGTCGACGAGCTCCGCTGCGGCGCGCGCGTGCTCCGACGTCGCGATGCCGAAGCCGGCGTAGAGCGGCGCGTCGGTGAGGGCGCGGGCGCGCGCAGCGAGCGGCGCCAGCGTCGGCGCCAGCTCGGGGCGGACGCCGGTCGTCCCGGTGACCGTGACCAGGTACAGCCAGCCGTCGGTCGCGGCGGCGGCGAGGCGCAGCCGCTCGTCGGTCGACGTCGGCGCGACCAGCTGCACGCGGCGGAGCTCCGGCTGCACGTCGGCCGGAAGGTCGGGGACGATCAGCGACGTCGCGCCCGCCTCTTTCGCCTCCTGCTCGAAGCGCTCGTAGCCGTACGCGTCGAGCAGCGACGAATAGGTCATCGGCAGCAGCGGCACGTCGACGAGCCCGCGCGTCTCTGCGAGGCACTCGAGACAGCGGCCGGTGCGCATCCCCGCTGCCAGCGCGCGCTCCCCGGCCCGGCGGATCACGGGGCCGTCGGCGAGCGGGTCGGAGAACGGGAAGCCGAGCTCGACGATGTCGGCGCCCGCGTCCACGGCGGCCTCGGCGAGCCGCGGCGCGTCGGGCATCGCCATCAGGTAGACGACGAGCGTCTTCACTGCGCGAGCACTTCGGCGAGGTCCTTGTCGCCGCGGCCCGAGAGGCACACGAGCACGAGCTGACCTTCGAGCTCCGCCGCGCGCGCGAGCGCGTGCGACGACTCGAGCGCCGGCACGATCCCCTCGGTCGCGCACAAGCGGTGGAACGCGGCGAGCGCGTCGTCGTCGGTCGCGCTCACGTACTCGGCGCGGCCGTCGTCGCGGAGCTGCGCGTGCTCGGGGCCGACGCCGGGGTAGTCGAGCCCCGCCGAGATCGAGTGGGCGTCGAGGATCTGTCCGTCCTCGTCGGCGAGCAGCGACGATCGCGCGCCGTGCAGTACCCCGGCGCGGCCGCCCCCGAGCGACGCGGCGCCGGCGGCTTCGACGCCGATGAGTCGCACGCCGTCGTCGTCGACGAAGTCGGAGAAGATGCCGATCGCATTCGAGCCGCCGCCGACGCAGGCGACCACGGCATCGGGCAGCCGTCCCTCGGCGGCGAGCAGCTGCTCGCGCGCCTCGCGCCCGATCACGCGCTGCAGCTCGCGCACCAGCTCCGGGTAGGGCGCCGGGCCGACGCACGACCCGATCAGGTAGTAGGTCGTGTCGACGTTCGCGATCCAGTCGCGGATCGCCTCGCTCGTCGCCTCCTTCAGCGTCCGCGTGCCGAACTCGACCGGCTCGACGCGCGCCCCGAGCAGCTTCATCCGCGCGACGTTGGGCGCCTGGCGCCGAATGTCCTCGCTGCCCATGTAGACGACGCACTCGAGGCCGAAGCGCGCGCACACGGTCGCGGTCGCGACGCCGTGCTGGCCGGCGCCCGTCTCGGCGACGATCCGCCGCTTGCCGAGGCGGCGCGCGACGACCGCCTGGCCG
>DATBIC010000125.1:0-2130 GCA_036557145.1 Gaiellaceae bacterium
GATCTGGAAGTTCGCGAAGAACAAGGACGCGGCCGAGAAGTTCATCGCCGATCTCTGCATCAACTACAAGCAGGCGACGACGGCGTCGAAGCTCTACAACTTCCCGAGCTTCCCCGGCGCGTACCCGATCAACCAGATCCGAAAGGCCGCGGCGGCGGACAAGCACAAGCCGCTCGGCAAGTACACGATCCTGACGACGATCGCGCAGAAGTACACGCACAACGTCGGCTATCCCGGCTACACGAACGCGGCCATCGACGAGATCTTCAACAAGTTCCTGATCCCGACGATGTTCGCCCAGGTGTCGCAGGGCAAGATGAGCGCCGCAGACGCGGTCGCGGCCGCCGAGCGCGAGATGAAGCCGATCTTCGCCAGCTGGAAACAGAAGGGCAAGATCTGACGATTTCGCCCCTGGTCCTCTAACGGCCAGCGGTGGTGAGCGAGGCCGGGCAGAGCCCGGCCTCGCGGCGTTCGCGGCGGATTCGCTCGCCTTCCGAGATGTTGCACTTTCGTCACGGTCCCGTGACAGACACGTGCTGCTTTTCTCGTTAGGCTGACAGCGAGTAGGGGGCGGGTCGGGACCCGAGTTAGACGTGCGCGTGTGCCTTTTAGAAGCGTCGCGGCTACGCGGGCACGGCGGCGATCGCGGCTCGCAGCCTCGCGGCCAGGTCCTCGAGCTCGCGCTCGTCGAGGTCGAGCCCGATGTTCTTGTCCAGCGCCGCGAACTGCTGCTGCTCGAACGGAACGCCCGGCGGCAGCGGCGCGAGGTGCCAGTGCACGTGCCGGTTCGCCTGCTGGCTGCCGAGGCTCAGCACGTAGAGCCGCTCGGTCGGCACGGAACGACGGATCGCCTCGCCGACCCGGTGCACCACGGCCTGCAGCGCAAGGTACTCGTCGCTCGTGAAGTCGCCCGTGACGTGCTCGCGGTGCCCGCGGGGCGCCACGAGCACGTAGCCGTAGAGACGCTGGTACCGCTGCAGGAACGCGACCGCGACGTCGTCCTCGTACACGACGTGATGACGGAACTCGGGGTTGCCGTCGATCAGCTCGCAGATGAAGCACCGTCCGCCGAGCTGCCTGCGGAGCGCCTCGTAGTCGACCGCCCGGTACCGCGGGCCGCGTCCGTCGAGACCGACGTGGGCGCGCGCGGCGACCTCGAGCACGACGCGCGCAGCCCGTTCCACCACGTCGAGCGGCATGCTCGGAAGGTCCGACTCGAGCGTCTGCTCGGGCAGCGCGGGAACGTGCACGAACCCGCCCATCAGGCCCGGCCGTTCCGTCGCCGCGTAGCGCATGAGCGTGAAGAAGACGCGGTTGCAGAGATAGCCGCCGGCGTCGCGTGAGACCGCGGCCGGGACGCCGGCCGACCGCAGCTCCGCCACCAGCTCGTCCACGGGCAGCGTCGACCAGTACGACGCCGGCGCGTCCGGCTCGATCGGCCCGGACGAGACCACGCCCTCGTTGTCGGCGTCGGACGCGTCGTCGAGGTTGAGCGCCACGCGCTCGACGGTGATCGCCGTCCGCCTCGAAGCCTGCCCGAAGCAGACGACGACCTCGGGGTCCGACGCACGCAGCGCCTCGAGCAGCGCGCCGGGCGTGCGGCCGTACGACACGGGGAGCAATGCCGTCGAGAGCTCCACCTCCGCCGGCGGCGCCGCGGCCAGCCGCTCGACCAGCAGCTGAGACGGATTGACGGTGCTGCCGCCGAACGGCTCGAATCCCGTGACGAGCACGCGTGCGGCCACCGGCCAACTATATGTTTGAAAGCCATGGCGGGTACGGAGATCTCGGAGCGCGGGTCGGTCGGCGTCGTCCCGACGGAGGCCGTCGACCTGCCGGGCGCGCTGGAGCTCGAGGCCGGCGGACGGCTCGAGAATGTCCGCATCGCGTACGAGACCTACGGCGAGCTCGCGCCGACGCGCGACAACGTCCTGCTCGTCTGCCACGCGCTGTCGGGAGACGCGCACGCCGCCGGCTGGAGCGCCGACGCGGACACGCCCACGGCGCTCGACGGCTTCGGCGCCACCGACCGCGGCGTCCGCGCGCGCGGCGGGCTCGGCTGGTGGGACGGGATGATCGGGCCGGGCAAGAGCTTCGACACCGACCGCTGGTACGTCATCTGCACGAACC
>DATBIC010000126.1:0-8670 GCA_036557145.1 Gaiellaceae bacterium
TGCAGCAGACGATCACGATCTCCGACGCGCTCGGCCTGAACCTGATGACGGTCAAGGTCCTGGAAGGCACCGTCGAGGTGAAGAGCGCGGTGCGCGTCGTGCTCGAGGCGCCTCTCATCCAGCACGGCCAGGCCGCGATGCACCCGGCGGTGTACGGCGACCAGCTGCTCGCGTACCTCAACCAGCTGGTGACGATCTTCAACACGCACATCCACCCCGGCGAGCTGGCCGCCGGGATCCTGCCGGTCACGCCCGCGCCGCCGGTCGCCCCGGCGCCGCCCGCCACGCCGGCGCTGATCTCGACCAAGAACCTCGTGGAGTAGGGGATGGCAGACGACCTCCACGCGGGCAGCAACCTCTTCTCCTCACCGGCCGACGACACGATGGCGGCGGCGATCGAGCGGCACCTGCGCGAGCTGATGCAGTCGCCGCCTCCGACCGACGACACCCCCGAGGCGCGTGACCGCCGGGTGCTGTTCGCCGGCATCGCCCGCGGCGTCATCGACCACCTCAAGCACCACCCCGAGGCGCTCGAGGTCGTCTTCACCGCCGTCCCGTCCAATCACAACGTCTCGCAATTCGCCGCGCACGTGCAGGTGAAAGCGAGCGACGTCCCATGACCGAACCGACGTACGCGGACGTCCCGTTCCACCTCGGCGGTGCCGGGCGCACCGCGTCGACGGACGCCGACGACCACGTCCGCGACCTGATCCTGCAGGTGCTGCTCACCTCGCCCGGCGAGCGGGTGAACCGGCCCGACTTCGGCTGCGGGCTGAAGGCGATGGTCTTCGCACCGAGCGGAGAGGCGGTCGCCGCGGCCACGCAGGTCCTCGTCAAGGGCTCGCTGCAGAAGTGGCTGCAGGACGAGATCGAGGTCCAGGACGTCGTGGTCGAGGCGGTCGAGAGCACGCTGACCGTCACCGTCGTCTACCGGCGCCGCCTGGACGGCGAGCTGCGGGCCGAGCGATTCACGGTCGGCGCATGAGCGACGCGATCGCCGCCCCGGACTGCCGGATCGACGAGCGCCGCGAGTCGCTGCTCGAGAGCGCCGCGCTGCCCGCGCCGACCGGCCTGCTCAACGGCATCGACTACGTCGAGGTCGACCCGCTCGACCACACGATCCTGCGCGTCACCTTCCTCAAGCCGCTTCCCGCCGGTGCGTACGGGATCCCGGCCGACCTGCGGCGCGTCTCGATCGTGGGCGGCACGCGCATCGTCGGGATCCGTCCGCTCGGCGCGACCGCCGAGTCGGCCTCGGTGCTGCGCATCGACGTCGACCGCGGCGGCGACTACTCGCCCTACACGCTGACGCTCGACGCCAACGACCTCGACCCTGTCAAGCGCTCCGTCGTGTTCTCGTTCATGGCGAGCTGCCCGACCGACGCCGACTGCCTGCCGGCGCCGTGCCCGCCGGTCGTCCGCGACGAGCCGCTGCTCGACTACCTCGCCAAGGACTACGGGAGCTTCCGCCGGCTGCTGCTCGACCTGCTGCCGACGCTCAACCCGGACTGGGTCGAGCGCAGCCCCGCCGATCTCGGCATCGCCCTCGTCGAGCTGCTCGCCTACACGGGCGACCGGCTCTCCTACCAGCAGGACGCCGTCATCGGCGAGGCATACCTCGAGACGGCGCGCCACCGCATCTCCGCCCGCCGCCACGCGCGGCTCATCGACTACCGGATGCATGACGGGCGAAACGCGTGGACCGCGCTCGCGCTCCAGGTCAGCGGCACCGGGACGATCGCGCGCGGCACGCCCGTGATGACCGCGCTGCCGCGCGGCTACGACCCGCTGGACATCACCGTCGAGCTGCTCGACCGCGATCCGAAGCTGCGCGACGTCGTCGTCTTCGAGACCGCGCACGACGCTCAGCTGCGCAGCGTCAACAACACGGTGCGCGTGCACATGTGGGGCGACGAGGAGTGCTGCCTGCCGGCCGGAGCGACCGAGGCCTACCTCTACGCGGCGCCGGCCACGACGGCGCAGCGGCCCGTGCTCGAGGCGGGCGGCCATCTCGTCCTCGAGGAGCTCCGCAGCCCGCGGACCGGAAACGCAGCCGACGCCGACCCGGCCCACCGCGTGCTCGTCCGCCTCGAGGAGGTCGACGACACGCCCACCGACCCGCTCTACGCGCGGACCGTCCTGGCCGACGGAGCGCTCCAGCTGCGCGGCCCCGGCGACCAGCCGCTGCCGCTGACCCGCGTGCGCTGGCGCCGCGCCGACGCGCTGGCCGAGCCGCTGTGCATCAGCGCGCGGGTCGGCGACGACCTCGTTCGCAACGTCTCGGTCGCGCGCGGCAACGTGATCCTCGCCGACCACGGCCTGACGCGCACCGAGCCGCACCCGCCCGGCGACCTCGGCGTCGACGGCCGGCTCGTGGTCACCTACGGGCCGCTGACGATGGAGCAGCGACCGGCCCTGCCGCCCGTCTCGCTGACGACCGGGCGCTTCGACGTCGACCGCGACGAGCTGTCCGGCGACGCGAGCGACGCGTTGCCCGCGCTGACGCTGCTCGTCACCGACGCGGCCGCGACCGTGCACGACTGGACGTCGGTCCCCGACCTCCTGGACAGCGGGCCGTTCGACGAGCAGTTCGTCGCCGAGGTCGACGACGAGGGCCGTGCGGAGCTCCGCTTCGGTGACGGCGAGTACGGCCGCGCGCTCCCGCTCGACGCCGCCGCGCTGACCGTGGTCTACCGCGTCGGCAACGGGCGTTCCGGCAACGTCGGCCACGACACGCTGACGACGATCGCGCTCGCCGGCGCGCCCGGATTCGTCACCGGGCTGGGCAACCCGCTGGCCGCGACCGGCGGCGTGGACGCCGAGACCGTCGAGCAGGTTCGCCGCCGCGCTCCCGAGGCGATGCGAGCCGTGCTCGAGCGTGCGGTCACCGAGGCCGACTGGGTGCGGGCCGCCGAGCAGCTCGACGGCGTTTCGGGCGCGGTCGCGACGTTCCGCTGGACCGGCACCTGGCTGACCATCTTCGTCGCCGTCGACCCGGTCGACCGCGCCGACCTCGTCGACCTGCCGAACGGGCGCACCCGCCTGGAGGCGAGCTTCGAGCGGCGTGTCCGCGCCTGGCTGACGCGCTTCCGGATCGCCGGGCACGACATCGAGCTGCGCCCGCCGCGCTTCGTCGGCCTCGAGCTCGCGGTCGAGGTGTGCGCCAAGCACGGGTACTTCAGGACCGACGTGCAGGGCGCGGTCCGCGACGCGCTGTCGGCGCGCGTCCTGCCCGACGGCACCCGCGGCTTCTTCCACCCGGATCGCTTCGGCTTCGGCGACGACGTGTACCTGAGCCGCCTGTACGCGGCGATCGAGCGCGTCACCGGGGTCGACTCGGTCGCCATCCGCAAGCTCACGCGTTTCGGCCAGCCGCAGCACGACGAGCTCGACCGCGGCGTGCTCGAGATCGGCCCGTGGGAGATCGCCCGGCTCGACAACGACCCGAGCTTCGCCGAGCACGGCGTGCTCACCGTCACCGCCCGCGGGGGCAAGGCATGAGCTGCGGCTGCTGCGAGCCGGCCGCCGCGCTGACCCCGCTGGCGATCGAGAACCGCGACGGGCTGAGCGTGATCGCCTATCGCGTCGGGACGTACTCGAGCTTCCGCGCGACGATGCTCGGGCAGATCTCCGCGACGCCCGAGCTGGTCGAGCTGACGACGCGCGAGGACGACGACACGTCGATCACCGTGCTCTCGCTGTGGGCCGCGGTCGCCGACGTGCTGAGCTTCTACCAGGAGCGCTACGCCAACGAGGCGTTCCTGCGCACCGCGACGCAGCGTGCGTCGGTCGGCCGGCTCGCCGCGCTGATCGACTATCGGCTGCGGCCGGGCGTCGCCGCGCTCGCGTGGCTGGCCTTCGGCGTCGAGGACGGCAAGGAGCTGCACGTGCCGCGGGGCCTGCGCGTGCAGAGCGTCCCGGGGCAGGACGAGCAGGCGCAGACATTCGAGACGCTCGGCGAGCTCCACGCCGTCGGCGCGCTCAATCGTTTGCGCGTGCTGCCGCCGCCGTACGGCGGGAGCCCGCTCGCCGCCGGGGCGACGGAGGCCCTGCTCGACCCGGGCCCGGCCGGACGCGCCGCGGCGGCCGCGCTCGCGCCGCGCGACCGCGTGCTCGTCTGGCAGACCGGCGGCGCGGGGCGCGTCGAGGAGCTCGCCGTCACCGCGGTCCGCATCGAGGAGGACCGCGCCACGCTCGCCTGGGACGCTCCGCTGCGCGCCGCCTTTCCCGACGGCGCTCCCGCGGCGAAGGGCGGGCGGACGTTCCGGCTGTTCGGCCACACCGCGCCGACATCGTCGATGACCCCGAAGGCCGACACCACCGTGGCGGGCGGGATCCGCTGGGAGCTCACCCCGACGAGCTTCGCGAGCGGCGCGAGCTCCGCGCTTGCCCTCGAGGCGCGCGTCGAGGGGCTCGCCGCGGGTGCGCGGCTGCTCGTCGACGACGCGGCCGGTGCGACGACGCTCGTCACCGTCACGGAGGTGGACACGGGCCCGGCGTCGCTCGGCGGCGTCACCGACTCCGTGACGATCGTGCACGTCACGCCGTCGGTCCCGTCGACGACCGACCGCCGCGCGATCACGATCCACGAGGTCGTCGGCCCCGACGTCGTCTTCTGGGCGCACGCCTATCCGCACCGTCTCACCGGTGCAACGGTGCTGGCCGCCGGCGAGCGTCACGAGGACGGCTCGATCGAGATCGGGCGCTCGCTGGTCCGCGGCCAGTACCAGCCCGGCGTGCGCGTGCGGCCCGCCGACCTCGAGCCGGGCCGGCCCGTGCTCGTCGGCGACGCCGAGACCGACCCCTCGGTGGGCACCGTCCTCTCGGCCGAGGCGGTCGGGGCGACGATCTCCGTCGCCGCCACCGACGCCGACGCCGCCGGCGTCCGCGTGCTCGGTCTCGACTCCAGGGCCGCAACCGTGCTCGGCGGCGTCGTCTCGGGCCCGCTCGCCGCCGCGATCCAGCTCGAGCACGAGCATCCCGAGGTGCGCGTGCGGATCGGCGGCGGGCCCGCCCGCACCGTGAAGCTCCCCAAGGTCGCCACCGCGGCGGTGCTGCAGAAGGCCCTGCGCGCGGCGGGCACGGAGCCCGCCTGGGCCGAGGCGATCGCCCTGCGGACCGACGGGCGGCTGGTCGTGCTCGCTGGCGGCGACGAGGCGCCGAACGTCGAGTTCCTGCCGAGCGAGCAGGACGCGACGACGATCGTCCGGCTCGGCCTCGACGACGACCACGCCCGGACGATCGGCGCGCTGCTGTCCGGTGCGCCGGCGCCGCCGCTCGCCTTCACCGCCGCGGCGCCGGAGATCGAAGTCACCGTCGGGGCGATCGGGCCGGTCGCGGTCGGGCTCGAGGGTTTGACCGGCTCGACCGTGGCGCAGGTCGCGGCCGAGCTGCAGGCCGC
Organism: Gaiellaceae bacterium; assembly: GCA_036557145.1. Classification (GTDB taxonomy): domain Bacteria; phylum Actinomycetota; class Thermoleophilia; order Gaiellales; family Gaiellaceae; genus PALSA-600. Next base: position 5,402 of record DATBIC010000126.1, read on the forward strand.
GATCACCGCCGCCGATCCCGCGCCCGGCTTCCTCGGCACTCGCGTCCGCGCGGTCGCCGGGCGCCTGTTGCTGCTGCCGGGCCCGTGGTCGATCGCGCCGGCCGAGTTCCTGCGCATCGCGCTGACGCTCGACGAGCCGCTCGACCTCGACCCCGCGACGGCGTACGTGCGCGCCAACGTCGCGGCGGCCAGCCACGGCGAGACCGTGCACGGCGAGACGGCGGGCGACGGCGATGCCGCTCAGGCCTTCCAGCGCCTGACCCTGCGCAAGCAGCCGCTGACGTACGTGCCCAGCGCGCAGCCCGGCGGGGTCACGTCCACGCTCCAGCTGCTCGTCAACGGGGTGAAGTGGGACGAGACGCCCGAGCTCTACGGCCAGGCGGGCACCGCCCAGGTCTACGAGACGCGCACCGAGGACGACGGCACCACCGTGTTGCAGTTCGGCGACGGTGACACCGGAGCGACGCTCCCGACCGGCGCCGGCAACGTCCGCGCGACGTACCGCGTCGGCGCCGGCGTCGCCGGCCGCGTGCGCGCCGAGACGCTGACCTCGGCGCTCGACCGCCCGCCGGGCCTCCGCGACGTCGTCAATCCGCTCGCGGCGACGGGCGGCGCCGACCCCGAGGCGATCGAGAACGCGCGCGAGAACGCTCCGACGACCGTGCGCACGTTCGGCCGCGCCGTCTCGCTGACCGACGTCGCCGACCTGATCCGCGCCTCCGGCGAGGTCGCCAAAGCACAGTCGGTCGAGCTGTGGGAAGGCCTCGACCACGCGATCCACGTGACCGTCGCCGGCCAGGCCGCGGGCGTGTTCACCGATGCCGACCTGCGCCGGCTCGGGGCCGCGCTGCAGGCCGCCCGAGACCCCGGCTCGCGCGTGCTGCTCGACAACTTCCGCGCGCTGGCGATCGTGCTGCGCGCCACCGTCACCGTCGACGACCGCCACGTGCGCTCCGACGTGCTGGCCGCGGTGGAGGCGGCGGTGCGCGACGCGCTGTCGTTCGACCGGGCGCTGCTCGGCACGCCGGTGCATCTCAGCGACCTCTACCGGGTGATCCAGGACGTCGACGGCGTGCTGGCGTCCGACATCGTCGAGCTGCAGGCCAAGCGCCCTCCCGACCGCAATCGCCCTGGCGCCGACCGGCTGCCCGACGGCACGCCTGCGCCGGTCCAGGCCCACCTGCAGGTCGAGCGCGCACAACCCGACCCGTCGCGGCCCGGCCGGATCGTCCCGGCCGAGCTCCCCGTGCTCGAGTCGCCCGCCCACGACGTCACCCTCACCGCCACGGGAGGGCTCGACGCATGACGTGGCGCCGGGAGGGCGAGCAGCGTCCCGCCAGGGCGGCCGGGTCGCCCGAGAGCGGGCGGCCGCTCGATCCCGCCGTGCGGCGCGGCATGGAGACGCGGCTCGGCCACGATTTCAGCAGCGTCCGCGTCCACCACGGGGCCGAAGAGGCCAGGGCGTTGCACGCCCGCGCCTTCACCGTCGGCGAGGACATCACGTTCGCTCCCGGCCAGTTCGCCCCGGGCACGAGCGAGGGCGACCATCTGATGGCGCACGAGCTCGGCCACGTCGTCGACCATCGCCACGGCGCGCCGCCCGGTGCCTACCGCGCCCCGGACGACGGGCCGATTCCGTCCGGCCCCGAGCGCCCGCTGGCGCTGCCCCGCCCGAAGGCTCCGACCTTCGGGCTCGGCTCGCTCACCCTCGGGCTCGGCGTGCTCGACAGCTTCTCGTTCAACGGCTCGAGCCTGACGCCCGAGCACCGCAAGCAGGTCACGTGGATCGCCGACCAGCTCGTCACGCTCAGGCTCAAGATGCCCGGCGGCCGGATCACGGTCACCGGGCACACGGACCTGGTGGGCGGCGAGCAGGCCAATCTCGACCTCGGCCGCAAGCGCGCCGTGGCGGTCGCGGCTGCGCTCGCCGAGGCGGGCGTCCCGCTGTCGATGATCGACGTCGTCAGCGCGGGGGAGAGCACGCCGGCGGTCGAGACGGAGGGGCGCGAGCCGCGCAACCGCCGGGTCGAGGTCCGCTTCGCGGGCGGGCCGGTCGAGCCGCCGCAGCCCGAGCCGCCGGTGCTCGATCCGACCAGGGTGATCACGGGGCCGGGCGCTCCCGGCCCGCCGCCCTGGTGGCAGAAGACCCCGACGACGACACCGGCCCCGCAGACGCCCCAGCCGGCTCCCGGGTCGGCCGGGCCGACCACGAAGGAGGGATCCGCCGGCGACATCGCCAAGGCGGTCGCGGCGACGCCGCAGGGAAAGAAGCTGATCGAGGCCGCCGAGGCGCAGGCGACGAAGGACCTCGGCAAGCTGACGACACCCGACAAGGTCGTGCTCGGCACGGTCGTCGGCGCCCAGGCCGCCGGAGTCATCGCCGGCCTCGCCGCGAACCCGGCCGCGCGAAAGGAAGTCCTCGACTTCGTCGACGGCAAGGAGATCCCGGTTCCCTACCTGAAGGGCGTCTCCGTCATCCCGCACACGAAGGGTGGCGGCGTCGGCGGCGTGGTCAGCTTCGACATCGTCAGGATCTTCGGAGGCGGCAAGAAGTGAGCGATCCCGACCGCCTCTTCGAGCTCCTGCCGGCCGTCTACCGCGACCAGGACGCCGACGAGGGCGACGTCCTGCGCGCGCTGCTGCGGATCGTCACCGGGCAGGTCGACGTGGTCGAAACCGACATCGCGGGGCTCTACGACGACCTGTTCATCGAGACGTGCCAGTCGTGGGTCGTTCCGTACATCGGCGACCTCGTCGGCAACGATCCGCTGCGCGACGCGGTGCGCAGCCGCGCCGACGTCGCGAAGACGATCCCGTATCGCCGACGCAAGGGCACGCTGCCGATGCTCGAGGAGCTCGCCCGCGACGTCACCGGCTGGGCCGCGCACGCGGTCGAGTTCCTCGAGCTGGTCGGCTGGAGCCAGTACCTCGAGCACATCCGCCCGCAGGCCGCGAACTTCGACGTGCGCTCGCTCGAACGCGACGACCGGCTCGGCGGCGCGTTCGACGACGCCACGCACAGCGTCGACGTGCGCGCGATCGGCCAGCACGACGGCCGGTACCACCACCGGCACATCGGCATCTTCCTGTGGCGGCTGTTCGGCTATCCGCTGCGCAACGTCCCCGCCCGGCGCGCGAGCGCCGCCTGGCGGTTCCACTTCAGCCCGCTCGGCAACGCCGCGCCGCTCTTCAGCCGCGAGCGGCGCGAGGGCGACGAGGCCGGCCTGTCCACCGAGCTGCACGTGCCCACGCCCATCCGCCGGGCGTTC
>DATBIC010000127.1:0-2698 GCA_036557145.1 Gaiellaceae bacterium
GTCCAGCAGAAGCTCGCCGACGTCGCCACCGTCGCGCAGGAGAGCATCGTCGGCGTCCACGTCGTCAAGGCGTTCGCGCAGGAGCCGGCCGAGCAGGCGAAGTTCCGCGGCCGCTCCGAGGCGGTGTTCGGGCAGACCGTGCGCGCCAACCGCCAGCGTGCGTTCTACGTGCCGCTGATCTCGTTCGTGCCGATGCTGGCGCAGGCAGCCGTCCTGCTCGTCGGTGCGACGATGGTCGGCAACGGCAGCCTCTCGGTCGGCGGATTCGTCTCGTTCAACCTCTACCTCGGCATGCTCGTGATGCCCCTGCGCTCGCTCGGCATGTGGATCGGGCAGGCCCAGCGCGCGACCGCGGCCGGCGAGCGGATCTTCCAGGTCATGGACGAGCCGGAGGAGGTCGCCGACCGGCCCGGCGCCGCCGACCTCCCGCCCGGGCCGGGCGAGGTGCGCTTCGAAGGCGTCTCCTTCCGCTACCTGGACGGCCGGCCGGTCCTGCGCGACGTCGACCTGGACGTGCCCGCGGGCCGCACGATCGCGCTGATCGGGCACACCGGCTCGGGCAAGACGACCCTGACGTCGCTCGTGCCCCGCTTCTACGACGTCACCGCCGGCCGGATCACCGTGGACGGCCGGGACGTGCGCGACCTGACGCTCGCCTCGCTGCGGAAGACGGTGGGCGTGATCTCCCAGGATCCGTTCCTCTTCTCGGCGACCGTGCGCGAGAACATCGCGTTCGGCGCGGGCGAGCTGCCGCAGGAGGCGGTCGAGTCGGTCGCCCGGGCGGCGCAGGCGCACGAGTTCATCGAGCGGCTGCCGCAGGGCTACGACACCGTGATCGGCGAGCGTGGGATCACCCTCTCGGGCGGCCAGCGCCAGCGGCTCGCGATCGCACGGGCGCTGGCAGTCGACCCGCGGATCCTCGTTCTCGACGACGCGACCGCCTCGGTCGACGCGTCCACGGAGGCGCTGATCCGGATCGGCCTGCGCGGCGCGATGGCGGGCCGGACGACGTTCGTGATCGCGCACCGCCTCTCGACGATCGCGCTCGCGGACGAGGTCGTCGTCCTCGACCACGGCCGGATCGCCGCGCGCGGCACCCACGACCAGCTGATCTCGACGAGCGCCGTGTACCGGGAGATCTACGAGCACGGCCTGCTCGAGCGGCAGTTCGCCGACGCGGTGGAGGCCAGGGCCGAGATCGAGGAGGTCGCGTGACCCCGGTCCGCCCGCGCGAAATCGGCACACGATCGGCACAGACGCGCGCGTCCGCAGCCGGTAGCGTCGACGCCGAGGGCGGCGGGACGGCTCCCCACCCAGAGGGTGGGGGTGCGGGGTGGGCGCGACCGCAACGGACAGGCGCGAAGAGGCCGGCCGCATGAGGGTCCACCAGCCCGGCAGCCACCTGCTGGAGGAGCGCGGCACCCGCGTCAAGGACTGGTCGTGGCGGCAGACGCGGCGCCGCTTCGCGACGCTCGGCGGCCTCGTTGCGCCCTACCGGGGCAGGGCGATCCTGTCCCTCCTCACGCTGCTCCTCGCGACGGGCATCGCGCTCGCGCCGCCGTTCCTGGCGAAGTTCGCGCTCGACGACGCGGTCAACGGCGGCGGAGGTGCCAAGCTCTACCTGGTCGTCGCGCTCTTCCTCGCCGCGGGGCTCGCGAGCTGGGGCATGACCTACGCGCAGACGTACCTGACCGGATGGGTGGGCGAGCGCGTGCTCGCCGACCTGCGCACGACCCTCTTCGACCACCTGCAGGGCCTGTCCCTCGGCTTTTACGAGCGGACGCGCGCAGGCGTGATCATCAGCCGGCTGACGAACGACGTCGAGGCGCTCGACCAGCTGGTGACGGACGGGATCTCGACGCTCGTGCAGAGCACGCTCACGCTGGTCGGCACCGCGATCCTGCTGTTCGTGCTCGACTGGCGGCTCGCGCTCGCCACCCTGGCGGTGATCCCGGTGATGAGCGTCGGCACGGTGCTCTTCCGCCGCTACTCGACGCGCGCCTACCGCGCCGTGCGCGAGCGCCTCGGGCTCGTGACCGCGACGCTCGCCGAGGACATCGCCGGCATGCGCGTCGTCCAGGCGTTCACCCGCGAGCAGGTCAACATCCGCAACTTCCGAGAGGTCAGCGAGCGCTACCGGCAGTCGAACCAACAGACGGTGGTGCTGAGCGGCTGGTACTTCCCGTTCGTCGACCTGCTGTCCACGGTCGCGCTCGCGATCGTGCTCGGGTACGGCGGCCACCTCTACTTCCAGGGCGCTGTCCAGATCGGGACGCTCTTCGCGTTCATGCTCTACGTCCAGAACTTCTTCGACCCGGTGCAGCAGCTCTCGCAGCTCTACGGGACGTTCCTCTCCGCCACCGCCGCGCTCGACAAGATCAACGACCTGCTCGACGAGCAGCCGCAGGTGGTCGACGAGCCGCGGGCGCGCCCGCTCGGTCACCTCGCCGGCGACGTCGGCTTCGAGGGCGTCCGCTTCGCGTACGGCCGCGGTGACGAGGTGCTGCATGGGATCGACCTGGACGTCCCGGCCGGCACCACCGTCGCCCTGGTCGGACACACGGGCGCGGGCAAGTCGACGATCGCGAAGCTGCTCGCCCGCTTCTACGACCCGACGCACGGGCGGATCACGCTCGACGGCGCCGACCTGCGGCACGTCACCCAGGCATCGCTCCGCCGCCAGCTGGGAGTCGTCCCG
>DATBIC010000128.1:0-25242 GCA_036557145.1 Gaiellaceae bacterium
GCCGCCGGCAGATCGTCCCACTCCGTCGAATCGACGATCAGCCTGTCGACGATGCCGACGAGCTGGCCGAACGCGGCCGAGTCCCACTCCGGCCGCCCACGCCAGCGCAGGAAGACCGGCAGGTCCGAGATGAGCAGGGGCAGCGCAAGCGACGCGGGCGCCTCCACGCGTTTGCCGCGCAGCGTCAGCTCGATCACCTCGCCGCACACCGCGCGGTCGGACACCGGGAAGCAGCGAATCGCGACGCTCGCGTCGAGACCGTCCTCCTCGTCCGGAGCCGGGAACAAGAGCAGCGTGCGCGACGGGTGGCGCTCGGCCATGCCGGCGAGCGTGACCTCCGCCTGCCCCTTCCATGCGGGCGGGACCCATGCGATGTGCGTCATCACCGACGTGCGCAGGCTCGGCTGCGTCGAGCCCTCCGACGCCGCCTCGCGGAGGAGCGCGAGCTGCTTCTCGATCTCACCGATCGTCGTGTCCCGGCCGTCCCAGTCGACCTCGGCGAGCGGCGTCGGGATGCCCGCCGTCAATGCCGCCGCCAGGAGCGGCCGTCGCGGTGCAACAGCTCGTCCGACGCCGCCGGCCCCCAGTCGCCTGCGGCGTAGTTCGGGAACGACGGACGGTCGCGCTGCCAGAACGCGACCACCGCGTCGACGAGCGCCCACTGCTCCTCGATCTCGTCCGACCGCGTGAACAGCGTCGCGTCGCCGAGCATCGCGTCGAGGATCAGCCGCTCGTACGCGTCCGGCAATCCTTCGCGGAACGTGCCGCCGTAGAGGAAGTCCATGTGGACGGTGCGGATCGCCATCCCCTGCCCCGGCACCTTCGCCCCGATCGCAAGCGACACGCCCTCGTTCGGCTGCACGTGGATGAGCAGCACGTTCGGGCGGAGCGCCTCGGCCGTGCCGTCCTCGAACGGCGGATGCGGCGCGCGCTTGAACTGGATCGCGATCGTCGTCTCGCGCCGCGCGAGCCGCTTGCCCATCCGCACGTAGAACGGCGTGTCCGCCCAGCGCCAGTTGTCGACAAAGAGCTTCGCGGCGACGAAGGTGTCCGTCATCGAGCTCGGCGCGACGCCGTCCTCCTCGCGGTACGCCGCCACCTCCTCGCCCTCGACGTACCCGCGCCCGTACTGCCCGCGCACGACGTGCTTCGGCCCGGGCGTGTGGATCGCCTTCAGCACCTTGACCTTCTCGTTGCGCACCGAGTCCGCGCTGAAGTCGATCGGCGGCTCCATCGCGGTGATCGCCACCAGTTGCAGCAGATGGTTCTGGAAGATGTCGCGGATCGCGCCGGCGTGCTCGTAGTAGCCGGCCCGGCCCTCGATCCCGATCGACTCGGCCACCGTGATCTGGACGTGGTCGATGAACTGACGGTTCCAGATCGGCTCGAAGATGCCGTTGGCGAACCGCAGCGCCAACATGTTCTGCACCGTCTCCTTGCCGAGATAGTGGTCGATGCGGAAGACCTCCGCCTCGGTGAAGTGCTGCTGGATCTCAGCCGTCAGCGCCTTCGCCGATGCCAGGTCGTGCCCGAAGGGCTTCTCGATGATCAGCCGCAACCAGCCCTCCGCGCCGCGCCGCTCCGCGATCTCGCCGACCAGCGTCCCGATCGCGCTCGGCGGCACGGCGAAGTAGTAGACGCGGTTGCCCATCGTTCCCTGCGTCTCGTCGAGCTCGTTCAACGTGTCGCGTAGATCGTCCTCGCCGCGATCATCGGCGAAGTCGAGGGTCACGTAGCGCAGGCCCTTCGCCAGCTCCTCCCACACGTCCGACCTGAAGGGGTCGCGGGCGTGGTCGATCACGGCCTGCCGCATCCGCTCGACGAACGCCTCGTTCGTCTCCTCGCTGCGCGCTGCGCCGACGACGCCGAAGCGCTCCGGCAGCAGCCTCCGATACGCGAGCGAGTAGATGGCCGGCATCAACTTCTTGGAGGTGAGGTCGCCCGACGCCCCGAAGATGACGAGCAGGCAGGGATCGGGACGGCGACGGACGCGCAGGCCGTCGAGCAGCGGGTTCGCCCCCGCTTCCTCCTCGAGCGCCTCGATCACGGGCGAAGCGGCTTCCACTCGGGCAGCACCGCGTGGCCGCCGAACTGGTTGCGCAGCGCCGCCTCGACCTTCGCGGCGAACGACTCGTCCTGCCGCGATGCAAACCGTGCGAAGAGCGCAGCCGTGATCACCGGAACCGGCACGTCCTCGGCGATCGCCTCGTGGATCGTCCACCGGCCCTCGCCCGAGTCCTCGACGTACCCGCGAATCGACTCGAGCTCGTTGCCCTCCTGCTCGAACGCGCCGTACAAGAGCTCGAGCAGCCACGACCGGACGACCGAGCCGTAGCGCCAGATCCCGGCGATCTCGTGGAGGTCGAGGTCGAACTCCGAGCCGCGCATGACCTCGAACCCCTCGGCGTACGCCTGCATCAGGCCGTACTCGATCCCGTTGTGCACCATCTTCACGAAGTGCCCCGCGCCCGACGGCCCGACGTGCGCGTAGCCGTCGGGCGGTGCGAGCGAGGTAAGGATCGGCTCGAGCCGCTTGACCGCCCGCTTGTCGCCGCCGGCCATCAGGCAGAAGCCGATCTTCAGACCCCAGATGCCTCCGGAGACGCCGACGTCGACGAACGAGATCTTCTGCTTCCGCGCCTCCTTGTACCGCCGCTGCGAGTCGCGGAAGTTCGAGTTGCCGCCGTCGACGATCGTGTCGCCAGGCTCGAGCAACCGGAGCAGCTGCTGGAACGCCTTCTCGGTGATCTCCCCGGCCGGGACCATCAGCCACACGTGACGCGGCGCGTCGAGCTGCTTGCACAGCGCGCCGAGCGTCTTCGCCGTGGACGAGACCTTCGGGTCGTACGTCTTGAGCTCGTGCCCGTTCTCCTCGAGCCGCTTCGTCATCCCGTTGCCCATGCGCCCGAGCCCGACCATCCCGAGTTGCATCTAGAGGTCCTCCAATCGGATGCGCGCGACGCGGCGGCCGCGCTCGGACAGCGTTTCGAAGTCACCCATCGCCTGCGCGCGGATCAGCTTGCCGAACCCGAACGGCTGGTTCGGGATCGGGAGCTCGTCGCCCGTCGCGTCGACGACCTGCAGGAAGTTGCCGGTGTTCGGACCGCCCTTGTGCAGTTGCCCGGTCGAGTGCTGGTACCGCGGGCCGAAGCCGTGCGTGACGACGCAGCCGGTCGCGGAACGTGCACGGTCGGCGAGTGCAACGAGCCTGCGCTCGTTCTCGCCGGTCGGGTCGACGAAGCCGAGGATCGCGACGTAGTCGCCGTCCCGTGCGCCGGCGAAGAGCTCGTCGGCCGAGCCGACCGGATCGACGGACGGCTCGTTGCCCGACGCGAGAATCTCGTTCGTCTTGTCCTTCGCCGCCTGGACGTCCGGCTGGTCGAACGGATCGATACCGAGGATCGAACCGGCGACCGCCGTCGCGAACTCCCAGCGAAAGAACTCCTGGCCCAGCTCGTACGGGTCGCCGGCGCGCACCTCCTGCGCCTGCCGGTCGGGGCCGTCGGCGGTCTCGCCCGGGCACGGGATCAGCCCCTTGCCCTGCTTCCCCGTCGACTCGGCGAGCAGCTGCTCGGCCCAGAGGCCGAAGCCGCCGGGCGTCGGGTTGATGAGCACCTTGTCGCGTCCCTCGCGCCAGTTCTCGCCGAGCGATCGTCCGAGCTCGAGGCCCGGGTTGCCGTCGTCGAACCGGCAGGCCTCTGCCATCTCGCGTGCGCGCAGGAGGAAGCGCCCGACGTCGAGGCCCATCGTGGCCGCCGGCACCGTCCCGAACGGCGACAGCGCCGAGTAGCGACCGCCGATCGACGGCACACCCGGGAACGTCGCACGGAAGCCCCGCTGCCGCGCCAGGTCGTCGAGAGAAGACCCCGGATCGGTGATCGCGACCCAGTGCGAGCCGTCCCGGGTCTTCTCCCAGAAGTAGTCGGTGTGCGAGCGTGTCTCCAGCGTCGACCCCGACTTCGACGAGCTGATGAAGAGTGTCCTCTCGACGTCGATCTTCGCCTCGAGATCGCGGATCGCCTGCGGGTGCGTCGTATCGAGCACGTGGAAGTTGTCCACGCCAAACGTCCGCCGGATCACCTCGGGCGCGAGGGACGATCCGCCCATGCCGAACAGCACGACCGCGTCGATCTCGCCGGCGAGCCCGTCGACGAACTGCTCGAGCAGCTCGACGTCCTCCGCCATCCTGCTCGGCTCGTCGAGCCAGCCGAGCCAGCCGGCCTCGTCGTTGCCGGTCCAGAGGGACGCATCGTGGCCCCAGATCCGCTCGACGATCTCGCCGTCGGTCATGCAGGCTGGAGAGTGCCGCGCTTCGCACCGACGCTGTCGAGGATCTCGGCGAACGAGTCGCTGAACTTCTGCACCCCTTCGGCCTCGAGCGTCGCGGTGACGTCGTCGTAGTCGACGCCTGCGGCCGCGAGATCGTCGAAGAGCTGACGCGCCTCGTCGACGCCCTCGAGCACCGTGTCGCCTGGGACGCGGCCGTGGTCCTGGAACGCTTCGATCGTCTCGAGCGGCATCGTGTTCACCGTGTCCGGGCCGATCAGGTCCTCGACGTACATCACGTCGTTGTAGTCGGGGTTCTTCGTCGACGTGGACGCCCAGAGGCACCGCTGCGGGCGCGCCCCCTTCGCCGCGAGGAAGTCCCAGCGCGGCCCCGCGAACGCCTGCAGGTAGTGCTGGTAGGCGAGCTTCGCATTCGCGATCGCGAGCTTCCCCTGGAGCTCCTTCTTGCCGAGCGCCTCGAGCCGCTTGTCGGCCTCCGTGTCGACGCGGGAGACGAAGAACGACGCGACCGAAACGACCTCCGACGGGTCGCCGCCGCCGGCCACCAGCCGCTCGAGCCCGCGCAGGTACGCCTCCACGACCGCCTCGTAGCGCTGCAGCGCGAAGATCAGCGTGATGTTGATCGACGTGCCGTGCGCGATGCAGTCCTCGATCGCGGGCAGGCCGGGCTGCGTCGCCGGGATCTTGACATAGAGGTTCGGCCGGTCGACCTCGGTCGCGATCCAGCGCGCCTGGTCGAACGACTTCTTCGTGTCGTAGGCGATGCCGGGCTCGACCTCCATCGAGACGTACCCGTCGACACCGCCGCTCGCGTCGTACGCGGGCTTCAGAACGTCACACGCGTCGCGGATGTCCTCCAGCGCGAGCTCGAAGAAGATCTGCGACGGGTCGTCGGCCGACCGGAGCAGCTCCTTCAGCTGTGCGTCGTACGCATCGCCCTCGGACAGCGCCTTCTGGAAGATCGTGGGGTTCGACGTGACGCCGGTCACGGCGTCCTCCTCCATCATCCGCTTCAGCCCGCCCGAGTGGACGAGCTCGCGCGAGAGGGTGTCGAACCAGACCGACTGACCGCGCTCGGTCAGCTCATGCAGGTGTGACTTGGCCACGTTTCATCTCCTTTTCCATCGCGGCGACCTTCTCGAGCCGCTCGACGTAGCGGTCGCCGCCGTTGAAGGTCGCACCCAGAAAGAGACTCACCAGCTCGGCGGCCAGCGACGGGCCGACCACCTCCGAACCGAGGCACAGGACGTTCATGTCGTCGTGCTCGACGCCCTGGTGCGCGCTGTAGCCGTCGTGGCAGATCGCGGCGCGGATGCCGGTAAGCTTGCAGGCCGCGACCGCGGCGCCGACGCCGGAGCCGCAGACGATGACGCCGCGTTCCGCCTCACCGCGCTGAATCGACTCTCCGACCTCACGCGCTTTGTCGGGATAGTCGATCCGCACCGCATCGGTGTCGGTGCCGAAGTCGAGCACGTCGTGCCCGTCCAGCGCGGCGAGAATCGCCTCGCGGAGGTGCACGCCGCGATGATCGAACGCGACGGCGACGCGCACGGCGCTACGCCACCCGCTGGAGGAGCGCCGAGGCCCGCCCGACGACGTTGTCGACGTTGAACCCGAACTCGGAGAGCACCGTCGCGCCCGGCGCGGACGCGCCGAAGTGCTCGATCGAGATCGAGTCGCCGTGGTCGCCGACCCACTCGCGCCAACCGAGCGCGACGCCGGCCTCGATCGAGAGCCGCGCGGTCACGTCCGGAGGGAGGACCTCGTCCCGATAGTCGTCCGGCTGTTCGGCGAAGAGCTCCCAGCACGGCATCGACACGACGCGAACCGCGGTGCCGTCGTCGGCAAGGCGCCGGCCGGCGTCGAGCGCAAGCGAGAGCTCGCTCCCGGTCGCGATCAGGATCAGCTCCGGCGCCTCGTTCGACTCCCAGAGCGTGTACGCGCCGCGCTCCAGCCCCGAGGCGGGCGCGAGGTCGGTGCGGTCGAGCGTGGGCACCTTCTGCCGGGAGAGCGACAGCCCGACCGGCCCGTCCTCGCGCTCGAGCGCGACCTTCCACGCGTACGACGTCTCGTTGGCGTCGCCGGGGCGGATGAACCAGAGATTCGGGATCGCGCGCAGCGCCGCGTACGACTCGACCGGCTGGTGGGTCGGGCCGTCCTCGCCGAGCCCGACCGAGTCGTGCGTCCATGCCCACACGACGGGCAGGCCCATCAGCGCGGACAGGCGCACCGACGGGCGCATGTAGTCGCTGAACATGAGGAACGTCGACCCGTACGGCGACACGCAGCCGCCGTGCGCGGCGATGCCGTTGACGATCGCGCCCATCGCGTGCTCGCGGATGCCGAACGGGATGTTGCGGCCGGCCCACAACGAAGAGAACAGGCCACCTCCCTCGAACTCGGTGTACGTCGACTCGACGAGATCCGCCGCGCCGCCGATCACCGTCGGGGCGGCGTCGGCGAAGGCCTGCATCACCTGCTTCGCGGCGGCACGGGTCGCCAGCTCCTCGCCCACCTCGAACTCGGGCGGCGTCCAATTGCCGATCCGGCCGGCCCAGGCATCGTCCCAGCGCTCGCGCTCGCGCGGAAACGCCTTGGACCACGACGTGAACGTGTCGTTCCATTCCGCCTCGAGTTTCGTGCCGCGCTCGACGCCGTTCATGTGCGCGTAGACCTCGTCGGGGACGACGAACGACTGCTGGGGGTCCCAGCCGAGCGCCTTCTTCGCCGCCGCCACCTCCTCGGCACCGAGGGGGTTGCCGTGTGCCTTCGCCGTGTCGACGGCGTTCGGCGCCCCGTAGGCGATGTGGCTGCGGACGACGACGATCGACGGCCGCTCCGTCTCGGCGTGCGCCGCGGCGATCGCCGCACGCAGCGCGTCGAGGTCGTTCACGTCCGGCACGTGCTGCACATGCCAGCCGAGCGCCTCGAACCGCTTCCCGCGGTCCTCGCCGAACGAGATCGACGTCGTCCCGTCGATCGTGATGTGGTTGTCGTCGTAGAAGTAGACGAGCTTGCCCAGGCCGTTCGTGCCGGCGATCGAGCCCGCCTCGTACGAGACGCCCTCCATCAGGTCCCCGTCCGAGCAGATGACGTATACGCGGTGGTCGACCGGCTCGTGATGGGGCCGGTTGAACGTCTGCGCGAGGAACCGCTCCGCGAACCCGAGCCCGACGCCGTTGCCGACGCCCTGGCCGAGCGGCCCGGTCGTGATCTCGACCCCGGCGGTGTGGCCCCGCTCGGGATGCCCGGGGGTGGCCGACTGCCACTGGCGGAACCGCTTCAGCTGCTCCATCGGCAGGTCGTAGCCGGAGAGGTGGAGCGCCGTGTACTGCAGCACGCACGCGTGCCCGGCGCTGAGCACGAACCGGTCGCGGTCCGGCCACGCGGGATTCGCCGGGTTGTGGCGCATCACCTCGCGGTAGAGGAGGTAGGCGAGCGGCGCGAGCGCCATGGCGGTGCCCGGATGGCCGGCGTTCGCGTTCTGCACCGCGTCCATCGACAGGACGCGGATCGTGTCGATCGAGAGCTGCTCGATGTCCGACTGCGCCACTCTGCGACCTTAGCGCCTAAGCAACCGCAGCCGCGCCGGCTCGGATCTCCTCCTTGAGCGCGTTCTCGGTGTCCTCGTCCTGGCCGATCACGACCGCTCCGATCGTCTTCCCACCCTGGACGAAGCGATACACCGCGTTCTCCTCCGCGAAGTCGCCGTCGAGGCGCGAGTCGTCGTGGCCGGTGGGGTCGCCGAACAGCTTGAACGACCGGCCGAACTCCTCCGAGAAGAAGGCCGACACGATGTCGTAACGCGCGTCTTCGTCGCCGGCGAGGATCCGCCCGAGCGTCGTGCCGTGGTACGCGGCGTTCGACCAGTGCTCGATCCGGCGATGGCGCCGGTAGACCGGGTCGTAGAATTCAGCGACGTCGCCGATCGCGTAGACGCCCGTGCGTGCGGTGGCGAAGCGATCGTCGACGACGACGCCGCTTCGCACTTCGAGCCCGGCGTCGCGCGCCAGCTCGACGTTGGGGTCGACGCCGATCCCGGCGACCACGAACTCGTCCGCCGGGATCTCGGTCGCGTCGAGGCGGAGGTCGACGCCGTGCGCGCGGTAGACGTCGTGCAGCGCCTCCGACAGCGGCGGCGCCTGCAACGTCGCGAACACGATCGGCTCGCGCACGACCTGCGTCACGCTCACGCCGAGCTGCGTGAGCGACGCGGTAACCTCGCAGCCGATGAACCCGCCGCCGACGACCACCGCCGTCCGCGCCGTCTCGGCGCGCCGGCGAAGCTCGAGCGAGTTGTCGATCGTGCGCAGCACGAGCGCGCCGTCGAGATGCCGCGGCCGCGCGCCGGTTGCGATCACGATCGTGTCTGCCGCGACGTCGTCGAGCGACGCGACGCTCTCCCCGAGGCGGAGGTCGACGCCCTGGTCGGCGTACCAGTCGACCGGGTGGACCAGCGCGTCGGCCGGCTCGGACTCGCCGCGCAGCAGGCGCTTCGAGAGCGGCGGCCGGTGGTACGGGCCGTGCGAGTCCTGCGACCACACGACGATCTCGTCCTCGCCGCCCGAGTCTCGGTAGCTCTCGACGAGCTTCGCGGCCGCGAGGCCGCCTCCCACGATCGCGATCATCCTGCCTCCCTTGCGTCGTTTGTCTGCGCAGGACCCTTCGTCGCACGCTCCGTACCGGATCTCTCGAGCAGCTCGTCGACGAGCAGCTGCAGCCGTCCGGCGGCGCGCCCGACGATCTCGAGATACCGCGCCTGCTCCGGCGTCAGCGGCCCCGCGGCTCCGTCCTCGAGCAGCTCGATGAAGCCGGTCATCGACGTGAGCGGCGTTCGCAGCTCGTGGCCGAGCGTCGCCACCCACTCGTCGCGCCGCTGGATCTGCGCCTGCTCCTCGGTCACGTCCCGGAGCATCCAGACTCGGCCCGTCTCGCGCGCAGGCGAGGCATCGAGCCGAAAGCAGCGACCGAGCGCGGCGTCCTCGAAGTCGACGCGGCCGACGGCTTCGCCGAGCGCTCCCACCGCCGCGGTGAACGCGTACGGCTCGCTCGTCCGGTCGGCGAGCTCGAGCAAACGGTCGACGAGCGCGCCGTCGAGCCGCAGGCCGAGCACCTCCGCGGACGCGCGAAACGCGCGGTTCGCATGGAGCGCGCGCCCGGCGCCGTCGGTGATCAGGATGCCGTCGCCGAGCTCGTCGAGCAGCGCGAGAACGGTGGGGGGCTCGGCCGGCGAAGGCACGTGCGGATACTTTCACCAACGTGGCGGTCCTGATCGCATCTGCGCTCCGCAAGGAGCTTTCCGGCGACGTGCTCTTCGACGGGGTCTCGTTCAAGGTCGAGCGGCGCGACCGCCTCGCGCTCGCCGGGCCGAACGGGGCCGGCAAGACGACGCTCCTCCGCATCCTCTCCGGCGAGACGACGCTGCAGGGCGGCGAGCTCGCGTTCGAGAAGGGGACGCGGATCGCGCTCCACGACCAGCGGCCGCCGGCGCTGAGCCGCGTGCTGCTGCGCGACTACGTGCTCGCGGGGACGGCCGATCTCGCCGCGGTGGAGAGCGACCTGCGGGCGCTCGAGACGGCGATGGCGAGCGGCGCGCACGACGACGCGGTCTTGCGGCGCTACGCGGAGGCGCAGGCGCGGCTCGAGCACGCCGGCGGGTACGACTGGCGTGACCGCGCCGCGGCGGTCGTGCGTGGGCTCGGCTTCACCGACGCTGACCTCGACCGCCCGCTCCACAGCTTCTCGGGGGGCGAGCTGACGCGTGCGTCGCTCGCGCGGGCACTCGCGGCGCAGCCCGACCTGCTGCTGCTCGACGAGCCGACGAACCACCTCGACATCGAGTCGCTCGAGTGGCTCGAGCAGATGCTGCGCACGATCGATGCTGCCGTCATCCTCGTCGCGCACGACCGCTGGTTCCTCGAAGCCGTGACGACGGCGGTGCTCGAGCTCGACCGCGGCCGCTCGACCTTCTTCCCGGGCGCGTGGCACGTCTGGCGGCTCGAGCAGGCGGCGCGGGCGATCCACCAGCAGAAGCAGGCGGAGCGGCAGGCCGAGCAGATCGCGCGGCTCGAGCGGTTCGTCGAGCGCTTCCGCTACAAGGCGTCGAAGGCGCGCCAGGCGCAGTCGAAGCTGAAGCAGATCGACCGGATCAAGGCGGTGCGGGTCGAGGCGCCGGACGCACGCCGGCGCACGCTCGGCTTCGAGTTCCTCAGGCCGCCGCGCTCCGGCCGCGACGTCGTCGTCGCCGAGGGGCTGGTCGTGTCGGCGGGCGACAAGCGCCTGCTCGACGACGGCACGTTCGCGATCGAGCGCGGCGAGCACGTCGCGCTCGTCGGCCCGAACGGCTCCGGCAAGACGACGTTGCTCGAGACGATGCTCGGCCGCCGAGAGCCCGATGCCGGGCGGGTGCGCCTCGGCCACGGCGTCGTCCCGGCGTACTTCTCGCAGCACGAGGCAGAGCTCGACGAGCGCGGGTCGGTGCTCGAAGCGGCGATCTCGGGCACCGGCCTGCGCCGGCCGGAGGCGCAGGCGCTGCTCGGCCGCTTCCTCTTCTCGGGGTGGGACGAGCACGAGAAGCCGGTGGTTGCGCTCTCGGGCGGCGAACGCCGCCGCCTCGCGCTCGCGATCGTCGTCGCGTCGGGTGCGAACTTCCTCGTCCTCGACGAGCCGACGAACCACCTCGACCTCGAGTCGCGCGAGTCGCTCGAGGCCGCGCTCGAGGCGTTCCCGGGCACGGTGCTGCTCGTGTCGCACGATCGCGCGCTGCTCGACGCTGTCGCCGATCGGCTGCTGGCGATCGAGGACCGTCGGATCGCGTCGTACACAGGCGGCTTTGCCGACTACACACAGGCGCAGGCCGACGAGCCCGCCGCTGCGCGCGAGACGCCGCCGAAGGCGAAGCGGGAGCGGCCCGCACGCCCGGCGAAGCCGCAGCCGTCGCCGCTCGAGCTGGTCGAGGCCGAGGTGGCGCGCGCCGAGGAGCGGGTGGCCGAGCTCGAGCGCAAGCTGTCGGTGGACTGGGGCGACGTCGACCTTCTGAGCGCACACCGCGACGCGCGCGCGGACCTCGAGGCGCTGCTCAGGCGCTGGGAAGCGCTGTTCGAAGAGAGCGGATCGACCGCTCGGTGATCGGGTCAAGGACGAGGATCGCCTCGTGCACGCCCGCTTGCGCGAACGCGACGAGCGAGGCCGAGAGCTCGTCCAGCATCAGCGGCGGCGAGGCGGGGTCGGCGGCACGCTCGCCGCGACCTCCTTCGACCTCGACGAGCAGGCAGGCGCTGCGCACCAGCGTCCGCGGATCGCGGCCTGCGCACTCGCACGCCTCGTCGATGCGCGCGTTGAGCGCGGCGAAGCCCTCCGGCCGGTTGCCGAACCGGTTGAACCACGTGTTCCAGGCGTCGACGTTCGGCAGCGTCGCCGCGAGCAGACGCGGACCGTCACCGCCGACCATCAGCGGTGGCCGCCGTGCCGGCGGCGGAAGCAGGATCGCTTCGTCGACGCGGTGGTAGCGGCCGGCGAACGTGACCCGCTCGCCCGCGAGCAGCCGCCGCATGATCTCGAACGCTTCCTCGAAGCGCGACACCCGATGGTCGAAGGGAACGCCGAACGCGCGAAACTCGGCCTCGTTCCAGCCGGCGCCGAGCGCAACGCGCAAACGGCCGGCGCTCAGCTCGTCGACGGCCGCCGCCGCCCGTGCGAGCTGGCCCGGATCGCGGAAGGCGGTACAGGCGACGAGCGGCCCGAGCTCGACGCGCGTCGTGACCGCCGCGAGCCCGGCGAGGAGCGTCCAGCAGTCCCACGGGCCGCGCTCCGGGCGTCCGTCGCCGCGGTAGAGGAGATGGTCGCCGACCCAGATCGAGTCGAGCCCGGTCTCCTCGGCGGCGCGCGCAAGCTCGACGTACTCCGGCCAGCGAACGTCGCGCTCGACCTCGGGCAGCTGGACGCCGACCTTCACGCCCAGAACGCCTCGAAGGCGGCGGGATCGGTGGGCAGCGCGGTGACGTCGGTCCACACGCCGTCCGCGTGGGCGATCACCAGGACTTGCTCGATGTCGAGCCTGCGGCCGAGCCGCTCCCCGCGCGCGCGGTACGCGGCGGCCGCGTGCTCCGCGTCCGCGACCGCCCAGCGCAGCTCACTCAGGTAGGTGCCGCCGGTGAGACGGCGCGTCTCACGGAAGAGATCGAAGATGCGAGCGCGGCCGCGGTACTCCTGGGCGACGGGCACCGTGCCGGGGACGCGCCAGATCGCGTCGGGGTGGATCACCTCGAAGAGCGCGCGAGGATCGCCGCCGCCGAAGGCCGCGAACACGCGACGGATGCCGTCGAGCGCGTCTATCGCTCGAGCGGCGCCATCGTCAGCCCGTAGCTCTCGAGCTGAGCGTGGTATAGCTCGGCCAGCTCGCGATGCCCGGACCACACGATCGCCTGGCCGGTCGAGTGGATGCGGTTCGCGAGCGCCATCCCGGCGTCGTAGTCGACCCCCGGGATCACCTGGGCGAGCGCGAAGGCGACGCCTTCGAACGTGTTGTGGTTGTCGTTGAGCACGATCACGCGCCACGCACTGCCGAGGCCGCCGCCGGTGCTCCGGCGCGTGCGTTCGCGCGGCGGTGTGATCGTCTGGCTCATCGAGACTCGAATGTAGCGATCACGGCCTCGGCGATCACGCGCAGCGGCCGGCCGGTCGCCTGGCTCGCGCTGCGCAGGCGGGCGAACGCGACGTCCTCGGTGAGCCCTTCCTTCTCCATCAGCAGCCCCTTCGCGCGCTCGATCACCTTTCGCGCCGCGAGTGCCTCGGAGAGCGACTCGGCCTGGCTGCGCAGTTCCTCCAGCTCGGCGTGGCGCGCGCGGGCGGCCGTGATCGCAGGGACGAGGTCCTGCTCGCGGAACGGCTTGACGAGGTAGCCGAAGACGCCGGCCTCGACGGCGCGGCCGACGAGCTCCTCCTGGCCGTAGGCGGTGAGCATGACGATCGGGATCGCCTGGTCGGCGAGGATCCGGCGCGCGGCCTCGATCCCGTCGAGCCGCGGCATCTTCACGTCGAGCACCGCGAGCTCGGGCGCGTGCTCGCGCGCGAGCGCAACCGCCTCCTCGCCGTCGCGCGCCTCGGCGATGACCTCGTGCCCCGCGCGCTCGAGCAGGTCGCGCAGGTCGAGCCGAATGATCGTCTCGTCCTCGGCGATCAAGATCCGCACCGCCCTAGGTTCGCACGCGCCCCGCGAGGCGTGACGATCACGTCACACGACATGTTTCGGTTGGGCGTGGCTAGGGGTGACTTGTCTGGCGGCAGCCGCCCACATGGAACGCGCGCAGATGAGGGCCGAAAGTGGGGCGATTCGTCCACAGGGGGCCCGCGGGGCGTACGCTCGGGAGGAGTCGCCGACCGCTCGCCGATGGGGCCTGACGGCGATTCGTGGTCGCGACTCCGGCGGTGCGATTCGTCCTCGCGCGCCGAGGGTGGAGCCGGACCGAGAGGCTCGCGGACGTCGTCCTCGTGCCCGCTACCCTCCGAGGCTGACGGCCGTGCGAGCACAGAACTCTCCTGAGGCAGCGACGGGCACTCGAGTGATCCGCGTGACAGCTGTTTACCTCGCAGCCCTCGTCGCGCTGTCCGTGTCCGTGCTCTTCTGCGCGTCGACCGCCTCGGCCGGCGGAGGCCCCGGCGGCGGCCAGTTTGGCTACGGCCCATACAAACACGAGGCGCGCGCCGTGATGGCATGCGCCGCAGACGGCAAGGTGGTGGCGCGCTACCGCAGATGCCTCGAGAGCAAGCTCTTGCAGCTGATCATCTCGACGCACGATCCGGCGGACGAACTGCCGCGGATCGATGCCTATGCACACTCGATCGGCGGCTGGCTCCCCAACAACTGCCACATCCTCATGCACACGGTCGGTCGCGAGTACGCGATCGCGAGGCACGTGACGCTCGAGAACTTCTACAACTCGCTGCCGAAGTCGAACGATCCCGGCTGCTCCGCAGGCTTCGCCCACGGCATGCTGATCGCGCTCGGGCCGGCGATCCAGGAAGTGGGCCCGCAGGGTGCGGCCGCCGAATGCGCACGGGCCACCACGCGGTACGAGCGGTACAGCTGCGTGCACGGGCTGGGGCACGCGTACGCCCGGCTGTACCTCGACTACCCGATGCCCGCGCTCGCCTCCTGCAAGATGCTCGGTCCAGTCGACGCGCCCGACTGCGCGCAGGGCGTCTTCCACGACTACTGGATCGCAGTGGACGGCCTCGATGCGGCACACCGGCACGACGGCATGACGACCTCGCCGCGTGAGCTGTGTGGCCACTACTCCGGGAACTTCGCGCGTGCGTGTTGGTATCGCGCATTCCTGGAGCGGCCTCCTGCGCGGCCGGTCGACTCGCCGAAGGCGATCATCGCCGTCTGCGCGGGGCTCCACGGCGTCCAGGTGAAGGCCTGCGTCACGGGCGCCTCGCTGATTCGCTCCGCTGATCCCTTCGCGCAGATGCGGACCTGCTCACGGATGCCGGCAGGCTTCGAGGTCGCCTGCGCGCGCGGCGTCCGCGTTCCCGGCGTCGCGCTCGCGCCGAGCGGCGAGCGGATGGGGCTCATCAGCGACTGCGGCGCGTTCGAGCGGCGGGCGCTGTTCGGCTGCTTCTGGTGGCTCGGTCTGTCACTGAACGTCGTCACCAACGGCCGATTCGCGAAGCACGGCTGTCCGGAGCTCGGGAGTGTTTCCGAGCGCCGGTGGTGCGCAGAGGGCGCAAGCGCGTATCAGGGCCCGCTCGTGACGTTCTCGTGAACTAGGCGGGAAACACGACCGACGCGCGCGTGCCGCGGCCGTCCGAGCGCAGCTCGAGCCTGCCGCGCAGCTCGTCGCGCACGAGCGCCCTGACGATCGAGAGCCCGGTGCCCACCGGCCCGGAGTCGACGCCACCGGCACCGTCGTCCGCGATCGCGATCTCCACGTCGCCGCCGCGGCGGCTGAGCTCGACGCGCACCCGGTCGCCGCCGTGCTCGAGCGCGTTCTGGAGCAGCTCGGCGAAGACGAGCGCGAGCGCCGTCGCGCGAGCGCCCGGCAGCTCGACTGGGTCGAGCGCGGACGTCACCTCCTTGGCCCCACCGACCCCCTGCACCAGCATCGCGCGGAGGCGGTCGATCAGGTCGGCGAGGTCGACGTCCTCGTCGCGGCGCTCGGTCAGCAGCTCGTGCACCGCGGCGATCGCGAGGATCCTGTTCACGGAGTGCTCGAGCGCCTCACGCGGGTCGCCTGCGTCGGCCGAGCGCGCCTGCAGCCGGAGCAGCGAGGCCACCGTCTGCAGGTTGTTCTTGACGCGGTGGTGGATCTCCTGGGCCAGCACGCCGCGCAGGACCGCCCGCCCGTGCTCGAGAGCGACCGCCGCGTGGGTGGCGATCGAGCCGAGCAGCTCGCGATCGGCGTCGGAGAACGGCGCCTCACGATCGGCGACCAGCTCTCCGATCTGGCGGCCGCGCCACCGCAGCGGCTGGCGGATCGCGTGCGTGCTCGCCACACCTTCCGGCCAGGCGATCCGGCCGTCGTCGAGGACGAGCGCGGCGCCGGTCGCCTGCAGCGCGTCCATCGTCGTCTTGACGATCGCCTCGAGCGACTCCTCGAGGTAGAGCGAGTTCGAGACGGCTTCGGAGATGCGCGCGAGCGCCTCGAGCTCGTGCACGCGGCGCTGCGCCTCGGCGTAGAGCTTCGCGTGCTCGATCGACTGCGCGACCTGCGCCGCGATCGCGAGCAGCAGCTCGACCTCGTCCTCGACGAAGACGCGCGGCTCCTTGGTGCGCACGTTCAGCGCGCCCTCGAGCGTGCCGTCGCGGGTGAGGATCGGCACCGCGAGGATCGACTCGTACTCGTCCTCCGGCAGGTTCGGGAAGTGCTTGAACCGCGGGTCGAGGTGCGCCTGCGACTCGACCATCACCGGCGCGCGCGCCGCGGCAGCCGAGCCGGTGATCCCCTCCCCGGGCCGCATCCGCGGCCGCCGCGTCAGCTCGTCGATGTGCGATCCGTGCGTCGCCCGCAGCACAAGCTCGTCGGCGTGCTCGTCGTAGAGGTAGACGAAGCACGCGTCCGCCTCGAGCGCGGCCGGGACGTTCGTCGCCACCTGCGAGAGCACCTCCTCGAGGTCGAGCGTGGAGTTGACCGCCTCGATCGTCCCCGTCAACAGCTTCAGGTGCCGGTCGCGGGTCTCCACGCGATCAGACTAGGCTCTCGCCGTGACCACCGCCCAGTGGCTCCTGATGCTCCACATCACCGGCGCGTTCTTCCTCGTCGGCGGCTCGGTCGCGGCCGGCGTGCTCAACGTGCTGTCGATCCGGGCAGCGCGGCCGAGCGAGACGGCGATGTACCTGCGCCTGGTCCGGCCGCTGATCCCGCTGATCGGGCTCGGCTCGCTGGCCACGCTCGTGTTCGGCCTGTGGCTCGTGCACGAGCTCCATTTCGCATTCTGGAGCTTCTGGATCATCGCCGCGCTCGTGCTGTGGCTGCTCGTCGGCGCGCTCGGGAGCGCAGGCGGCAAGCACCAGGAGCGCGCACGTGAGCTCGCCGAACGCCTCGCCGCCGCAGGCGACACGCCTGCCGACGAGCTCCGCTCGCTGCTGCGCGACCCACGCGGCACCGCGCTGTCGTGGCTCGCGGGGCTCGCGACCCTGCTCCTGCTCGTCGACATGATCTGGAAGCCGGGCTCGTGATCGCCTACAGCCGCCCGTTCCTGCCGCTCTTCCTGCACGTGCTGGGGGCGATGACGCTCGTCGGCGCGGTCCTTGCCGTGCTCATCCTCGTGGTCGCCGGCCGGCGCCTGCCGGACGTCGCGTCGCTCCGCCGGGCCGCGTTCTGGACGCTCCTCGTCGTCGCGCTCCCGGCCTGGGTGGTGATGCGCGTCGGGGCCCAGTGGATCTACTCCAAGGAGGGGTGGAGCGGCAACGACGACCCGTCCTGGCTCGGGATCGGGTTCATCGTCGCCGACGCCGGCCTGCTCGTCCTCCTCGTCGCCACGGGGGTCGCGTTCTGGTGGAAACGGGCCGGAAAGGCGCTCGCGGGCATCCTCGTGGGCGGCCTGTCCGCGATCTACCTGGTCTTCCTGGCCGTCGCCTGGCTGGCGATGTCGGGAAAGTGGTCCTAGCGGGCTTACAGAACCTTTACCGAGCGAGGGGGAGTTTCCTCGTAAACGGGGAATAGCGTCACGAGCCGTGAGTGCCGTCGCCGTCGACCTCCGCCGTACCGCCGGGTTCCTCGTCGCCGACGCCCGCGGGCGGATCGTCGGCCGTGTCGAGTGCCCGATGTACGGCACCTCCCCCGAGGAGCCGGACGCGCTCTCGGTGCGCTCGGGCTGGCTCGCCCGGCGCCGCCGGCTCGTCCCGGCCGAGTCGATCGAGCAGATCGACGACAGCTCGCGCGTGATCGGCCTGCGGGTCGAGCGCGAGGCGATCCGCACCTTCCTCTAAGCCCCGTTAGAAAGACCACAGGGCGCCGCAGAACGACGCCCCGCGATCTGCCGCCAGCAGCGCGGCGGGTCAAACCGCGCTGGGTCTTTCGAGCGTAGCGCCTGGCCCCTGCCCCGCCAAGCCGGGACCGGGGCTAGGTTTTCCCGCGCTACAGGACGCCGAGGTACCGGTCGAGCTCCCACTGGGTGAGCTGGACGCGGTAGTCGTCCCACTCCTTGCGCTTCAGCGCCACGTAGTTGTCGAAGATGTGGCCGCCGAAGGCCTTGCGCATCAGCTTCGAGGCGGCGAACTCGTCGATCGCCTCGCCGAGCGTCTCCGGCAGCGAGACGATCCCGCGCTCCCGCCGCTGCTCGGCGGTCAGGTGGTACAGGTTCGTCTCCATCGGCTCCTCGAGCTCGTAGCCGTGCTCGATCCCCTCGAGCCCGGCGTGGAGGAGCGCCGCGAAGGTCAGGTACGGGTTGCACGACGGGTCCGGGCAGCGGATCTCCGCCCGCGTCGCCTGCTCCGAGCCCGGCTTGTAGAGCGGGATCCGGATCAGCGCGGAGCGGTTCCGCTGCGACCAGGCGACGTAGACCGGCGCCTCGAAGCCCGGCACGAGCCGCTTGTACGAGTTGACCCACTGCGCGAACACCGCCGAGATCTCGCGGGCGTGGCGGAGGAGCCCGGCGATGAACTGCTTGCCGGTCTCGGACAGGTGGTAGTCGTCCTCCCCGGCGAAGAACTGGTTGCGGCCGTCGGTGAACAGCGACATGTGCGTGTGCATCCCCGAGCCGTTCTCGCCGTAGAGCGGCTTCGGCATGAAGGTGGCGTAGACGCCGTTCTTGGCCGCGACCTCCTTGACGATCAGCCGGTAGGTCAACGTCTGATCGGCCATGTCGAGCGCGGACGCGTAGCGCATGTCGATCTCGTGCTGGGACGGCGCCACCTCGTGGTGGTGGTACTCGATCCCGATTCCCATCTCCTCGAGCGCCCGGATCGTCTCGTTGCGGAGCTCGGTGGCGGCGTCGAGCGCCGTCATCGCGAAGTAGCCGCCCTCGTCGAGCGTCTCCGTGCCGTGCTTGTCCTTGAAGAGGAAGTATTCGAGCTCGGGGCCGACGTTGAAGGTGTCGAAGCCCATCGACTGCATCCGCTCGAGCGCCCGGCGCAGCACGTGGCGCGGGTCGCCCTCGTAGGGGGAGCCGTCCGGCGTGACGACGTCGCAGATCATCCGCGCGACCCGCGCCTCTCCCGGGCGCGCCGGCATCAGCCGGTAGGTCGACGGGTCGGGGATCGCGACCATGTCGGACTCCTCGATCGCGTTGAAGCCGGTGATCGACGAGCCGTCGAAGCCCATGCCGTCGTTCAGCGCGTCCTCGATCTCCGCGGGCGTGATCGCGAAGCTCTTCAGGTGCCCCTCGATGTCGGAGAACCAGAAGAGGACGTTCTCGACGTCCTGCTTCGCCACGTCCTCGAGCACCGACTTGCGGGCCGCCGGGTCCGACGTCGCCCTGAACTCGCTCTCGATCATCGACATCTCGCTCGCTCCTCTCCTCGAATCGCAGCCGCTACGCCGCTGCCGCGGCCAGAGGCTCGACCGCCTCGACACCGCCCGTGGGCACCTTCCGGATCGTCTGCACGATACGCCCTGTGATCCGATAGGGATCCCCGAGCGAGTTCGGCCGCCGATCCTCCAGGTAGCCGCGGTGGCCGTTCGCGACGAAGCTGTGCGGGACGCGGATCGACGCACCGCGATCGGCGACGCCGTGGTTGAAGCGGTCGATCGACTGCGTCTCGTGCAGGCCGGTGAGGCGAAGGTGATTGTCTGGGCCGTAGACGGAGATGTGGGCGTCCTTGTGCTCGTCGAACGCGTCCATCAGCGCGAGGAAGTGCTCCTCGCCGCCCACCTCGCGCATGTGCTTCGACGAGAAGTTCGTGTGCAGCCCCGACCCGTTCCAGTCGAGCTCCGCGCCGAGCGGCTTCGGGTGGAAGTTGACGTCGACGCCGTAGCGCTCGCACAGGCGGAGCAGGAGGTAGCGGGCGATCCACAGCTCGTCCGCGGCGCGCTTCGAGCCCTTGCCGAAGATCTGGAACTCCCACTGCCCCTTCGCCACCTCGGCGTTGACGCCCTCGTGGCCGAGCCCCGCGTCGATGCAGAGGTCGATGTGCGCGTCGACGATCTCACGGGCGACGTCGCCGACGTTCTTGAAGCCGACGCCGGTGTAGTACTCGCCCTGCGGCAGCGGGAATCCCTCGGCCGGGAAGCCGAGCGGGCGTCCATCGCGGTAGAGGAAGTACTCCTGCTCGAAGCCGAACCACGTGTCGGGGTCGTCGGCGACGGCCGCGCGCGTGTTCGACGGATGCGGCGTCCCGTCGGGGAGCAGCACCTCGCACATCAC
The DNA here is from genome assembly GCA_036557145.1 of Gaiellaceae bacterium. GTDB lineage: Bacteria > Actinomycetota > Thermoleophilia > Gaiellales > Gaiellaceae > PALSA-600. Next base: position 20,095 of record DATBIC010000128.1, read on the forward strand.
GAGCGCCCCGTCGCGGCGGGCCGGATCCGGGTAGACGGCGACCGGCTGCAGCAGGCAGTCCGAATCGCTTCCCTCCGCCTGCCGGGTCGAGCTGCCGTCGAAGCCCCAGATCGGCAGCTCCTCGACCGCCGGGAAGGCCTCGAACGCCTTCACCTTCGTCTTGCTGCGCAGGTTCGGAGTGGGCTCGTACCCGTCGAGCCAGATGTATTCGAGCTTGTACTTGGTCACCTTCGTCTCCCGTTGTCGTGAGTTTCGAGCCCGAGAACGACAAAAGGCCCAAGGACTCCGGGAGTCCTCAGGCCTCATCGCCCAGCGCCGCCCATCGGGGCGGCACGCCCTCAACGTAGCGGTGGCGCCGGTCGGCCGTCAAGAGCCGGCAGCGGGCCGTGCATCGTCAGCAGCTTCGACACGTCGCGGTAGCCGAGGCCGCGATTCAGCGCCTGCATCGCCTCGTTCCCCCGCTGCGTCCAGGTGACCAGCTCGAGCACGCCGGAGCGCGAGGCCCAGTGGAGCTGCGCCTGCTTGAGTGCCCGCGCGATCCCGCGCCGGCGCCGGTCGCGCCGCACCGCCGTGAGGCCGTGCTCCGCGCTCGCCGGCCCGTTCGCGTGCACGAGCAGCCCGGCGTACCCGACGACGACGCCGTCCTCGATCGCCACGAACGAGCCGTCCGGGCGGGTCGCCTCCTCGCGAAGCCAGGTCTCGAGAGAGTGGGTGACGGGCCCCGGCATCGGCAGGTCGTCGTAGCCCTCGAGCGCGACCGACTCCCACGCCTCGCGCAGCAGCTCCTCGCGGCGGCCCGAGAGCGAGACGAGCTCCACCCCCGGCGGCGGCAGAGGTGCCTGCTCGCCCGGCGACACCCGGCGCAGCTGCTCGAGCTGGTGGTCGGCCTCCTCGAGCCCGAACGACCGCGCGAAGGCGATCGACCCGTCGTCGCCGGCGTCCACGAACGCGTTCACGCCCTCGCGCCCGATCGCACGGCCGTGGTCGGCGAGCGCCCGGAAGAGCGCGGTGCCGACGCCGCGGCGCCTGTGCGCCGTGAGCACGCTGGCGGCGCAGTACGCCCGCCCGCCGAAGCTCGAGGGGGCGCCGACGCCGCAGCCCGCGTCGATGCCGTCGAGCGACGCGAGCAGGAGCAGGCGGTCGGGCTCGTCGGCGTCGACGAGCTGCTGCGGCGTGACCGGCTCGTTCGGCACGACGGTGCTCTTGATGCGGGCCCACATCTCGAGATCCGCATCCGACGCGACGGGGCGCAGCGCGATCATCCCGACCGCTTCAGCTTCCCGTTTCGCTTCGCGTACCGCTCACCCGACCGGAAGACGGCGAGCCCGAGCGGGATCGAGACGAGCCCGATCACGAGCAACGGCCAGACGTCGACCCACGCAAGGCCGGCACCGTCGATGATCGACGCGCGGCAGCCGCGCAGCGCATAGGTCGCGGGCGAGATCTTCGAGATCCACTGCATCCACTCGGGCAGGACGCTGACCGGGTAGTAGACGCCCGACACGACGAGCATCAACCCCTGCGCGACGAAGCCGAGCTGCGTGCCCTTCTCCGGCGAGATCAGCGGCAGGACCGCCGTCATCATCCCGACCCCGATGAACGACACCGATGCGATGCCGAGCAGCGCGACCGCCGCGGGGTAGTTGGCGTTCGGCACGTGGATGCCGATGAACGCGACCACGGCGGCGAAGACCAGCGCAGCGCGCACGAGCCCGTACATGACGGCGTAGAGGCCCATCCCGATCAGGTGGACCGGGCGCGACAGCGGCGCCATGAACGTGTACTCGATCGTCCCCTCCCAGCGCTCCCATGCGACGGTCTCGGTGACGATCTCGAAGATGATCCCGAGGTACGCCCAGATCACGCCGCCGACGAGCAGCTGCGTCGCGAGCTGGTTCTGCTCCGCGGGCGACACGCCGACGCCGCGCGCGATGAACACGATCGTCAGCGTGTTGGCGATCGTCCAGACCAGGAACGCGAGATCCCAGAGCAGGTAGCGCTTGGTCAGGTACAGGTTGCGCTCGACGACCCCGTAGAGCCCGACGAGCTCGTCGCGGAGCACACGCCTGCGCGTGAAGGTCAGCTCGGGGGTTGCCATTACGCGAACACCTCCCTCTCCTCGTCCTCCTCGGACTTCTCGTCCTCGAACTCGCGGCCGGTCGCCGCGAAGAACGCGTCCTCGATCGTCTCGACGCCGTAGCGGGCCTTGACGTCCTCCGCCGGCTCGAGGAACAACAGCTCGCCGCGGTCGAGCAGGCCGATCCGGTCGGCGAGCTCCTCGGCCTCTTTCATGTCGTGCGTGCAGAGCAGGATCGTCGAGTCGTGCCGCTGCCGGATCTCGCGGATGAACGCCTGCACCTCGGCCCGCGAGCGCGGATCGAGGCCGGTCGTCGGCTCGTCCAGGAGCAGGAGTACAGGCGACGTCAGCAGCGCCCGCGCGAGCGCGACCTTCTGCTGCATCCCGCGCGACAGGTTCTCCATTGCCTCACCGCGCCGGCTCGGCGGGAAGCCGACCCGCGCGAGGATCGTCGGGATCCGCGTCCGCGTCTCGTGCGGCGTCATCCCGTAGAACCGCGCCGCGTACGCGAGGTTCTCGGCCGCGCTCATCTTCTTGAAGAAGCTCGCCTCGACGGAGACGCGGTTGACGAGCCGCCGCACGGCGCGCGCGTCGTCGAACACGTCGTGGCCGAAGATCGTGGCCTCGCCGCCGTCCGGCAGGAGCAGCGTCGAGAGCAGCCGGACGAGCGTCGACTTGCCGGAGCCGTTCTGACCGAGGATCGCGACGCACTCGCCGCGCTCGATCGCGAACGAGACACCGTTCAGCGCGGCGCGCGGACGCCGCCTGCCGAAGAGGCCCTTCCTACGGTTGAAGACCTTCTTGAGGTCCGAGACGACGACTGCCTGGTGCTGCACTCATGCTCCTTGGATCGCGTGGAAAGAGAACCGAACGAAGACGCACCTCGACCGCTGTCAGCGGCGAGGCGTCACGTCTTCGGTCGCGATCCCGAACATGGCGCCGTCCACGATAGGCGAGACCGCCCGGTCCCGCAAGAAAACTTTTCGCTACTCGGCGGCGCGGGCGCGCGCGGCCTCGATCACGGACTCGGCCTCGCTGCGATTGCCGAAGCCGCGCGTCTCCGTGTGCTTGTCCTCGAGATCCTTGTAAACCTGGAAGAAGTGCTCGATTTCGTTGCGAAGCTGCGTCGGGACATCGTGGATGTCCTCGACGACGCTCCACTGCGGGTCGTTCAACGGCACGCAGATCAGCTTCTCGTCCTCGCCCTTCTCGTCGGCCATGTGGAAGACACCGACGACGCGCACGCGAATCCGGCAACCGGGGAACGTCGGCTCGCCGACGAGCACGATCGCGTCGAGCGGGTCGCCGTCCGAACCGAGCGTGCCCTCGAGGTAGCCGTAGTCGGCGGGGTACGTCATCGACGTGAACAGCCGCCGGTCGAGCGCGATCCCGCCGAGCTCGTCGTCCCACTCGTACTTGTTGCGCGAGCCCGACGGGATCTCGACGAAGACGACGTTCGTCACCCTCCGAGTGTAGGGATCACCCGATGCGGAAGGAGACGGTGACGTCGGCGGTGACGTCCTGCGTTCCCGGCTCGACCGGCGTCGCCTCCGCCTTCGCCGCGGTCGCGGGCTCAAAGACGACCGGCGGCGGCGTCTGCGCGCCCTGCTCGGTGACGGCGTACACCGCCCCGACGGAGAAGCCGCCCGCCTGAGCCAGCGCGGCCGCCTTGGCGCGCGCGTCGGTCATCGCGTCGGCAAGCGCCTTGCGGTAGAGCGCGTCGGAGTCCGAGACGGCGAGGCTCGGCCCCTCGACGGTGTTCGCACCGGCAGCGACGGCGGCGTCGACGAGCGCCCCCGCGTCGGCGATCGCGGCCTTCGCGCTGACGGTGTTCTGCGCGACGTACCCGGTGACGGTGCCCTGCTCGTCGGTCTGGGGCTCGAGCGAGACCTCCTGCGTCTGCAGGTCGGTGCCGCCCGCCTTCTTGAGCGCGGCGATCACCTGCTGCATCGCCTGGGCGTTCTGGCTCAGCGCGTCGGAAGCGGTCGCGGCACGCGTGTTCACGCCGGCGGTGACGACAGCCTGGTCGGGAACCGCGGTGACGTCGCCGTGGCCGCTCGTCGTGACGACGCTCGGCTGGCCCGCGGCTGCGCCGCGGGCGGGCGAGGGACGGCCGACGCCGGCGACGGCGGCGAGCGCGAACAGGACGACCGCGGCCCCGGCGGAGAGGAGAAGTGTGCGTCTCATGCCCCGTATACGCCGCCGCGTGCTCAGATGTCACAGTGGAGTACCGCTTCGTCGACTGCCGCTGGTCGCTGGACGACCTGGGCTACGGGCGCCGCGCCTACCTCGACGGCCACATCCCCGGCGCGGGGTTCCTCGACGTCGAGCGCGACCTGTCCTCGCCGCCCGGCCCGCGGGGGCGCCATCCGCTGCCGAGCGCCGACGCGTTCACCGCGGCGGCGGGCGCGGCCGGGATCGGCGACGGGACGTTCGTCGTCGCGTACGGGTCGCTCGGCGGCGCCGAGCGGCTGTGGTGGCTGCTGCGGCACCACGGCCACGACGCGTGCGCCGTGCTCGACCTCGACGGCTGGCTCGGGCCGCTCCGCGGCGGCGAGGAGGAGATCGCGCCCGCCCTGTTCACGTCGCGCGAGCGCACGGACGACACGATCGAACTCGAAGAGCTCGCCGCGGGCAGTTCAACGCTGGTGGTCGTCGACGCACGCGTCGCGTCGCGCTGGCGAGGCGAGCCGAACCCGACCGACCGCGTCGCCGGCCGAATCCCGGGCGCGCTCAACGCGCCGTGGAACGAGCCGCTGCCGGCACTGCCCGCCGGCGAGGTCGTCGCGTACTGCGGCTCGGGCGTGACCGCGTGCGTCGCGCTGCACCGGCTGCACCTCGCCGGGCGCAACGGCCGGCTGTACCCGGGCTCGTGGTCGGAGTGGGAGCAGCGGCCCGACCTGCCGGTCGAGCGGAGCTAGGCGGCCGCACCGATCGTCGACGTCGCGTAGGGCGCGAGGTAGCGCTCCCAGCGATCGGGGATCTTCGGCGTCGCGAGGCGGATGAAGAGGACGGGGGCAGGCTGGCGCGGGTGGCGCGTCAGCACCATCTCCACCTCGTGCGGCAGGCGG